>JAFGDF010000012.1 GCA_016932235.1 Deltaproteobacteria bacterium | reverse complement strand
GGTATTTCCTTCCTGATAGTCCTTATGAACAGCCTGGTCTATCTATTCCTCTTTAATAAAGATTCAAAACCACGGTTAAAAATCCAGGTTATTGAACTTTTAATTTTCATCGTTCTCATGGGATCCGTCCTCTCCTACGGCAAAAGCAGACTGTCGGATTATGATGGTAAAGACGGCGTGTCTGACCCACTGCGTGTGGCCATCATTCAGGCGAACATCGACCAGTCCGTAAAATGGAACCCGGACTATCAGGGAAAAACCCTGGTCAAATACCTGGAACTTACCCGCAGTATCTATTGGTATGACCCCCACCTGATTGTTTGGCCTGAAACAGCCCTCCCATTCTTTTTTCAAGATCACACGGGGCTGACCGAAATGGTTGACAGTATTGGCCGCGAATCAGGTGCCTATATGATTTTCGGCAGTCCGGCATATGCCAGGATTGACGACAAGGTGCTATATTACAACCGCGCCTATAACCTCTCTCCCATGGGACAGGTAGTCGATTATTACGATAAGGCGCACCTCGTACCTTTCGGCGAATATGTCCCGTTGAAAAGATTCCTTCCATTTGTTCACCGATTAGTCCCGGCGGCAGGGGATTTTGCTCCAGGTAAAGATATCTCCCCTCTGAAAATCCCCAACAGTCCGGCAGGTGTCCTGATATGCTATGAGGCCATATTCCCGGAGATATCCCGTATTCATATTCAGAAAGGAGCCAAAATCATAATCAACCTGACGAATGATGCCTGGTTTGGAATGACAAGTGCTCCATATCAGCACTTAATGATGTCTGTTTTCAGGGCCGTGGAATCCAGAAGAGTTTTTATCAGGGCCGCAAACACGGGGATAAGCGCTTTTATCGATCCCAAGGGTAATGTTGTAAAAAAGGGGGAACTTTTTAATGAAGAAATTCTTCTATCGAAGATCCCGACAGATGATCACCCCATAAGTATCTATTACAGGTATGGTGATATTTTCGTTTATATAGCCCTGGTTATCTGCTTGATTATCTTTTTACGCGGATTATGTTATGATCGTTTAGAGGTGGGGGGAAAAAGATCCGTTTTTTAACGGAACAAACAGTTTCCCTCCGCTGACCTGTTTATATGTCCCTCCCGGAGGGGGGGTATGTACTATCCATTAAAAGAAGGAGACATCACATGGATAACGAATTAATAGGAAATATTGAAAAGATCAAAGGCAAGCTTAATAAACTTCGAGGTCATCTTTGACTTGGATGAAAAAGAGAAAGAACTTGAGAAACTGGAAAAAATAATGTCAAAGGCCGACTTCTGGAAAAAAAATCAGGAAGAGATCTCCAGGATAAACCAGGAGAGGGCCAATCTTAAGGAAACCATAGACCAATGGCAAAGTCTTAATAATGAGGCGGATGACGCAAAGCTCCTTGCCCAGATGGCGGGAGAGGAAGGAGACGAAAACACCGCCAAAGAGGTTGAAAAGGATGTCCGGAAACTGGAAAAGGCCCTTGGAAGGCTTGAATTTAAATCTCTTCTCGGCAATCCGGATGATAAGAGAAATGCCATTGTCTCCATAAATGCGGGAGCAGGTGGTACTGAGGCCCAGGATTGGGTCGAGATGCTTTTCCGCATGTATATCCGCTGGTCTGAATCACGTAACATGTCCACAAAGATAATAGATTACCTTGAAGGAGATGAGGCCGGCATAAAGAGTGTCACTTTCACGGTAACGGGTCCTTATGCCTTCGGATATCTTAAATCAGAGCATGGAATACATCGAATGGTAAGAGTCTCACCCTTTGACGCCACCGGAAGGAGACATACATCCTTTGCCTCGGTCTCCGTCCTCCCGGAGGTTGATGCAGACATCGATATCCAGATCGAAGATAAAGACCTGCGTATCGATACCTTCAGGGCAAGCGGCCCGGGAGGTCAGCATGTCAACAAAACCAGTTCCGCTATCAGAATCACCCACCTGCCTACCAATATTGTCGTCCAGTGCCAGAACGAAAAATCACAGCACCGGAATAAGGAGATGGCCCTGAAGGTATTGAAATCCAGGCTATACAACCTGGAAAAAAGCAAGCTTGAAGAAAAAAAGCAGGAGATGCATGAAAACCAGAAAGAGATCGCCTGGGGCAGTCAGATACGATCTTACGTCTTCAATCCTTACAGGATGGTAAAAGATCACAGGACAAATGAGGAGATAGGAAATCTTGAAAGGGTCATGGATGGTGATATCGACATGTTCATAGACGCCTATCTGCGGATGAAGGAGAAGTAAAATCTTGGGACAAGGCCCAGGTCACAGGGCGTAAGGCATAGGATGGAGAAATTAATTTCATGATTCTCCGGGCAAAATAGACCTCCTGACCAGACTTTTTGCTATTTCCACCTTATAGGCATTTCCACTCAGGGGTTTTGCATCTTTGACTGCAGCCTTTGCCGCCTCGTCCACCACGGATCTATCCAGGGGCTTCCCCTTCAGGACTTCCTCCGCCATTGTGGCCCTGTAAGGCACCGGGGCCACGGCCCCCAGCACAATCCTTGCGTCTTTGCACAAATCCAATTCTTTTGTGATTACGGATGCAACGCTGACTATGGCGAAATCGATAGTTTCTCTCAGCCTGAATTTAATAAAGGACTGGAAGGCAATGGATGGAGGCTCTTTGATCCGTATCTCAGTCAGTATCTCATCAGGTCCTATCCTGGGCCCCATAACATCAAAAAAATCCTGGACAGGTAAAATCCTTTCGCCATCATGTCCCGAGACGACGACCGTCGCATCCAATGCAGTCAGGGCCGTCCCCATGTCCGAGGGGCAGACCGCGAAACATTTCTTCCCACCGATAATGGCGTGATAACGGTTATCTCCTTTTATCGCATGGCACGGGCCTTTTCCCTTACGATAACATAGGATCCTTCCGCCTATCTGGTGGGGATACCGGTAATACCAGCAGCGACTATCCTGGCATAGATTGCCCCCGATGGTAGCCATATTGCGTATTTCCGGTGTGGCCACCGATTTGGCGGCATCAGCAAGCAAGGGATATTTTGAATTGATAAGGGGCGAGTTAATAATCTCAACAAGCCTGGTCATGGCACCTATCTTCAATCCATCCTTATCCTCCAGTATCTTATTCAGACCTGGCACGGTCTTGATATTTATTATTGCCTCGGGATATTCACTGAGTATATCATCCTTAAGAATGCCCAGAAGATCCGTGCCTCCGGCCATCAGGCGTGCCTTGCCCCTATAATCCCTGATGATGGACAGGGCTTCCATAACCGAATGGGCATCATAATGGTCAAATGATTTCATCTCTTCTTACCCCCCTTTATTTACCAAGAGCATTTAAAACCCTTTCAGGACTTAGTGGATATTCGCCAAACCATCTGCTTGTAATATTGGAGACAGTCATGAGAACAGTCTCTTCAAAGATAGGGGAATCCACTCCCTCGAGACCGAGATAACCGTGCAGGAACCGCATGAGCCCTGATCGCAACCAGCCATAAATATATCATCCAGTGTTTAAAAAAATCAATATACAAAAAACTTGCACATGATCCAGGTCGCATTCTAAAAAAAGACCCCATGGACCATCAAAAATTTCCAAAAGAGGTTTGTGCAATATCCTAACCGGAAATTACTGACTTTCACCGATTCCTAAATAAAAAATTCCGTTATTAAATACCATAAGCGTGACAAAAAAGGTGTAGACTCCATCTCTTATATCTGTTATTTTAAATATTTAATCACCAGCACAACAGGCTTTTAAAATTAGGGTTCAACATTGCTGAAATTTCACCAAGTTTCTCATTTCTGAGAGAGGTAAAATGAAACCTTTTAAGCATAAAGACGCCAAGAGTATCAATCAAGCAGTAAAGCTGCAAAGCGAAGGCAAGACCAAACTGATTGCAGGCGGGACCGATCTCCTCGGGATATTGAAGGATGAAATCCTCCCCGAATATCCCGATACCATAATCAATATCAAGACTATTCCCAAACTGGACTATATTAGAGAGGATGCCAGGGGACTCAAGATCGGCGCCCTGACAAAGCTGGAGGATATCGCCGGCTCTCCCCTAATCAGGGAAAAGTATAAGATCCTCGCTGAAGCGGCTGAGGCGGTAGCGACCCCGCACATCCGTACCATGGGCACTATCGGCGGCAACCTGTGCCAGGATGTGCGTTGCTGGTACTACCGTTATCCAGACCAGATAGGCGGGCGTATCGATTGCTATCTTAAGGGCGGAGAAAAATGCTACGCCATGACCGGTGAGAACCAGTACCACTCTATATTCGGGGGCTTGAGGGTTACCCCCACCTCCTGTCAGTCAGCCTGTCCAGGTCACGTGAATATCCCTGCCTACCTCAGTCGAATCAGAGAGGGGAACCTTCCCGGAGCGGCCAGTGATATTCTGAGGGACAACCCGTTCCCGGCGATAACCGGAAGGGTGTGCCCGCATTTCTGTGAACAATCGTGCAACCGTGGTAATCTCGATGAGTCTCTGTCAATCAGGGATATTGAGAGATTCATCGGGGATTACATTCTGGATAACGCGGATGAAGTCATTGAAAAACCCGGGGGAAACACACGCAAAAAAGTGGCAATAATCGGCTCCGGTCCGTCCGGCCTTAGCACGGCTTACTACCTCAGGTTATCGGGACATCGAGTTACTGTCTTCGACCGTATGGAAGAGGCTGGAGGACTGCTAAGGTATGTGATTCCATCTTACAGACTGCCAAAAGATATCGTAAGGCGCACGGTAAAAATACTTGAGGATATCGGGATTGAATTCAGGCTCAGGGTTGATGTGGGTAAGGATATCACCATTGACAGTCTCAGGAAAGATTATGACGCAGTCTTTATCGGCACAGGTGCCTGGAACCCGGTCTCTATCGGATTGGATGGGGAAGAATCCACAGTATCCGCGCTGGAATTTCTGGCTGCTGTTCAGAAGGGTATCAAAAAAGCCCCCGGCAGGAAAGTGCTGGTCATAGGAGGAGGCAACGCGGCTATTGACGCTGCCATTACCTCCCTGCGCCTGGGCGCTGAAGAGGCTACAATGGCCTTTAGGAAAACCAGGGAGGACACACCGGCGCTCAAGTGGGAGATTGAGCAGGCTGAAGAAGAAAATGTCAGGATTATGCCTTCCTGGGCCCCCCACAGGATACTCAAATCCAACGGCAAACTAGCCGGCATGGAACTTATCCGCTGTATCTCGGCCCGTGACAAGTCAGGGAGATTCACCCGGACCTATGACGAGAATACCAAAACCACTGTTGAAGCAGACGTCATAGTTATGGCGGTTGGATATGAGCCTGACCCGGGATTTGCTCTGGGGGTTATCGACACCAGCCGAGGCCTGATCGGAGCCAATCACGAGACCCAGGCAACCGCTACAGCCGGCATCTTTGCAGGTGGTGAGGCGTCTCGCGGCCCTGCGACAGTGATAGAAGCCATCGCCGACGGGAGAAGAGCGGCACTTGCCATTGACGCCTATCTCAATAAAACCGGGAGTGATAAAGAAGATGCAATAAAGCCTCTATTAAAATTTAACCCCGAGTGTTGCGGGAAAACGGAGAAATTAGAGTCAATCAGGATTCCGGTGAATCAACGCACGATAGATACTGAAGACACTCCCGGTTGTAGTCTGGATGATATCCAGGCCGAGGCTGACAGGTGTTTTAACTGCGGTTGCGTGTCCGTTAATGCTTCTGATACCGGGGTAGCCCTTGAGGCCCTGAATGCCAGGGTGAAGATTGTCGGCCCAAGGGGGACCAGGACAATACCTGTTGCCGGGTTCTTTGGCTCCTTTCCCAATGCGCTCGAACAAGGCGATATTGTTACAGAAATCCAGGTACCTTCGCTCCATGACGGCGACAGGCAGACATTCGTCAAATTCCGGCTGCGTGAGGCCATAGATTTTGCCCTGATAAGTGTTGCTTCCGTTATTTCTATAGAAAATGGCATCTGTCATGATGCGCGTATCGTGTTAGGCGCTGTTGCCCCGCGTCCGTTGCGGGCTATTGCAGCGGAAAAGGTGTTAGTCGGGAAGGCGCTCGATGATAAACAGGCCGCTGCTGCGGCAGAGGCTGCTCTTGAGGACGCGTTACCGCTTGAGAAAAACAGCTATAAAATTCCTATTGCCGGAGAAATGGTCCGGCGTGCAATTCTAAACCTTGGGACATCCGGGAAATGAGGTAACTATGACGGATAAATCAACAATAAAGTTGGTAGTCAATGGTAAGCCCTATGAACTGATGATCGGGAAAGACATCATCCCATCGGATACATTGGCGGAGACACTGCGAAATAATCTGGGTCTGCTCGGTACTAAGATTTCCTGCGACCGGGGAGCCTGCGGATCCTGTACCGTTATCATTAATAATAAGGCCGTCCTGTCATGCACTATTCTTACAGTGGAATGTGACGGTATGAACATTACTACTATTGAAGGACTGGAAGACCCTAAAACAGGGGAGCTGCATCCACTGCAACAGTCCTTTATTGACCACACCGCCTTCCAGTGCGGTTTTTGTACCCCCGGCATCATTATGACCGTTAAAGACTTGTTAGACAAAAATCCAAAACCTGCGGAGGGTGAAATCAAACAAGCCCTTTCCGGCAATTTCTGCCGCTGTATTTCACATTATGAAGTTTTAAAAACCGTCACTGATGTAATCGAAGGTGGGAAGTATGGCAAATAGCTACCGTTATATTGGAAAAGACACACCACGTAAAGATGCGAGAAATATCGTCACGGGAAAAGCGCAATTCCTGGATGACGTGCGTTTGCCGAATATGCTGATCGGCAAAGTGCACAGGAGTCCACTCCCCCATGCCAATATTAAAAGAATAGATACCAGCCGGGCGGCAGCCCAGCCCGGTGTCCACGCGGTACTGACCTATAAAGATGTGACAGATGCTGTCTGGGGTATCCCCAATCACATGAAGCTTCTGGATAAAAAGGTACGTTTTGTCGGTGATGCTGTCGCGCTGGTAGCCGCGGATACCGCCGAAATTGCTAAGAAAGCTGTTCAGCTTATCGAGGTGGACTATGAGCCGCTACAGGCCTGCTACAACGTCGAAGAGGCCATTAAACCTGGGCAGCCACCGCTTTACGACCAGTACCCGGATAACATTATTCCCCAGATCTCCAAGCTTTTACAAAATGTTGTCAGGGGAGATGTTGACAAAGGTTTTGCCGAGGCTGATGAAATAATTGAGGGCACGGGATTTTATGAGTGTTTTCCCAATCCCTTGCCTCCTGAACCACCAGGTGTTGTTGCATACTGGGAAAACCCTGATAAACTTGTAGCCTATGTGGCAACTCAATCACTTGGGCTGAACAAATATCTGGCACAACCTTTCTTCCGCATGAAAGACACGCAATTTATCGCCACCCAGTGCGGAGGCAGCTACGGCACGAAAAATGCCAATCTGACTCCAATCGGCTATGCTGCCGAACTATCCAGGGCAACCAGACGACCGGTCAAGATTTATTACACAAAAGAGGAGCACCTGGCTGCCTACTCATTACGGATTTCATGCCGCATTAATGCCCGTATCGGTATCAAAAAAGACGGCACGGTCACGGCTGTTACCGGGGAATGGTATGTCAATACCGGGTCGGGTTCGGAAGCGGGACCACATGAGATTGCCGTAGGCTGCGGTGAACTCCAGCTGGCCTTGCGTTGTCCTAACTGGGACCTCCACTCTACGCTGGTCCTAACCAACCGGGCGCCTACCGGCATTGTCCGGGGCTACGGCGGCCAGGAGTTGGAAAGCTCAATTTTGCCCATTCTGGGTATGGCAATGGAAAAGGCCGGTGTTAACCCTGTAGACTTCTTCAAAAAAAACTTTGTCAGGGCAGGCGATGAATACTTCTGGCGAAACGGTAAGAAGTATATTTATCGGGGAGTGGATTTCTCTCCGGCCATTGATAATGGCGCAGCCAAATTTGGTTGGAATGAAAAATGGAAGGGATGGGGTAAACCAACGTCTGTCCATGGTAACAAGCGCCGGGGGGTGGGCCTGGGCATCCACTGCAACGCGGATGTCGGTGAAGACGACTCAGAGGCATGGGTAAAACTGACTCCGGATGGCCGCGCTCTCATTTTGGTTGCAGTTTCTGAGACAGGGCAGGGTCAGCGCAGCAGCCTGGCCAAGATGGCTGCCGAGGTGCTGAACCTTCCCCTGGACCATGTTAATATGAGTTTTCCGGATACGGATGGTAATCCGTTTGAGTTTGCCCTAGTGGGTTCGCGGGGCACTTATACCGTAGGTTCAGCTGTAATACAGGCTGCTGAGGATGCCCGGCGCCAGCTACTGGAAAAGGCGGCTCCGGTGATGAAACTCAACCCCGAAAAGCTTGATACCGAAGACGGATATATATTCGAAATTGAGAATCCCGAAAACAGGATACTCTGGCGTAAGGCAACCGGTATAACAAGTACCATTCTGGGCAAGGGCCGGTTTGACGAGGATTTCACGTTGAGCAATTTTCTTATGACATTCGTTGAGGTCGAAGTTGATACTGCGACAGGTGTGGTTAAACTCGTTAACGTCCTCAACAGCGCCGGATGCGGTCAGGTAATCTCTCCCGCCTGCCTCGAAGGCCAGTTACACGGCGCCCTGGGATCAGCAGGCCTGGACACAGCTATATTTGAAGGTGGCATGCTTGATCCCGGTAACGGCCGAATGATGAATGCCAACATGGTTGATTATAAATGGCGGACTTTCAACGAACTGCCTCATTTTGATAATATAACTCTGGACACACCTATGCCCAGCCACCGTTTTCATGCGGTCGGTGTCGGCGAGATAGCCACTTCACCCGGTCCCAGCGCCGTGCTTATGGCTGTCTACAATGCTATCGGCACAAGGATAATGGACTATCCATTCACTCCGGATAAAGTATTGAAAGCTCTGGGCAAGATTAAGTAGTGCTCATCCATATACCGGCTGTTTCTGGAGGTCGCTGTTAGCGGTCAGCCGTCAGCAATCAGCCGAACCTTTACCCTCTCCCTTCCCTCCCCCTTTATGGGGGAGGGTTAGGGTGGGGGTGATAGTTAGCTGATAGCTTAAGGCTGATAGCGCGAATCCAGAAAAATTAGTTTATGGATGAGCACTAAATAGTAAGTAACCGGGAGGATTCCATTGGCTGAACTTTGGAAATTATGCGGAGCGGAATTGAGGCGGATGATTGCCGTTAGAGAAGTTAAACCTTCTGAGATCATGTCATCTGTTCTGTCCCGGATTGAGAAGCTGAATCCCAAATTAAATGCCTTCTGTACAATCACTCACGATTCAGCAATGGCTGAAGCACGGGAAGCCGATAAACAAATGTTCAAAGAAAAAGACCAGGGACTTTTATTCGGTCTTCCTGTTTCCGTCAAAGATTTGATTTTCACCAAGGGTATCCGTACAACCTTTGCCTCCAAAATGCACGAAAACTTTATTCCGGATCAGGATGAGGTCGCGGTTGAAAGGCTTAAGGCGGCAGGAGCTATCATCATCGGCAAAACAAATACCTGTGAGTACGGCTATAAGGCCGTAACAGACAGCCCCCTCTGGGGAATCACCCGCAATCCCTGGAATCCAAAGATGACTCCGGCCGGTTCGAGTGGCGGTGCTGGAGCAGCAGTCGCATCGGGCATGGGTCCACTGGCCCTGGGAAGTGATGCCGGGGGATCAATCAGGGCTCCCGCAGGTTTCTGCGGAATCTTCGGCCTCAAACCATCCCGGGGAAGGATACCTATTCATCCTTTGCTTCCGGGCTGGGAGACTCTGGACCGACGCGTGGTTCATAACGGTCCTCTGACCCGCACCGTGGCGGATGCGGCCATGATGATGGAGGTGATGGCCGGGCCACACGACCGGGATCCTTTATCCTTGACAGGTGGAAATCTAAATTACCGGGAAGAAATCAAAAAGGGGGTTCGGGGTCTGCGCATTGCCTGGAGTCAGGACCTGGGTCATGTCGTGGTTGATCCGGTAGTCCGAGAAGCCGCTGAGGATGCGGTCCGGATTTTTTCAAGGATGGGTTGCGACGTGGAAGAGGCTACACCCGACTTCCCGTTAATGCATGATGACTATCGACTCCTTTTTGCGGCTGATTGCGCAGCCGCAATTGGAGGTCGGTTGGAAGAATGGAAAGACCTCCTGGATCCGGGGCTGGCGAGATTAACTGAAATCGGTCTCAAGGCAACGGCCGCCGATTACGCGTCTGCGGTAAACCGATGTCATATGCTCTGGAAGAGACTTCAGCCTTTCTTTGCAAAATATGATCTGCTCCTGACCCCCACGCTGCCCCTTCCTCCCTTTTCGGTGGGTATTGATTGGCCCGGGGAGGTTGCCGGGCACAAGGTCCATCCTTTGAATTTCCTTGGCTTTACCTATCCATTTAATTTAACCGGCCAGCCGGCCGCCTCTCTGCCCTGTGCCTGGACATCAGATAATTTACCTATCGGTCTCCAGATTATAGGAAGACCTTTAGAGGATCTCATGGTTTTAAGAGCAGCGGCGGCCTTTGAGGAGGCACGACCCTGGAAAGACAAATGGCCCTGCTGATCTTTTTTCTCTTCCCCTCATAACTTATAAAGATAGAGTTAAAAGTTATTAAAACTATCCATTCTATCCTTATGATCCCTAACGGTTCATCAAATTAGGCAACCAGGTTACGATTCCTGGAAAAACGGTTATCAAAGCGAGAACTGTGGCCGCGCATATGATAAAAGGGAGGCTCCCTCTGAAAATAGTGTAAACTTCCGTATCATCGCCGGCTACTGCTTTTACTATATAAATGTTCATCCCCACAGGTGGAGTCACCATTGCGATCTCAATCAAAAGGCAAATCATGACGCCGAACCATATTCCATCAAAGCCCAGATGGAGAACAATTGGATAGACAAAGGGTAGCGTCATAAACATCATTGAAATACCATCGAAAAGGCAGCCTAATACGATGTACATAACGTATATAGCGCCCATAATAATAAAGGGCGGGACATGGAGACCGCCTATCCACTCAATCACCTGCCTAGGCAGCCCCAACTGGGAGATTGCCGTGGACATTATCATTGCTCCAATAATAATAAAAAACAACATGCACATCACCTTGGAGGTATCCTGAAGACAGACCCATATGGACCTTAATCGCAGGTCTCCGAAAAGTTTCCCGACAAAAAGTGACGCGAATGCACCCAGTCCGGCTGATTCAGTGGGAGTTGCCAGGCCAAGATAGATGGGAGCTACACATAACAGCATGATCAGGATTAGGGGCCATAGTCTCAGAAGAGGGGGTATCGCCTGCCGCAAAGGGACCGGCTCTTCAGCAGGTACTATATCCGGGGAAATATATGCCTTGATAGCAAGATAGGCCATAAATAGCCCGGCCATAAGGATTCCGGGGATAGTTCCGGCTAAAAATAAAGAGGCTATAGACACATCCACAATGGACCCGTAAAGAATGAACTGGGAACTTGGCGGGATGACGAATGCCATGGTACCGGCAACCGCAACAGTGCCGAGAATCAGATCCTCTCTGTATTTTCTTTTTCGCAGCTCAGGTATAACAATGCTTCCCACTGCGGCTGCGCATGCAGTGCTGGAGCCGAATACTGCGGCGAACATGGCGCACAATATAATATTGACCTGGAGAAGTTTTCCGGGCAGGCGGCCGGCCAGAGGAGCTACTGCTTCAAATGCCCTCCCGGCCAGACCGCTGCGCAGAATGACTTCTCCGACGAATAGGAACCCCGGTATGGCCGTGAGTCCATAAATGTTCAGAGAGGACCACAGTTCACCGCCTAACAGTGGGAAGCCCCCTCCCCATATAAACATGATGACGACACCGCTGACACCAAGGGCTACTCCAATCCAGGCACCCAGGAACAACAGACCAAAAAGGGTCGCTAACAGGACAATCCATACCTCAATCATAAGCTTTCCTTCCTTTGGTTGTTAGATTCCTGAAAATTATCAGCGTGATTCCCATAATTAATGAACATCTGTTGGTTTGCCCTCTTTCTTCCCAAAGGCGGTTTTAATCCTATTTATCATATTCCAGAGGGACGCTGTCAGCAGGATGAACAGACCAAAACACATTGCAGCCTGCCACGGCCCGATCGGAAGACCCGTAACCATACTGAAATATCCGATTTCAAAGGAGTCAATGGTTAGATAAATCCCCGCGATCAGTAAAAAGACAAAATAGACAACAGCAATCAGGCCGGTAATAAGGCCTATATAATTTCTGGCTTTTTCAGACAGCATAACTATAAGGGCGGTCATGCTGATATGTCGCCCTTCCTTCAGATTGAATCCAAATCCAAGGAATGCAACCAGTATCATAAGGTAAGTCATGATCTCGTCACCCCAGTAAATGGGTTCACGAAAAAAATATCTCATGAGTACATTCAGAAAAACTATACAGAGCATAGCACCGAGAATTATATTTCCCAGAAACATCGACCACTCAACAACCCATTTCGCCAGCAGGGCCGGCCATAACAGCTTTTTTGTTTTCATAAATTCCCCTCGTCGTCTGTTTTATTGTGCCAAGGCCGGGAAAATATCAGATAGTCTCCATCCAGGTCATTTGAAAAAGTATGACTCACAATGGGGCTCGGGATAATAAAATCGGGCATAAGGCCAACGGAAAAGCTCTTTAAAGATAAACATATCTTAAGGATTGGCCTTGCGCCTTGAGCCCTATCCTCTTTTCTTCCATAGAAAGATATTTCTGAGCTCCCTGTTCATCGCATGAAATAACATTTTTACGTAAAATCTATCTGGTATTTACGGTATATTTTTTCACTAAATCCCATGCTTCTTTCGTTCGTGGAGTTGCCTTTTCCAGTTCCTTATACCACTCTTCCGCAAACAGGTCTTCGAGTTTGTCAAGGTCACCTTTAGACCAGTCAGAATATTGTACTCCCATGCCTTCACATTGTCTTCTCCAGTGATCGCTGGTACCGGGCATAATCGCCATGGTTCTCTGCATATCCCCCAGGGCCTTGAATCTCATCGTTACAACTTCCTGTATATCCTTGGGAATGGAATCCCATGCCTTCTGGTTCACACAGATATCCTGGGCGATAGCACTCGTGAGCTGACCTTCAATTCCGTATTTAACGACCTCTCCCCATTTCTGATAGATTAATATCCTTGAACCCGATTGCGCGCCGTCAAGAACACCTGTCTTGAGCGCCATATAGACTTCTCCGGAAGGCATGGACTGAGGGGCGGCTCCCAGGGCCTTCAGGGGCGCCACACTCCGTCGGGACGAGGCTCTCATCTTGACTCCAGCCAGGTCCGAAAGGGTTTTTATCGGTTTTTTGGTTGTAAATATACCATTCATCTGTACAGCCATCATTTTTGTTGCGACATAATGGCATCCCCAGGGATCTGCGTAGGTCTTTTCTTTGAATGGAACCATCGCATCAACCGCCTTTGCCTGATCCGCCTTATTGGCCCAGATTCCCGGCGCCTCGGTGACCGCAAGGCTAGGTTCCATTCCTTCGAGCATCTCGACATTCATGCAGGCTATTTCCATAAGACCGTCCCGAAGATTTTTTAACTGAGTTCCCGGATTTATTTTCAGAGAAAAGGAAGGGTACACATCTATCTTCAGTCTTCCTCCCGTAAACTCCAGGATATCATCACAAGCCTGCTGCAGCCATACGGTCTCAGGATCGCCTTTAGGCAGATACCAATCCAGACGCCACACGGTCTGATCTGCAGGAGCAGCAGATACGGAGCCAGGCAAAGCAAAAAATATACCAGTTATTAAAATCATTAGCGTTATAAATCCCCTGCCGAATACCGATTTTTGTTTTTTAGACATAATCTGTTCCTCCTTTGGATAATATGAGGTTATTTATTGTTTTAATCTAAAATGATCGAAAGTCCTTTTGAAGCCGGCTTTATCCATCACCTCCTTTCACCGAAAGATCGAAGGATCAAAATCAGTATTTTTTTAGAAAAAGACGCATGTCTCAAGACTTGGCCCCGGGTCTCACCCTGCGCCTTACGCCCTGAGCCTTTTGCCAAGTTTTATTACCCGGAGTGGCATTGAATAATACTTTTATTATTATCAGCAATTTGAAAAGCAGATAATTCATCCCCACATGTCTTTTATCACGTCTTCGAGCCCTGCTTTTTTAAGTGTGCTCCTCCAGGGTTTACCGGTCCTCTCGTCCCATCCCATGAGCCTGTAATATTTTTTTACCATGCCTACCAGATAGGGCTTCATTGATTTACCTCTTGCAGGGCCGTCGACCGGCGGATCAATCAACCTGGGAGTTACATCCCAGTCATCCTCCGGTCTCAGTCCATGCCTGATATTAAAGGCACGTTCCAGATGCATGACCCTGAACCCCAGGTCAAACATATCTTCCCTGCTAAGATCCCACCCGGTGGCCGCGTTGATGCTGTCGGCGCTGAGCTGAACCACATCCCGAGTTCCCCAGGTATTAAGCATGCAGAGCCCACAACAATCGTTCATAAATTTCACTATGCCCGTCATCTTGGCTTCCAGGGGCTTTATGCTGATATCAAAAGGATCGGTTTTTACTGGAAAGCCTGCGTCAGGCTCAGCGCAAAAATCATCCGCGCCCGTAGCTGTCCAGCTGGCGCCGCTTCCCACAATCTGTGAAAACAAGACGCCCCAGAAGGACCTCCAGTCATGAAGGTTCATTGAGGATCCCTTAATATTAACGGCAAAGCTGGTGGCATCCCCGCCGATCATCTCTGCCGCCCTTTTTATGCCCAGGGCAAAAATATCTCCGATCCCTTCCCTGCGGACGATTTTGTTCAGCAGTGCCTCTGCTGCCTTCACATCATTCCACTTTAATTCCAGGCCTCCTGTCTGTTCCTTTGTAATCAGTCCCTTTTCGTAAGCCTCTATGGCCATAGCTATCGTACAACCCGCCATACTGCATTCTATTCCGAGGAGATCGTACTGGTCAGCCAGATAAATAATCGAACCGGGTTCCGTGATCCCCAGTATGGCGCCTGAGCCTTCAAAAGGTTCTCCTCCCGGACCCGCTGTTGAGTAATATCCGGCATAAGGGCCGGTGGTTACTTTTACATCCCATGTGCAACCTATGGGGCAACTCGGACAGGGTTTACGGGTCCACTCCTGCCGACTGAGGCCGATACCGAATTCAGTCAATTCGTTTTGAAGAAGATTTCGACCCGCAAAACCGGATTTTGCAGCGCGGGGACGGTAGTCCCCCATTTTAAGATCGTTCGCCCTCAGATGATCCCAGCCGAAATGCCCCCCCGATTTCATCCTTTTCAGCCATTCCTTTTTCATGAACCTCACTTTGTCACGATCCGCAAGGGGAACAGGCTGATCCCCAAAAACGGCTATGGCTTTAATGAGTTTAGAACCCATGACCGAACCCACACCGCAGTGTGAAAGGCCATGGTTCTTGTCATTACAGATCATTGCGCCGGCGCATAAGTTCTCTCCCGCCAGGCCTATGGCTGCTACAGAGGCCTTTGTATTGCCGATCTCCTCTTTTATGGCATCCTCAGTTTCGTCAGTATTCTTCCTACCCCAGAGGTGAGCGGCATCCCGCAATTCGCATTTATCATTGTTTATCCAGATATAGACCGGTCTGTCTGATCTGCCGGTCACAATAAGACCGTCGTAGCCTGCAAATTTCAGGAGTCTGCCGAAATTTCCGTGGGTGTGGGAGCGTCCCACAGTAAATTCCGTGTCAAAATTCTTGGTACTGAGTGTCAGATTTGTTGCGCCGGGAAGATTAAGTCCGGTAAGAGGACCAGTGAAAAAGATCAGCGGGTTTTCCGGATCAATCGCCTGGATGCCAGGAGGCACCATATCATAAAGATATCTTAATCCCAGCCCCCAGCCACCTATAAATTTTTTAAGGACCTCCGGGCCTGGAAGAGGTTCCATATCTATATTACCACTGGTAAGATCGATTCTTATGATCTTGCCGCAATACCCGCCGGAGAAACCCGGTGAACTATTGTCTTTATACTTGCTTTCCACTATATCTTCTCCTCTTTTTAATCTCTATTTTATGAGTTCCTGATTCCCTTTCTACCCGGTTTTCTTTAAAAATGTTCAGACGCCGATCAGCTCCTGTGCCTTACGATCTGTTATAAACATATGGGCCGGAGCCTGTGTGATCATTAAGGGAAGCCCGGCATTTTTATTGACCAATTCAAGAGTGCAACCGCATCCCCAGAATACAGGAATCAGGTTTTCGGTTGACATACCTATCGGCTCAGGCACGCTCACAATGGCGCCTTTGTATATGTTATCAATCCCGATCTTTGTCGGATCACCTATGTGGACAGGGGTGCCGTGCGCAAAGGGCATGCGGGATGCTATCTGCACCGCCCTGACAACATCCTGCATATTTTTAAATAATCGGCAGGCCACGGCCATTGGACCGTTGAATCGCCCTGCAGGTTTACATGGTATGTTACTTATGTGAAGGGCATGAGGAGATATAAAATCCACACCGTGCTCTCTCAGCACCCTATCAAGGGGGACACCGCATCCCAACAGGAATCCGATAAGATCGTCACGCCATAGGTTGTTTATATCTGTCACCTCATCCTTTAACTCGCCGTCAACAAAGACATTATACTTTGGAATATCAGTCCGCAAATCAGCTTCCGGTGATATGGAAGGATGAGGAGACCCCTCATCAGTTATATCAATGATGGGGCATGGGCGGGGGTTGCGATGACAGAAAGTCAGGAAATCCAGGGCATATTCTTTGGGAATAACACAGAGCCCGGCCTTGAGGTATTCTTCACAGGGCTCTATCGTTGGAAGTCTCCAGTCACCATTCCTGACCATCTTCCAGAAGACCTTAGGATTCATTACCGCTATTTCCTTTTCTATTTTCATTTTTATCACGCCTCCTTCGGCCTTGAATTATTCTGAAAGGTATCCTTGCAACTAATTGAAAACTATTTGATTCTGAGTATTCTCGTTGCATTTTGATCTATCTCGAAGGTCTCGGGATCTATGACGACCTTGTATACATCTTTAGCCATCTTCACGGAGACAAGCTCGTTTTTGACATCCATTCTGACTGCGTCAGGATCCCGCTCATCCGGATTCCCCACGCCGGCACCACCGCCGGATTCGATGATAAAATGATCACCGTGTTTGAAATGGACAGGCAGGCGCGGATCTTTGACCTGGTTCTTTATTCCTTCGTGAACAATATACGCCCTGTTGAACGGCGTTGGTTCACCCCCGTGCTGGCCCGGACCCTGGGTGGAAAAGCCGCTCATGGCGCCTCCGGTGTTGGTGCAGTCTCCGCCCTCATTGACCGCTTCCCAGACAATGCCGGGACTCCCACGCCACTTCCCGGCACCATGGGAGTCGATCTGATATTCACATCTGAGTACTTCCCAGGGAAACCGCGCCATCTCATCCTCGGCATCGGACTTACCCACCACACCCAGGGTACCCATGTCGCAGGCGCATTGGTATCCGTCAAATCCATGGACGGCACCTGCCCCGGCCACCGGACTGAAGCAGGTGTACACATATACACCGTCTATGCTCTCATCCCGCCCTATCAATATGGGAACCGCCAATCGCCCATATATTGCTATGGCCTTGTCCGGAAGAGCCTGGGATAACACCGAGAGCACAGCTTCGATGGTCAGGGCACCGGTGACGGCCGGTGATCCGGCTGTTAAGGCGTTCGGGCTGCAATCAACAAGGGTCCCTGCCCTAGTAACGACATGTATGGGCTGCATACTGCCTTCGTTGTGATAGGCGGCAAGCTCGGCGCCAAGAAACATGAAAGTGGTGCACATGGTGTTGCTTAGCGTTTGATGGTAAGGGGCATTGATGTTTCCACTCGATTCTTCATCGGTATCCGAAAAATCAAAGGTTACCTCCCCATCCTTGATGGTCAGCTTGCATCGAACGGTGACAGGAATTCCCATGGTCTTGCCGTCATCATCATGCTGCACTTCGGCATACCAGGTGCCTTCCGGCCATTTTGCCATCTCTTTGCGCACTGCCGCTTCAGTTCGCTCGACCATGGCTTCGATGCTTGCATTAACCGCCTCTTTGCCGTAGCGATCGAGCAGTTCAATCATTCTTTTCTCAGCTATGGCCGTGCACCCCATAAAGGAAGACATTTCGCGCCGCATCATATGGGGCAGACGGTTATTGGCCAGGATCAGATCAACAATATCTTCTCTCCACTTCCCTTTTTCCATCACTTTGACCAGCGGGATATTGAGCCCTTCGGCAATGTTATCAATGGCCAGAAAATGGGTTCCGGGCTGTGCTCCACCCGAGTCTGCAACATGGGTTCCCATGCATGTCCAAAACATTAGCTCATCTTCATAGAAAATCGGACGAATAAACACCCAGTCGGCCAGATGCACGGCCCCTTCTCTGGGAGAATTGGTCAAATAAACATCACCCTGATATATCTGACCTTCAAATTTCTTTTTGGCTGACCTGATCGGAAAAGCACTTGATATCAAGCGTGGAGGAAAGCCTTCGGGAATGGCGATAGCACGGCCATCGGCATCCCAAATCCCATAGGCCATATCATGAAGGGTGACCACCAGTACATTGGTTGCCGTTCTTTCGGCGGTCTCCCGCATCTCACGGCACACCCTCTGGATAAAATGCCAGGTTGTTGATAAAGTGATCGGATCTATCTCAGTCATGGTCAGACCTCTCTATTCAGAATGTAATTTCCGAATCGATCGATATTGCAGACAAAACCCGGCGGAATTACAACAGTGGTAGTCGGTTCTTCAATAATGGCATGTCCCTCAATACGGGTCCCCTCACTCAACAGGGTACCATCGTAAATGGGCGTGTCCATCAATTGTCCTTTAAAGAAACACTGCCGTCTCAGTTTTAACAAGTCTTCAACTTTATTGTACTTTTTTGGTATCTCCGGAAGATCGACAGGATGTGATTTCACCGAAGCGATTAACCTGAGGTTCCTCAGCTCCATTTCTTCCTTGGGCAAAGAAAATGTAAATAGTTCTTCATGCTTTTTATGAAAATCCAGTTTCAAATGTTCCAAGTCTTTCCTTGTTATCTTTTCAGACGAAAGATTCAATTCGATCTCATGAAATTGACCGGCATACCGAACATCTGCTGATTTGATGATGGTCAGATCAGCCCTGGACACGTGTAATACCTTAAACTCTTCAAGGGCTTCATCAATCATCTCCTTGTACAGGCCATTAATAATCTGTGGTTCGGCCGAATCGAAACTGCTGATATAGGTACGCAGATAGTCCCGGCCCACATCCAGGCAGAACATGCTCCATGCGCAGAAGGAGGCTGCGAATCTGGGCACGAGCACATTTTTTGTGTTCAGCAGTTCGCCCATAAACGCACCGCACAGTGCTCCGCCGCCGCCGCAGACTAGCAGGCTGAATTCTCTGACATCGTAACCCCTGCGGGTCGTTATTTCGGTAATCCCGTCGACCATGCTTGAACTGACCGTGGTAAAAATGGCCTCGGCAGCTTGCTCAACGCTCATTTGAAGTTTATCGGCTATTTTCTTTAGAGCCTTTCCGGCCGCTTGCTTATCCAGCTTAAGCTTGCCGCCCCAGAAGTAATCATCGGGGATATAGCCCAGTACAACTGCTGCATCAGTTACCGTGGGTTCCATGCCTCCGCGGCCGTAACAAACCGGTCCGGGATCGGCGCCGGCGCTTTTCGGACCCACACGTATTAATCCCAGGGAGTCGAACCAGGCGATACTGCCGCCTCCGGCGCCGATGCTGCTGATTTCCACCACCTTGATCCCAATCCGGTCGTCATCAAGCCAAATGCCCGATTTAAGCTTTACCGTTCCCTTGTGGAGCAGACCTGAGTCCAGGGTGGTGCCTCCCATGTCGGCAGTAATAATATTGTCCTCGCCGATATATTTCCCAAGATAGGCAGCCCCGGCCGGTGCCGAGGCCGGCCCGGAGCCCATCAGATAGACAGGCTTGCGAATAACCGCAGAAACGGATTGAGCATACTGGTTGGCCTGCATGATTAAAAGCTGACCTCGGAATCCCGATGATTTGAGCTTCGATTCAAGACTGGTCAGGTATCTGCGAATAACCGGCCCCAGACAGGCGTTGATTATGCAGGTTGAGGTCCGTTCGTATTCACCGATTTTGGGAAGTATTTCGCTGGAGCAGGTGACAAAGACATCAAGATACTTTTCCAGAATAGCTACGACCGCTTTTTCATTCTCCCCATTGCTATAGGAGTTGATCAGACATACGGCCACCGCTTCGATGTTTTCCTTTTTCAGTTTCTCAATTATCTGGAGAATTTCCCCTTCATTGATGCCCTTTGTAATCTCACCTGTCCGCTTTGTTTTCTCATCAATTCCGAATCGTAAATACCGTGGAACTATGGGCTTGTAAGGAGGAATGTATGCCTCGTACATGGAGCGGGTTTCTATTTTCAAAGACCGTCTGATTTCAATGACGTCCCTGAAGCCCCTAGTGCAGATCAGGGCGGTGCGGGCGACATTTTTGGTAACCAGTGCATTTGTTGCCGCTGTGGTGCCGTGAATGATCAGTTCAGTCTGATCAAGAAACTGTTCGTCGGATAGCGAAAACTCGGTTGCCGCATCACGAATCGAATTGACAACGCCTATGGAGAAATCTTCCGGTGTGCTGGGCGATTTGAACTCTTTTTTATTGCCCAGGTCATCCAGAACAACGCAGTCGGTGAATGTTCCTCCGGTATCGACACAAACTTTAAACATGTAACACTCCCCCTAAAACCCATCCTATGCCACTCTGAAAGGCCTCTCCCTTATATCGCCCATCAATCCCTGCTGAGTGGCGCTTCCTTGGCCGCATTTTCCCCCGCTATCTTTCCAAAAACCAGGCATTCCGCAAATCCGGATCCCGCCTCATAGAGCATCCCGATAAAGGACCCCAATTCTCCGGCTGCATATAACCTCGGTATCGGCCTGTTGTCATTGTCCAGCAGTCTTGATTCCCTGTCGTGACGAGGACCCCCCGAAGTGCTTATGATGGTCGGCCACAGAGGGAGGGCGTAAAATGGCGGTTTGTCGATTGGCCCCATAAATTCTTCAGCACGTCCGAACTCCGGATCTTTACCAATGCGGCAGAATTCGTTGAACCTGGTAACTGTTTGCTCCAAAAAAGCCCCGTCCATAGATATCCGGCCGGCAAGTTGATCTATCGTGTCTCCTTTTTTGATCCAGCCTTTTTCAATCTCAGCAGAATTGTCCAGGCTCCAAAAATAGTCATTATGTGGTCTCCAGTCGCGAGACATCGGGGCCTTCTCTCTCGTGGACTCATCAAAAATAATGTAGCATGGAATCCTGGGGTACTGAAGTTCCTCAGGATCATAAATAGAGGCTGTTCGCCACGCATTATGGACCTTCGTATTTGTTTCATCTTCAAACCGTTTACCTGCCTTATCCACAACAATAAAATTTTTACTTGGATTACGGATCTGAAAAGCAGCTTCATACTCAGGCGCCTTAAAGCCAAGCTGACCGCAGATTCCAAGCATATGCCACATCTGGGCGCCGGCTTTCTGGGCCATGATAAGGCCGTCACCCTGGGCATAGGAGAGTCCATTGTAGTAAAAGGGACAGGGATAATATGCCTTTAATAATGTTTCATTGGCCCCGAAACCGCCGGTGGCCATAACCACTGCCCTGTGTGCCTTTACCATGATTTTTTCTCCCCTGGTTTCAGCGATGACGCCCGTTACCTCGCCGGACTCATTCTGGACCAGTTCTCTGGCCGGCGTTTCGAGCATAACCTCTATTCCCCTTTTCTTTACATTCTCGCTGACCAATCTCCATAAATCAGGACCATAGGCCCTTCCAATGGCACGCACCTTTTCGGCAAAAGACGCGTCCTCTTTAAGTTCGTCAGGATCATAGGCCTTTATATGGCCTCTGATCATATTTTTACCGTGGGGGACCTTGGGCCAGCTTGGTCTGGTAAGGGGCGGGAATGAAGCTGCTATTTCCTGGCTGACCCATCGCTCGAAAACGCCACCCAGTTCTTCCCGGATGTAGTCTTCAATTTTCATGGCCTCTTCTACAAATTTCTCCAATAAATCCATTTCAGTGGTGCCCGCGCAAATATCATGGAGGTATTTCGCAAAGTCCATCGAGGACGGCGCCCAGATGCCGCCGTTGGAAAGAAAGGTTGCGCCCCCGCCCTGTGGCATTTTTTCCAGAATCAAAACTCCGGCGCCTTTGTCATGGGCCGTTATGGCGGCTATGGACCCGGCACATCCATAACCAAGAACCACGACATCCGCTTCAACTTGTCTATTAACATCGGCCTTTATTGATTTCATAATTATATTCCTTTAAAAATAAATGAAAAATGGAATTCAGAAAATCTAGAGGTGATAAGCCAAGAAAAAGGCGTCACTCACGGCGTCATGTATCCTGCCCGGCTTTTTGGCGTCACCAATGGAATAGACCTCCCTGACCCTGCCCTCCAGGTCAGCAGCCAGATCATTGACTGATTTCACGCCCAGGGCCAGGACGGCCATTTCCATTGGAACTGCGGTTTCTCCCCCCCGCTCATCCATGAGTTTCACCCCACTGCTGGTAAATTCTACGATTTTCTTACCTGTAAGGATAATGATATGATCTTGTTCCATCTCATCCAGCAAACAGGACTTTGTCGTAAATTCAATATCTCTTCCAATGCTGTCAAGCATCTCGACGATAGTTACCTTGTTATCGCTTTTGGCAAGATAGTCCGCAACTTCACACCCCACAGCATTACCCCCGCACACAACAACCTTTTTACCATGCACATCGACCTTTTGGGCCAACAGATCAAAGGCCGTCACGACATTGTCCCTGTCAATCCCTGGGATATCCGGTATGAGGCTTTTACCTCCCGTCGCCAGAATCACCGTATCCGGTCTTTCTTCCAGAATCGCCTCGACCGTAGCTTTCGTGCCCAGTTTAATGTCGACATTGCTTAAATTCTTTAACACCTCTCCGTAGTAGTCGGAAACACTTTGAAATTTCCCTTTTTTGGGTGCTGCAGCAGCCAATGCCAGTTGTCCGCCTTCCAGACTTTCCGCTTTTTCAAATAAGGTGACCCGGTGCCCCCTGATACCCGCCACACGGGCCACCTCCATTCCGGCCGGCCCGGCGCCAACGACTACAATCTTCTTTTTTTCTTCGGCCGGCTTGATCTCGCTGTAATCTGTTTCACGCCCGGCCTGGGCATTCAGTGCGCACCGCATCTCCGCCTTTCCAAAGACCTCAAAACAATAATTGTCGCTTACACATGGCAGGATCTCCTTTACACGCCCCTGGATCACTTTCCTGGGCAGATCAGGATCGGCAATAAGCGGTCTCCCCAGGCTGATAAAATCGGCCTTACCCTCTTTCAGAATATGTTCAGCGATCTCCGGATCACCCAGCCTGCCTCCCACTATCACCGGAATCTTGACGACCTTCTTAACCGCTTCGGCCAGAGGGACCATATAGCCTTCCGGTCTATAATAAGGCGCATAGGGAACCTGTTTTGATCCTGCCTGTCCCTGTGATACCACAATGGCATTAACACCGATCTTTTCTAAGTGCTGGGCGATGAGCAGGCCGTCACTGAGATCCCTACCGCCGGCTACAAATTCATCAATCGAATACTTAACCATCAGGGGGAAGCAGCCCCCTACTCTTTTCCTCATGGATTCAATGATCTCGGATACAAACCTGAGACGTTTTTCAAAGCTGCCCCCGTAATCATCCGTTCTTTTATTTAATAAAGGAGAAAGGAAACATCCCGGTATGGAATGGAAATGGGCATGGAGTTCAATAGTATCAAAGCCCACGTTTTTTACGCGTGCGGCCGCCTTGCCGAACATCTCGATTGTCTGTCGGATTTCCTGAATCGTCATCTCTCTGGGAACAATGCCATCCGGGAAAGGCACGCTGGACGGCGCCATTCCCACCATACCCTGCAGATCTCCCAGACCTGGCATCCACTGGGAACCCGTTGCAGCGGCACGGCCCACTGACAGCTGTATGCTGATTTTGCTGCCGGCCTTATGAACTGCTTCAGCCAGGGAAAACAATCCGGGGGAAAAGCAGTCATCATCCGCCCTCAGCATCCTTACCACGCCCCTGACCGGATACAGAGCAGCGGCTACATGGGCGGCTTCGACAGTGACAAGCCCAACACCTCCCCTGGCCCGTCTGACATACCATTCAATAGTCATGTTATTGACTTCGCCCCAGACACCTGCCAGGCGGGTGCCCATCGAGGCCATGACGAACCTGTTGTCCAGAGTTAAACCGGCAATGGCGCCCGGCTCCAGAAGTCTCTTAAAAATATTTTCAGCGGTCATGAAACAAATCCTGTTTTCAATCCAAAAGAATTGGGTCTACTTCATATACCTGTCTATAAAGTCGATTACCTTGTGGACATTTTCCAAAGAAAAAAATACAGGGTCTGCGTGCCCTGCATCCTTGACCAGTTCAAGAGACACATTTTCTTCCCCAATGGCTGCCGCCATTTTTTCGGCCAGCATAATGCTTTGTGGATATGGAATAACCGGATCACCAGTGCCCTGCTGTATAAAAACTGGTGAGCTGTCCTGGTTAACATAGGTTACGGGGCTGGCTGCATCACATTTCTCGGGGATCGTCATAACAGGGGCACCCATCAGTCTGGATTCAGGCGATTCAGGGTCATGAACATCGGCCTCCTGGCCAAGTTGTTCATGTTGCGCGTCCATATGCAGAAAATGTGTGGGGCCGAACCAGTCAACAGCGGC
The DNA here is from genome assembly GCA_016932235.1 of Deltaproteobacteria bacterium. Next base: position 13,598 of record JAFGDF010000012.1, on the reverse strand, counting down.
TAAGACCTTGCCGCTCTGTTCCTGGTTTCCCAGGGATAAATCATCCAGCTCCTTCACACCGTTGGTGGTGGCCAGCATGGCTGCAAGGTATCCACCCGCTGAAGAGCCCCATGCGGCGATTTTTTCGGGATGAAAGTTGTAGTCCGCTGCATTGGCCCTTATCCATCGGACAGCAGCCTTGACATCGAAGATCAGTGCCGGGAATACAGCCTCCTGGCTAAGCCGGTAGTTAATGCTCACAACAGCATAGCCTCTCTCCAGCATAGGTTGAATCAGCCTTATCATATTGACAACAGCCAGGGGAGGATTGGCGCTACCATCCTTATCCCCATCATGAAACCCCCCGGGATGAATCCACATGATCACAGGACAGGGTTTTTCTCTCTTGGGAATCAGGTATATATCCAGTTTCTGTGCCTCGGATTGAATTGCATAGGGTATGTCTCTATGGATAGTAATATCGATAGACCCGGCCATCGAAAATTTACTGCTGCTGCCTATATGTTCCAGACCCATTTTTACAACCCCCATATTTGTTAATTGAATCCAATCTGTCGCAATATTTCAGCCTACTGAAAAAGTTTGTCATGCTATGGGGCTCAGGGATGATAGAATCCGGCGTAAGGCATATGGCGCAGGGCGCATGGAGAAGCTTTTTAATCCTAAATAGTTTTAAAATTGTCCTTTGGCCTTACGCCTTGAGCCTTACGCCTCTTAAATCCTTTCTCTTTCCAGTAACTGCCCGAACCCGTATACCGGGTCCTTGACTCCCACAACCTGAAGGCATCGAAACATGTTTGCCGGAGTCGTAGCGACCATTGGAATCCCCGTGTCTTTCTCTAAGACATGGAGTATCTCCAGGGTCCTGAAGCAACCACCGGTAATGAATATGCCTTCGACTTCAGGGCAACGCCTATAAAGTTTAAGGACGTTGCCATAGATCTCCTGTGGAGACATCCTGTTTATGTCGGGTAATTTTTCTTGATACAGCGAGTCATAGGCGCATACTTCAAATCCCTGGTCTTCAAAATACTTGACGGTTTTTTGGGTAATCTCCTCATTGGTGGGAACATACATGCTTATCTTTCCGGCTCCCAGGAATCTGAAAGCTTCGACCACGGATGTCCCGCCGGAAACGGCCTTGATGCCTGTCCTGCTCTCTATCTGCTCAAGCAAGGCCTTTTCCTCTTCGACGCCGATCACAAAACAAGCCGCAGTCGGAATATAGCTGATCACATCGGGATTGGCTGTTGCCAGCAGCTCGGCGCCGTAAAGGGCATCCTCACGCATTTTTTTAAGTTGTTCGACGGTTAAAATCCCGCCCATAACCCTTGTCTCAAGGGTAACGACACCGTCCGGGCATAGCTTGTGATACTCGTATGGCCCATATCCGGTGTCATGAGAAGGGACAAGAATACCTATCTTTGCCTTCCAGCCCAGAGGATAAGGTTTAAAACGTTTTTTATTGCGGCGTTTTTCTGACATCTTTACCTCCTTATTCAAATGGCAGAAATAAAGACAACTTTAATAGACTTAATATCCAAATGCACCGGCTATCATGTACTCGACAAATTCCTCATTCCCCATACCAAGGAATTCCTTGCATATATATTCAGTGTGTTCGCCGAGGCAGGGTGCCGGCATCGCGGGTTGTGCCGGGGTTTCGGATAGTATGGCAGGCTCTCCAAGATGGGTAAATTCACCCATCTCTTGATGGTTCATCACCCAGAAGAAATTCCTGTGTCTTAGCTGGGGATCCTCATAGATATCCTTCGCATTCTGCACCACTCCTGCTGGTATACCTTCCTTCTGCATGAGATCCATTATATGCCCGGCAGTATATTGAACCGTGAATTCCTCGATTCTCTGGTTCAATTCTTCTTCATTTTCTTTCCTTTTAACCGGTGTTGAGAATTTTTCTTCACTTATCCAGCCAGGCTTATTAATGGCCTTGCAGAAGTTAGACCATTCCTCATCATTAGTTACAGCGATGGCGCACCACCTGTCATCGCCCTTACATCTAAAAATAGTATGGGGAGCGGCATATTGGGAGGCATTGCCTATTTTCTCAGGTTCTCTTCCATTTACAGTATAATCCAGTATGGGTGTTGCTAAATAATGAAGACCCGCCTCCAGTTGGGATATGTCAATGAATTGTCCTTCTCCCGTCTTACGGCGGTGATCAAGAGCCGCGACGACGGTAGCTACGGCGAGAGGTGGGGTAAGGTAATCCGTATAAGCGACCGTTAAGGTTATAGGATCCTGTTTCGGCCAACCGATAAAATTGTTGAACCCACCGAGTCCAATAAGATGGATACCGAGACCGGGATGGGAAGCATAGGGTCCGGTTTGTCCCTGGTTCGAGCTGGATACCATAATGACGCCGGGATTAATCTTGCGTAATTCATCATAGTCAAGTCCCATTTTTTTCATGATTCCCGCCCTACGGTTCTCCGAAACAATATCCGCCCAGGAAACAAGTTTTCTGGCGATTTCCATTCCTCCCTGATTCCTCATGTCAAGACTGATACTGTATTTATTAGGGGCGCAATAGGCAAAATGTCCTGCCCTGTCAACGCCCGGCTTGTCATCCTTGAAAGGTGTACCGAGCCTTGAAAGACTTGGGCTCTTTATTGACTCCACAGAAACTGCCGTAGCCCCGTAGTCCGCAAGTGACTTAACGATAAGGGGGCTGACAAGCACCCAGCCAAAATCAACTACTTTTACATCTTTAAGAGCCTTTTCGCTCATAGATACCTCTCTAAATAATACCATCCAGCTGTTTCATTCCGATCTCATCCATGGTCAGTCCCAACAAACCATTAAAAATTTCCTCATTATGCTCGCCAATAAGAGGTGCTCGTCGCTTCAGGGTAAGAGGTGTGACGGAAGCCTTGAGAAAAGGCCCGGGATAAAGAATCTTTTCATCCAGTTCCGGATGTTCCACTGGCCCCCAGAATCTCCTTTCTTTAAGTTGAACGTTTTCAGTGATATCCTTAAGGGAAGACTGGGGACAAAGTAAAACACCGTCTTCATTGGCCCTTTGATAAAGTTCCGCCTTGGTGTACCTGGAAAAGAACTGTGAAACAACCCCTTCAAGTCTCTCCTGATCCTCCTGGCTCTGCTTTGCCATATCAAGAGAAGCCCAATCAACATTTTTAAAAAATTCAGGGGCTGATCCTTCCTCTATAATCCAGTTGGCAATTTTTTGATTGCTTTTAGCGCCGAGCTTACCGCCCATCAGCGCAAACGTAACGTAACCGTCTTTGCAACGCCAGAGCAGACGCATCTTTAGCTTTGCTCCCCGCCCGAACATATAGGAACCTTCCCTTTTCAGGATAGTATGGTTCAACTCCCAGGTCGGAATCGCATTCGCCAGTTTGCCGGCTATTGATGCCTGTATAGAGACATCAATATGTTGTCCCTTTCCTGTTCTCTCTCTATGATAATAGGCTATCACTGTTGTTGCCGCTGCTTCGGCTGAGGCAAGCAGATAAGACTGGGGAAAGCTGACCCTTACTGGGCTGTTTTCAATGCTACCCGTTATATAGGCAAGCCCTCCCATTGCCATGCAGACCAGATCTGATCCTTTAAAATCCCTGTATGGGCCTGACTGGCCGAAAGGACTAATCGAGGTCATGATAATCCGTGGATTGATCCTACTCATATCTTTATAACTTGATTCTATTACCTCCATATAGCCGGGTGGATAGGATTCAATTATTACATCAGAGCACTCTGCCAACCTTCTGAAAAGCTCCTTTCCACCTCTTGTCTCGATATTCAGGGTTATGCTCCGCTTATTTAAATTGTAGGCAAACCAGTTAAGGCTTTTTTCCGGGTCCTGGATATCGTGATAGAAGGGGCCAAAATAGCGATCCAGATCCCCACCCGGTTTTTCCACCTTTATAACGTCGGCTCCCAGGTCAGCAAGTATCTTCCCGCAGAAAAACCCTTTATGATCTGTTAGATCCAGAACCCGTATTGATTCTAAAAGCTTTGCCATATAAATAAACACCTTTTCTAATCAGTTAGAAATCAACTCATTTAGATTCTGTTAAAGAGTTTCTCGCCTTTATATTATTCTTTATATACTCGGATATTTTATGAATAGGTGTTCCGGGTCCGAAAGTGGCGCTGACGCCCATGTCTTTTAGAACATCGATATCATGATTTGGTATGATCCCGCCCACGAGAACCAGGATGTCAGAAAGATCAATGCCCTTCTCCTTGGCTTTCTGGAAGAGCTTTGACATGAATGTATTGTGCCCCCCTGCAAGTGAACTGACACCTATCACATCAACATCTTCCTGAATTGCAGTCTGCAAAACCACTTCAGGTGGTTGTCTCAATCCGGTGTAAATGACTTCCATACCCTGATCTTTCAGCCCCATGGAAATGATAAGGGCGCCACGCTGATGTGCATCGAGTCCGGCCTTTGCCATAAGGACCCTGATTGGTTTTTGTCGATTCATATTAAAAATCCTCGCTTATTTCCGATTAGAAACGGGCCATAAATGTGGGCTCCCATCTGCCAAAAACAGTTACAAGTGCATTACATATATCTTCAACCGTTGTATAGCTTTCCACTGCCTCTATGATATAGGGTATTATATTCTCCTCGCCTTCCGCAGCCTTCTTCAACTTCTCAAGCCTGCTCTGAACGGCCCCATTGTCCCTTTCTTCTCTCAGAAGCCTTACCCTCCTGATCATCTCCTTTTCGACCCCCGGATCCGCGCGATGGATTTCATAGGATGGCTCTTCATCTGAAGTAAATTTGTTTACGCCAACCACTGTTCGCTGCCCGCTTTCTATCTCTTTCTGCCTGGCATAGGCTGAACCGGCTATCTCACTGCGCACCCAACCGGACTTGATGGCCTTTATTAATCCACCCTGATTCTCTATCTTGTCTAAGTAATCCAGAATCTCCTTCTCGATCCTGTCCGTCAGGGTTTCTATATAATAGGATCCACCCATGGGATCCACCACATCCGGGATACCGGTTTCATAGGCAAGAATCTGCTGGGTGGCCAACGCGATATGAGCCGATCTTTCAGTAGGGATCGCAATTGCTTCATCAAAAGAAGAAACGTTGAGTGAATGCGCGCCTCCCAGTACCGCTGCCATGGACGCGACCGTGGCCCTGATGATATTGTTCTCCGGTTGAAATGAGGTCATCGCCGAGCCTGCAGTCCCTGGACCGAATCTGAAGTGCAGGGAGCTGGAACGTTTTGCACCGTATTTTTCCTTCATGATCCTGGCCCACAGCCTCCTCAGGGCACGGAATTTTGCTATTTCGGGGAAGAAATCCAGGCCCACATGGATATTAAAACCCACCCGGGGGGCAATTTCGTCGATTTCAATACCCCTTTCAAGAAGCTTGTCAATATTGAGCAGTCCGCATGCCAGCATGAGCGCGACCGCGTTGTTCATTGTTGCACCGGCCTCGGCAATGGGATATCCACAACCGATGACAAAACTGGTTTTAGGCGCTGCCTTGAAGACATATTCAGCAAGGTCTACAGATAGACGTAGAGAATTTTCCGGCGGGAATATATAGTTCCCCCTGGAAATATATTCATTTAAGCAATCAGCCATTACGTTAAGGCTTAGCTTGTCAAAAGATACACCCTGTTTTTTGGCCACTGCCATAACCATTGACCATGATATGAAGCTGGTATTCCCTATGAGGCCTGATACGGCCGCCTTTTCGAGAGGGATCCCATCAAGGGTGGTCTGCATTTCTTTTAGCGAAGGGATTGATGTGCCGATGACGCCGACCTCTCCTTCAGACATCGGATTATCAGGATCATACCCTACCTGACACGGGAGGTCGATTTTAGTCGTGAACCTGTTGGAGCCCTTACTGAACATCAGTTTGTAAAGTCTGTTGGTTTCTTCCGGAGTCCCAAAACCCATTCCCTGTGTCATATACCATAAGCGGCTTCGAAACTCGGTGGGATTAAGTCCCCGCGTGAAAGGATATTCACCCGGGAAACCGATATCCTTCAAATAGCTGGAATCTTTTCTGTCCACAGGTGTATACAGACGCTGGCAAGGATATAATGAGTATGTGTCCCTCTCACCGAACTTATCCAGCCATTTTTTCAAGGTCGTGTTTTCCCAATCCTCCTGACTTTTTACTATCTCTTCTAATTCTTTATCCATCTTCCATACCTTCCGGTTATTGTCCTTATTCAAAACAGGCAGTAGTCGTTCCTATAGCAACTTTTTCCCCTCTTTCATTTTCCGCCCATACCTCGCATATGACATATTTTTTATCACCCTCCACCTTTTTTTCGATGACCTTTCCGCTATATCGCAGGGTCATCCCGGAATTCACAGCCATAATAAACTTTGTGTCCACCTTGCCGCCGCAAATCAAAGGTTTCGTAGACCTGAGCCACCGCACCATGAAAGGAGTGAATCCCCCTTGAACCAGGGCGCCCTGCATGGCCGTTCTTGCCACCCCGAACTGTTTCCTGGCCGATTCCTTATCCACATGACCGGAATAAAAATCATTGTAGATCCTGCCATGCTTGATGGCCATATCCATTGCCATATATTTGGTAAAAGGTTCTAATTCATCTCCCACATTTATATCATCATAAGATAGTTTAAGGACCGGCTTTTCCTCGTCGGCAATTTTTGTTCCGTATTGCGTTTCCTTTCTTTTCTCTATTTCCATTTCCATATTCCTTTCTACATGTATGTTTCTTTTTTAGGAAACTCTACCTCACGGTCCGTCCAGTAGGACCTCCAGTATTTACGTGCCACCAGTTCACCGGCTTCATTACGGACCTCTATGCGCCACGTTAAAAATTTCCTGTCCCTTTTGATGTATTTATCGTCCACCCACATCTTTCCCACAAGCTTGTCCGCTGGCCGAATGGGAAGAAAAGATTCAAATATCCCATGGGCATTAATGGTATGATTTTTATGCCTCAGTCCTCCCCTTGAGAGAAAAACGACCCATCTGAATGAGGCATCCAGGAAATAAAAAGGTGCTACGATTTCCCCCCATTCTGTTTCTTTGGCAAAATCCTTATCAAAATAAAGCGGATAATCATCATCAAACGATTCCGCAGCCTTCTTGATGTCATCCGGGGTTACGAACCAGTGAATTGTTGATATCAGATCACCTATTTCCAGATCCTCCCAGACAACTCCTTTCTCTTGATATTCCGGCATGTTGTCCTCCCTCTTATTATTTAATTTTATAAATTTTTATCGTATTTTTAAAGGTATCTCATCTTCCCATCCCGGGTGTGGCCCGAGATAGATACTCTTTTTACATACTACTGTTCCATAAGACCTTTTAAGGGCGACTAAGTTTTCCGCGAGTTTCAGGCCCGCGCCAAACATATTTATTACTGGTGCGCCTTCTACCTCGTATACTCCGTGTTTTGTCAGCATTGCCGAGGTGGGGATACAGGATATGTAAAGCACCTCCGCTCCATCGTTACGTACCGCCCCGATCATCGATGCTGTAAGCATTTCAACAATTATTTTCTGCTGTTCAGGTCCCTCGGCCATCATTGCGAAATTCTTGTGAGAGGTTAATCCCTTGGCGCTTCGGACACTGGCGATCCTCTCGCCCAGTCCATAGCTTTTAATAAGATTTTCCGTCCTGGCACAGGCTGTGGGGTCTGTTGTAATAACCGAAAATTTATTCCCCAGACTGCATGCAAGGAGAGTGGTGGCTTCTGTTGCCCCTATCACTGGGATATTTACTATGGACCTCGCCTCCTTTATACCCAGATCGCTCGCACAACCTATGATAAAACCGTCATAGCCTTTTTTCTCGGCTTCAAGGGCCTTCTGGGCAACGTATATGGAATTGTAGGTTCTGGTGTAGGTTCTCATGACCTTATAACCATGCATGAGATTTACATAGTCCACATCTGTTCCCGGACATCCCACAGCGCCAAGTATTTCCGTAAGCCAGGGCCAGTGCTGTCTGGGCTCCTTCCCAAAAACCGGCTCACAGAGCATCAACTTTATCTTTTCCACATTATCATTCCTTTCTTTCCTTAGCGCAAATATCAGGTATATATTTCGGGCGGTTTTTTCATCTTGTTCAAATAGCATCCCCAGTCATGGGTCGGGAAGACCATGGCCCCCCGCAGTTCAGCCATCACCTTTATCTTTCTGAGAGACTTCAAGGCATCTCCCCTGTCCGCGTATATTCCGGGAATAATTTCCTTTTCAAGGCACTCAAGATCCAGGAACGCGTCTCCCGTAAGCATTATGGTTCCTGATTCAGGCAGATCAACCATAAGGACCTGATGCCCTTTGGTATGACCGGGTGTGATGAGTACTGTCAAACCGGGCATTATTATGGTATCGCCGTCTATTATTCGCCATTTGACATCGCGTTCAGCATATTTCTTTAGAGGAGTGATTGGCTGGTAATAGGGCGCAGGTTCAATAACGGCGGCAGCAAAGTCATCCTTTTGAACGACTACCTCGGCATTTGGAAAATTTCCGAGATATCCGGTATGATCCCGATGGAGATGGGATATGATGACGAGATCTATGTCTTCAAGACCAATTCCGGCCACTTCATCCAGGCGAGCAGGAAGACAATCCTCTTCCTGTACGTTAGCTTCCATTCCGTTTGACCTGCAAAAAGCGGCATTCTCAGGATGCATCCCGGTATCGAACAGGATATTCATGTCATCCGTTTGAATAAGAAAGCCAAGGAAAGGTGTTGTTATCAATTCGTCAGTCACTATTCCAAAGGCTAGCCTACCTTTGGGGACATTATCGTTCCGGCCCAGAAAAAGGACGTGAAGTTTACGGACTGTCATTTAGTGCTCCTTATTTAATCTTTTTTTATTATTTTTATCATATAGTTACATGCTTGCCGGAAGCCAGAGAGCAAGCTGGGGAAATAATGTTAAAAGAACCAGCATAAATAACAGCACCCCGGCATAGGGAATTACGCCCATACAGATCTCCCCGAAAGAGGCACTTTTTGAGACGCCCAGCAGAATATATAGGTTTATTCCCACCGGTGGAGTTATAAGCGCTAATTCGGCGAGTATTATAATAATAATGCCGATCCATACGGGATCGTAACCCAGTGACGTTAAGAGCGGGACTATGGCCGACACGGTCAAGACAACCATTGAAATAGCATCAATAAACATCCCCAGGATAAGGTACATTATGCAGACCAGGAACAACACAAATGCGCTTGGCACGTTCAGGCCGGCAACGAACTGAGAAATCATCAGCGGCACCTGTGTATAGGCGAATAAAAAATTAATCAGAGAAGATCCCGCTAATATCATATAGGACATGCTTGAGATTAGTATTGTTGACCTTAGGCTTTTCTTTATCAATTCCCTGCTCAATCGCCCTTTAATTACTAGAAGGATAAAGGCCATAACAGCGCCTATACTGGCCGCTTCAGTCGGCGTCACAATCCCGCCGTAGATGCCTCCCAAAACAGTTAGGATCAATACTCCTACAGGCAGGAAATCGCGAATGGCCATAAATCTATCTTTCCATGAGATTCTATCCTCTATGCGGGGAGCTATTTTAGGTGAATAGGCAACCCATATAGATGTCACGACCATAAAGAGAACAGATACTATAATGCCGGGTATAATTCCGGCTATGAATAGTTGACCTATTGAAGTGCTGGTCAATGCCCCGTAAATAATCAAAGTGATACTGGGCGGTATAAGTATGCCCAGTGTGCCTCCGGCCGCCAGGGTGCCATAGGTCAATCTGTTGTCATATCCCCTGCTCTCCATTTCAGGACCGGCGATCACCCCCATTGTGGCGGCGGTGGAAACGCTTGAACCCGATATTGCGGCGAATATGGCGCAGGCGACAACATTGACCTGCGACAGGCCGCCGGGCAGCCTTTTTATCCATTTCTCCAGTGCATTATATAATTCTTTGCTCATGCCTCCCTGTAACATGAACTCCCCCATAAGCACAAACGGGACCACTGCCGTCAAAGGAAAGCTGTCCAGCATGCGCCATATGGAAGGGCCTAACTGATTAAGCATGGGTTTCGGCAGGAGAAAGGTAAATCCAAAAACACCAACAGTAAAAAAGACCATGGCGATAGGTATACGCGCGAGTATCAGTATAATGATTGCCGCAAAGGTCACCAGCGCTATCACGCCATAACTTAATTCAAACATGATAAACCGCCTTATCCTGATCCAGGTTCACTATTATATTGCCTGAGCAGATTTATCGCTTTAATCGCCTCCACAAGAAACTGCATACTCCATAAAAGGAGCCCGACAGGGATACTCGCCATTGGAATCCACATTGGTGTTTCAAGTATCCCGGGAGAGATAAATCCCGTGTCACAGGTATATTTGACCCAGACTGCGGCCTGCCATGTCATAAGGAAGCAAATGAAAGTCCCTAATACGGTCGTGATGCTGCTTAACCATAACTGTGATCTTTTTGGGAAATGCCTGTAGAGAATATCCACACTTATATGCACCCCCATTTTCATAGTTAACGCTGCCCCTATAAATGCGACATAGATCATGAGGTACACACTCATTTCATCGGCGAACAGCAAGGGGCTTGCGAAAAAATAACGGAGAATCACATCAATGAATATTAATATCACCATGGCGTAAACACCCGCCCCTGCCATCCAGCCACAGAAAGTCGATATCCGTTCAACTACCGTTATCATCCCCCGAGCCCCCTTTACGTCATGATTTGGAATTACTTTTCATCAACCCGAATTGATATCCAAAAACATTATTATCCAAAAGAATATTAAATCTACTTGTAATTTGTGCCTAAAACCTCGTTTACAGCTTTCAGCACTTCGCCGGCATGGGGACCTGCGGTTCCTTTCCAATCCTCAAGAACCTCGCCCACAAAGGCCATCAGTTTATCTTTTTCCGTCTGTGGCGGATCTTTACGAATTGCGCCCAGGCTCATTGCCTTTTTTTCCGCGCTATCCAGATCCTTGTATACGCCCTCAAACTGGGCCTTCTCGAATATTGCCATCGCAGACATAAACTGCTTCTGAAGTTCCGGATCCAGCTTATTCCAGACATCTTTGTTCATTACTATACCCATGCCGGAGCCACCCAGGGGCCAAGCGCTCATATATTTGGCAACCTCATACCAGGCGCCTGAAAGATAGCCCGGCAGGGCTGTCTGTGCACCATCAATTAATCCCCTCTGGAGTGAGGTGTACACTTCCGCCTGATTCATGGTAATCGGCGCCGCACCGGCAAGCTTATACAGCTTAACCAGAGAATTACCCAGTACCCTTAGTTTCTTACCTTTTAGTTCTTCGAGAGTCGTGACCGGGTTCTTGGTATAAAGGTTCTGAGTTAGGAAAAATGCGTATCCAAGCTGTTGAACACTTAATTGATTCGCCCATACATCGGCAAACAGAGGTTTCAGTTTGCCCATTATTTCAGGCATTTTTTTGTGGGGAACAATGGGAAGTGATATGTAGTTTAACAGAGAAAGTTCGCGGCGGCTGAACAAGGTCTGACATCCCATATCCAGGGTGCCTGTGCGTACTGCGTCAAGAACTTCATTGTCCCGGACAATTTCATCCATATTCTTAAGTACTATCCTGCCGTTAGTTGCCGCCTTGACATAATCAGTAAGCTTTAACTGTTCTGCCGCCCAATTCTCTTTCTCATGGCCGGACCATTTCCCCTGGAAGGTTAGCTCAATTGCCTTGTCTTCTGCTGCTTCCGAAGTTCCTGTACTTCCAAGGACCAATCCAAACAAAAAAGCGGACACCAATAAAAAGAATACAACCCTATACCTAATAACAGACTTTTTCATTTTTGACCTCCTTATGATGATAAATGTTAATCCCCTATCTCTATCTATAAGGCCCCCCATTGACCTGATTTCCTGGTAAATTATCGCCCCTTTCGGAGAATCAATTTGTGAAATTTCCATGATTCTAAAATGCCATATACTCGTTAATATATTAATATTACGGGTGAATATTGCTGCTTTTAAAAGATAGTTTAAACAATAACACCATACAATTTAGTTGTCAACTTTATTTTTTAGTTTAAATTTTCATATTTTATTTTATATTTTTTTCAGTTAGTTTATAAAACAATATTTTATTTCTTGACACATATGTGTATTTTAAATATATTATCTTGTTGAGTTTTAAAGCGGAAAAAGTAAAGGATAAAAGGTGTAAGGACAATTTTGCAGTTCAGGTCTTTCGTTGTCTAATTTGCTGCTGTCCACAAGATTTATTGACCATGACCATCTGGGATATCTTAACGAGGTGAAAGCTTATGTCCATTAGGACTGACAACTATGTGATTCATCCCATACCATTGTGCACTGTGGAAGATTTTCCGAGAGCAAATCTGCATTGGCTCCTACCTGTGCCCTCTAATGAAAAAATACGAGTTTGTCATTATGCATGGTATATCGAAGGCCCGGGCAATAACTATCTGGTGGACGCAGGCGTGACGCCTGATAGATTTGTTGCACGGAATTTTAAGTCTGTACCTATTCAGGATATAGACGAAGGACTTGAAAGGATAGGGCTGGAAATAGGGGATATAGATTACATTATTGTTACCCATTCGCACTACGATCATACCACGAATCTCCGCAGATTCCCAAAAGTAAAGGCCATAATCCAGGAGGCAGAGATTGAACAGATAAAAAATCCTTTTCCCTATACACAACCTCGATTGCCCAAGGATTTTCAGGAACTCTTTGTGGGTGTTTCCTGGGAGGTAATCAGGGGGGATACTAAAATTGACCATAACATAGAACTCATCTTGACCCCCGGTCATTCAGCCGGGGGACAATCAGTCGCAATAAAAACAGCACAGGGGACTGCTGTCATTACAGGATGGTGTTGCGTGCAGGAAAATTTTGACCCGCCAATCGATTTTAAAGAAAAAGGTTTTCCTTTTACCATAAGTGTCTCCCATACCAATCCTGTTGAACTTTACGAGAGTACCAGACGAATCATAGATCTTGCTGACCTAATCCTCCCCTGCCATGAATATGAGTCTATTATAAATAGGGAAACCATATAAGCAGTTAATATAGGATCGCAGTGAGATTTATTATCCTAATAATGGAGACTTTTTAACATGGACAAGGTATTGGATGGGGTACGTGTATTAGACTTTACCGATCGTCTGGCAGGGCCATACTGTACACGTTATCTGGCTGATTGCGGCTGTGAAGTGATCAACGTTGAACCGCTCGACGGTGCTAATTGCAGAACTATGCCCTATCTCTTCGATGGGCAGAGCACGGACTATATGTACAACCACTGTGGGAAGAAAAGTATCGCCGTTGATTTGAAGAATGACAGCGCACATGACCTTATGATGGAATTGGCAAAAGTCTCAGACCTGGTCGTAGAAAATTTTCGTCCAGGTGTTATGGCAGATCTGGGTCTGGACTACAATGCATTTAAAAAGGCGAACCCTTCCATTATCATGTGCTCTATTTCCGGTTGGGGGCAAACTGGACCTTACTCCGAGTTAATGGGCGCAGATATTACAACTCAGGCATACGGCGGAATACTTGACCTTACCGGCCCACCTGATCAACGTCCCTGTTTTGTGGGTATCCCTATCACT
>JAFGDF010000011.1 GCA_016932235.1 Deltaproteobacteria bacterium | reverse complement strand
TTGTTAACAAACTTTTCCTGTATCGCCTCCATGTCAACAGGCCGGTCAAGCTCCACAACACCGATAGCTCCCAACACCCTTACATCGCGGACATTAGTGAAATCCCTGCACTTGTCAAGGTGGTCTTTTAGATGATTTTCTATCCTTGAAATCCTTTCCTTCCAGGGAGAGGAAAGCAATAATCTTACGCTTGCAATTGCCACGGCACATGCGAGAGGGTTGGCCATGAAAGTGGGCCCGTGCATGAAAGAACCGGGCACGCCGGAAGAGATGGTGTCGCTGACCTCCCCTGTCGTGAGGGTGGCGGCCAGGCTCATGTAACCACCGGTCAGGGCCTTTCCTACACACATGATATCCGGCGCTATTCCTGCTTTTTCACAGGCAAACATGGAACCGGTCCGACCGAAGCCGGTGGCGATCTCATCGAGAATAAGAAGGACTTCAAACTCCTTTGAAAGCTCTTTTACCCTCCTCAGATACTCGGGAGAATAAAAACGCATTCCGCCGGCCCCCTGTACGACAGGTTCAAGAATAACGGCCGAGATCTCATTATGGTGTTCCTGTAAAAGAGATTTAAGTCCCTTTATATCGTCCTCCTCCCATTCATCATGATACCCCGTCCCGGGGGCATCGGCAAAATACTGTTTGGGAAGGATTTCATTAAAGATATGATGCATTCCGTTAACAGGATCGCAGACCGACATTGCGCCGAAGGTATCCCCATGGTAACCGGACCGTATGGTCAGGAGCCTTTGCTTTTTCGGCTTTCCAATGGACGCCCAGTACTGAACAGCCATCTTTATGGCCACTTCAACGGAGACAGAGCCGGAATCACTGAAGAATACCTTTTGCAAAGGCTCGGGTGTAATGTCGATAAGAATGGAAGCCAGTTCGACAGCCGGCCTGTGGGTCAGACCCCCGAACATGACATGGGACATTAGGTCGATCTGATCGCAGGCAGCCCTGTTCAGCTCCGGGACGTTATAACCATGAATGGCCGCCCACCATGAGGACATTCCGTCAATGAGCTCTCTTCCGTCTACCAGCCTGATCCGCACCCCTTTTGCCGACACGACATGATATACCTTCAGGGGATCGATCATTGTCGTATAGGGGTGCCAGATATGCTCCCGGTCAAAGTCGAGGAGGTCCTGATTGGGAAATGGTTTCATGATGTTATCGATACTTCCTGTAAAATTTTAATATTTTCCTGAAATCATTGCTGTCCAATATAAATTGAATCCCTGTTGGTGTCACGCTCGGGGATGGTTGAAACCCCTCGCTTTTAGGCGAAGTAAGTCCTTGTTTGTCGCTTAGTGACCTGTATTTCAGAACATTGCTTTCTGTCATTCTGTGCCTGCCTGCCGCGCTGCGGCGCTGGCACGGCGCACGCAGACAGGACTCGACCACAGAATCCACATATAAAAAGTGAAGTCAAGAAAAACATGGATACTGCGATCGAGTCTCAGTATGACCTATGACCATGGATACTGCGATCGAGTCGCAGTATGACCATGGTATTCACTTCAGATGCTGCAAATGCTGTCCCTAAAAAAATCGATTTTGATCAAGTGTGTCCTAAAATCAACCCCCCAGACTCAAATCTCCCCATTCATACTGGACAACGGCGACAAAGGTTATTGAAGCGGTCTCTGCCCTCAGCAGCCTTCTGCCCATGGAAACCGAAACAAAACCGGCCTTTTCCGCTGACATCACTTCATGGTCGGAAAAGCCTCCTTCAGGTCCTATCATGCCGACCAGGGAATCTTCGGGAGGGTTGGATCGTAAAAAATTTTTCAGATCGATTGAACCTTCTCTTTCCCACAGGATAATCTTCAGGACAGTTTCCTTTTCCCATCTGTCCATAAGGGCTTTAAAAGAAACCGGGTCCGCTATCTCCGCCGGTTTGAACCTGTCCGCCTGTTTTGCGGCGCTATGGGAGATCTCCCTCCAGTGCCTGATTTTTCCCTCAGCCCGGGACTTATCCATCCTTATTATAGTCCGCTCTGAGAAAAAGGGGGTGATCCTGTGGATACCCAGCTCGGATGTTTTTTCAATAAGGTAGTCCATTGGCCGTGACCTCAGGAGGGCCTGGCAGACATCAATCTTTACGGGAGAGGGGAGGGGCTGTGGAGCCGAACCGACAATCCTGACGCGTAGTTCACGGTTATCGACTGATTGGATTGCGGCCTCGAAACGGCGGCCCTTTTTATCCATAATAATAATATGATCTCCCCTGCCCATCCGCAATACCCTGGAGATATGCCGCGCCTCAGGGCCGGAAATAACCACATGGCCGTCTTTTTCTATGATTTTTTCTATATAAAACCGTCTCAATTATCCTTATCCCCTGCAATAATGCATGCCCATTCTTCATCAAAAAGGACCTGTTGCACGTACAGTCCGTATCTGTTAATACCTTCTTTCACCTGTAAGACCTGATCCCGTAGGATGCCTGATAATATAAGCCGTCCTCCCTGTGTCATGACATCCGGGAATCCGGGGCACATGCCCAGTATGGTTCCAAGGATAAGATTGCCTGTTACGATGGAAAAGCGTTCTTTCCATTCAGCAAGGGGCGTGAGAGATAGTTCGATTTGAATCGGCAGACTGTTTAGATCGATATTACGTTCAGCCCAGCGAATGGCCTCCGGGTCATTATCGATCGCGGCAATCCTTCGGGCTCCGAGCAGGGCACCGTAGATAGACAGTATCCCGCTTCCGGTTCCCACATCGAGCATGCTCCATGGGCCGGGAGAAACTACTTTTTCCATTGCCCTGAGACACATCCTGGTTGTGGGGTGCTGGCCGGTGCCGAAGGCAGGGCCCGGATCAATCCTGATAACATGACATTGAGCCGAAGCCGTGACAGGCTCCCATGCAGGCAGTATCAGAAGTGAAGATGTTGCCTGAAGGGGTTGAAAAAATCGCCTCCAGCCACTGTCCCAGTCCTGATCCTCAATCCTGATCATGTTCAGGTGTGACGGGCCTGTTTCAGGAAACAGGATTTTCAGCTTTTCCAGAAAAATATCTATTCTGCTTCTGATCTTCTCCACATCTTCCGGAAAAGGAAGATATGCCTTAAAGGTCCCGTCATCAAATGATTCTTCCACAAAGCCGTCGCTTCCAAGCTCCATAAAAAAGGCGCCAAGCGCGTCATGAAGGATCGGGTCGGCTTTGATGAATATTTCAAGCCAGCCTGGGTGTTGAGTGGAAATAGTCACGGCACGGGCTCCTTTTCATTGGAGCAACCGGATAACTGATTGACGGGGTTCAGGATTCACGGACATGGAGACAATGACTTATGATGCTTTCCGTACTCAGGACGGAAAGCATCGCTTTTATTTTCTGATGGGAGATCATGCCTTTTGAAACACATAGTTAAATTGTCCGTTCTGCATTTCATTCACGACCGTTTTCATCTCCATGCCCACTTCTATCTCCTCAGGTGAAAGGTCGCCGGAAATCCTGCCGAATACCTTGTAGTCACCATAATCAAGGAGAGCAATAGTGTAAGGGAGGTCACCTTCGAATCCCACCGGCGCATATTGCAGGGTGCTGTATGTCAGGAGCTTGCCTGTTCCGGTAACATCAAGCCATTCCATGTTACTGGAAAGGCACTTATAGCAGTCCGCCCTGGGCGGGAAGAAAACCATGCCGCAATCCTTGCATCGGGTGGCTGACACCTTCCCCTGTTCCAGCTTGTCAATAAAGTCATTCACTTTGGTAGTGGAGGTAAAACTCACCGTACCAAATTTATGGAATCTACCGTCAATATCTTTTTTAGCCATTTTTTACCTCCCCAAAATAGTAACATTTCCATAAAGGCCAACGCCGCCGATATTATGGACTAACCCGATCCCGGGATCTTTTACCTGCATTTCTCCTGCCTCACCCCTTAGTTGAAGGACAATAGTCCTTATCTGGGAACCACCGGTCGCACCTATCGGGTGCCCCTTTGAAAGGAGTCCTCCGTCCACATTGACAGGGATGGAACCTTCTTTGTAAGTCTCTTTTCCCCTGATAAGGTCTCTTCCCTCTCCGGGTTTCGCGAAACCGAGGTTTTCATAGGCCATCATCTCGGCTATTGTAAAACAGTCATGGACTTCTGCCACATCTATATCCTTTGGTGTGAGCCCGGCCATTTTGAAGGCCTGAGCGCCGGCTTCCTGCCCTACGGACAGGCCGGTGAAAAGTTCTCTTCCGGACATGTTAACTGCTGTTGATGCGGCACCTATTCCGAGTATCCAGACCGGTTTCTTTGAAAAGGCCCTGGCCTTTTCCTCGCTGGCCACGATTACACATGAACTGCCATCCGCGTTGGCACAGCAATCACCCACCCTGAGGGGGCTCGCGACCGGGCTGGACATAGCGCTTTCCGGATCTGAAAACATATCGAGTGTAACCGCTTTGCGATATACGGCCTTTTCATTGATCTGTCCATAGGTGGCCGCCTTAACCCTTATAAGGGCGAGATCCTCGGATGTTGTCCCGTATTTGGCCATATGGGCCCTGGCATACATTGCGTAGTAGGCAGGCATCATGGTTCCAAAGGGGCTCTCCCACTGGATATCGGCCCCCCTTCCCATCCTTTCCTGTGATTCAGCCGAGGAGATTTCCGACATTTTTTGAAAACCGATTACGGCAACGACATCATGCAGGCCTGATTTAATCATTGAATAGGCCAGTTTTACACCTGTACTGCTTGAAGAACAAAGGGTTTCAACATAGACGGTTGGTTGAGGTGTGAGCCCAAGATATTCAGCGAATACCCCGGCCGGAGACCTTTGCTTGTCGTATTCCGGAGAAGAGCATATTATTGACGCATCCACATCCTTGGTGGTTATCTGTGCGTCTTTCATGGCATCTCTAAATCCTTCAAAGGCCAGTTCTCTGATGGAACCGGGATATCCCCGGACAAAAGCGCTCTGGCCAACACCGATTATTCCTACTTTTCCCATACATATCCTCCTGTTAGAAAGTACTGAAATATCATTAAATTTCTCAGACTCGTAAAAAGTCCCAATTCCCCTCCCCTTGTGGGAGGGGATAAAGGGGAGGGGGATGTAAGTGCCTGAAGCGCTGCCTTTTTCACCCTCACCCCAGCCCTCTCCCATCGAGGGAGAGGGATTTTTTCGACTTTTTACGAGTTCATCAAATTTGGGTAACGCTTCTTTTTAATTGCTAAAAAAGATATACTATAGGGGAGATTAGGTGAAGGGTCAAGCCAAAACAGGCAACGGGAATGATTTAATTATTTATCTGTTTTTTCATAACATAAGGCGAACTTTTTGGATTAAGGAAAGAAATCGCTTGATAATAGGTGCCCGGCCCTGTTATTAAAATCTTAAACATGCAGGCAGTATTTCGGAGGAAAGTATGGAAGAAAATCAGACTGAGAGCTTTGAGCAGCTTCTTGAATCCTACAGCAAGGGGATGAATGAGGATTTGCGGGTAGGTGATAAGCTCAGGGGCAAAATCATCTCTATAGGGAGAGAGAGTGTTTTTATAGATACAGGCACGAGAATAGACGGAATAATCGACCGGTCGGAACTTATGGATGAAAACCGGGAGTTGCCTTATAAAGAGGGTGATATTATTGATCTTTATGTCCTTTCAAATAATGGAAATGAGAT
>JAFGDF010000118.1 GCA_016932235.1 Deltaproteobacteria bacterium | reverse complement strand
CTTTACGAAAATAAGTGTTCAAGGTGTCATGGGCTCGATAGAATTACACAGGCGGTCAAGTCGCCTGAACAGTGGAGCGATACTGTTCATAGGATGGGGCAAAAGGATAAAACCTGGATTAGCGAGGGAGAGGCTCAAACCATCGCTACATATCTTGCATCTAATTTTTCAAAAAAATCAGATGGCCAAAATGATACCGGACATTCGAATATACCGACATACCTACCAAAACTATTCGGCTTCATCACCTTCGGTTTATTGTTTTTAACCGTTGTACTGGGATTTATCATGACTCATGGCAAAAGAAAGCTTTTTAAAATTCATAGAGTCATTGCTTACATAACATTGGTTAGTGGTGTTATCCATGGTATCTTTATAATTATAACTAATTAAGTTCATATTCTTCTATTATATTCTCTGCATTGTCGCCTTCGATCGCTCCTCCCCACCGGGTCGCAGGCCCTAGGGGGTCGGAAACCGGAGGATATCTATCTGGTTTGTCGCCCCAAAATGATCTACAGTTCAAGATGCAGCAGGTCCTTACCCAGGATGAGCTCTCCATTATAGAACTCGGAGACGCTTCTTTTAAAAGCGCTTCCTATAAAAAAGTTCCTTGGTGGCGGGACCATGTGGGTGAGCACCAGCTTTTTCACTCCCGACCTTTGGGCCAACTTGCCAACCTCGGACGTATCCGTATGGTACTCCAACGTATCCTCAAGCATCCGGCCGTTTCTCTGCAAGATTTCACTATCCATTGCCTGAAGCGTTTTAGCAATCTGGAGGTTTAGTTTTTTATGCATAACCGAGTGGATGAGGATGTCGGCGTTTTTTGAATAACGCTCTACATTACTGTGCATTATCGTGTCACCGCTGATGACAAGGATCTTTCCCTTGTATTCAAACCGGTAACCAACGGCAGGTTTGGCTGGCGCATGGTCTACAAGGAAGGTTGAAACACACAAATCACCGTCTTTTATAATCGTAACCGCCTCATGGGCATCTTCAAATTGAAAGGGATGCACGTTTACGGCCCTGTTTTCAATCTTGGCATCATCCCCGTGATGGGCGTGTCTATAACCTGCATCAAAAGCATAGACCTGCTGGAAACCTTCCACTAACTGACTTATTCCTGAAGGGCCATATATCTCCACCGGCCGGTTCCTGCCAGATATCCAGCTATTATTGATAATCTCTCCGAGATCGGCGATATGATCGGAATGAAAGTGGGTGATAAATACCCTTGAAATTTGGCTAAGAGGTAAGTTCAGCTCCCTGATTCTCGAAATGGCACCGTCTCCGGCATCGACAACCATTATGTGTCCCTTAACCGCTATCAGGACACAGGACTGCGCCCTGTCCGGGGCTGGAACAGGAGTTCCGGTACCGCAGAGAAAAATGTGAAAATGGCCGTCCTGTAAATAGGAATAGTCGACTGATTTTGCCGCCTGACTCTCGATCTGCCATTCATTGATCGCGCCACACCCGGAGATGCCCCATGCCGCCATAATCATAGCGAAACTTAGAGCAACCATCGAAAATTTTTCATGTATTTTAGATGCCTTAATCTTTACTATTAATCGCCATCTTGGATAATCCATATACTACCTCAAATTGAAAGTGGATTTTTATGTTGATGCATGAAGGATGGTCCCGTCCGATATACGTTCCATGAGGATGGCAGGTATTCCATGCCCTGCCTCTTTCAACCGCAGATGCGGAATCCCCCCTATCAGCTCAAATCCCCTCCGCAGCGAGCGATCGTCCCAGATGCCTCTGATGTCATTGCGGATCAAATCCTGTGTCTTGAATGCTTCGCCAAGGCCTCCAAGCATATAGGTCACTGCGCGGTTTGCCCAGGTCACGATGAATTGGCTGGTGTAGGGGTCGTCGATGCCTTTCTTTTCCGAATCAGGAGTGATATTACGGTTTTCCAGCAAAAAGGCCAGGGAGACCATATCATGGGCGATTACTGATGAGGAGGCGAAGACCAGCCCGGTCTCCGGGGTCACAACATAGCCTTTGTCCGGGCCGAAGGTAGTCAGAACCTTGTCCGCCACTGTCAGGACCAAACGTTGTTTTTCCAGAAGCAGGGGCAGGAAGTTGGCTTCCGCTGTCTTTTCCTGGAATGTGGCGGCGTCACGGTGG
Source organism: Deltaproteobacteria bacterium (assembly GCA_016932235.1). The sequence goes on along the minus strand of JAFGDF010000118.1, from coordinate 790 downwards.
TACTCCAGCCGTGTGTCCGTGCGCCAGTACCCCACGGCCGCCTTAAGCCCCAGACTCGCACCGGCGAGTGCATGCCGGCCACAACGCGGCATGAGCACAATGTGATCCAGTTCTTTTAGGATACGGGGCATCATTACCCCGGCCTTCCAATGGGACCCACCCTGCGGACTCTCTTCGTAAAAAGCTTCCCATCCGAGTTCTTCAGGAAAAAACAGTTCCCCACCTGCCTCCTCCACCGCCGGTACCATACCACAGGACACGGCCAGGGACCTTGAACTGCCCTTCATCCCGTCAGGAGACAGTTTTACGTGTTCGATTCCGGACATATCCCCAACAATCACCCTGCCGGCACCTTTTTCTTTCAATAAACGGACCATCGCCGAAACACCCTTCGGGCTGGTGGTGAAGGGATAAGGGTTGCCGGAGTTGATTGCCGGCTTGATAAAGACAGAGTCCCCCTTTGACAACCAGGAAAAATCCGTGACTGTTTCTGCCACGGATCGGACGGTCTCCTCGATCTGCTCTGTTTTTGCTGATGGTTCGGTCCCTGCAAGGCCTACAACAGACTCGGGATTGGAACCAACGAACTCCTCAATGGGTTTTAAAGCCGAATCCGGCAAAAGAGACTTCTTTCGGCGAGATCCGCAGGAGAGAAACATTCCGCCTCCACCTCCAACGGCTGCGATTGCCCCGGCCAGTTTAATAAAGGTACGTCGCTGCATAACAGATCATCCTTAAACACATTGAAGATGTCGATGGTGAATCAGGGTTCACCCGGCTACTTGACAGT
>JAFGDF010000117.1 GCA_016932235.1 Deltaproteobacteria bacterium | reverse complement strand
GGCCTGCCGATGAGAGGAGAGCTTCAACGGCTCGGTCTTGAGTTTGTGATACCGGTTCTTGAGCCCATGGACGCGATAGATTAATATTGTTCATAAGTCTTCGCATGGAACAATTAAAAACAGCTTTCTTCAATCGGTTGGGGATTCCGGTTTTGCCGATCTTTTCAAGACGACATCTAATCTTTACGTTGCCCCTTAAAAATCAGCCCATTGCTGGACGAAGGTGGGGTTTATATGAGATGTCGTCCTTCAAAGACCGTCAAAATCTCCTGAAGAGAAAAATGCCAAGCGAAGATTTATGAACGTTGCTAAAGAATCACGGATTCATGATCGACATCATTTTATGAGATATTGAAAGGTTCTTTTTTCGTCATTCCGGCGAAGGCCGGAATCCAGGAAGAAACCATTATTATCAAAACCTCTGGATCCCCCGGTCCCTGGCCCAGACCTGGCATATAAAATTACAGTGTTTGATGTCCGGTCTCTATAAAAAGATATATCTGTTTTTATAAATGATCGTGTCGCGCCAGGGCGGGCAAGCAGGGGGATGACGATGTTACAACTTTAGTAACATTTCGCTGGCATCTCTTTATAATGCCGATTTATAATTAAAAACTTTATTATTGGGCATTCATCATCACTTTGAATAGCAGAGGTATTCTGCTGGGATATCATAAAAAGAGGAGATAGCCATGGACTTAAAATTAAAAGACAAGGTGGCCCTGGTAACAGGCGCGGGCAGCCAGATAGGTTATGGAAAGGCAATAGCGTTGACCCTGGCGGAAGAAGGTTGTGATATTATAATAGGTGATATCAACCTTGAAGGGGCTGAAAAGACGGCGGCTGAAATCGAGGCCATTGGCCGCAGGGCCCTGGTGATAAAGGTCAACGTGGCGGACCGGGCACAGGTCGATGATATGATCAAAAAGGGGCTTGATAAATTCGGCAAGATAGACATATTGGTGAACAATGCCGGCGCCAGCAGCAAAATGATGCCGTTTATAGAGATGAAAAAAGAGGATTGGGATTACGATATCGGAGTCAACCTCTATGGGCAGATGAATGTCGCCCAGGCAGTTCTCCCCCATATGATATCGCGTAATCAGGGCAGGATTATCAATACCTCCGGCGGACAGGGCTTACCAACCCTTTCTACCTACGGCGCCGCTAAGGCGGGAGTGGTCATGTTCACCAAGGCGCTGGCCAGGGAAGTCGCCTCATACGGCGTAATCGTCACTTTCTATTCTCCCGGCCTGGGCGCCACTGGCCTCACTGTTAATGACCCTCGACTGGAGAGCATTGCGCCGTCCCTGCCTCTTGGGAGGCTTTGCACACCACAGGATGTGGCGCCGGTAGTCGCTTTTCTCGCCTCGGAATTGAGCAGCTATATGGCGGCGTCGATGTTTGGGGCGTGATTGTTTTTTAAAGGGAGAGCGCAAGGATTATGAAGACAGACATTTTAGTGATCGGCGCCGGCGGGGCCGGGGCCAGGGCAGCCATCGAGGCCGCGACAAGGTGTCCTGAGATGAAGATCATAATTCTTAACCAGGGGCCTGTGGGAAAGAGCGGACTTACTTCAATGGCCAATGGAGGAATGCAATGGGTAGAGCATCCGGATGACAGCCCGGAGGCCCTTTTTGAGGATGTCCTCCGGTTTGGCTGCTATTTGAATGACCAGAACCTTGTTAAGGCCCTTACAGAAGAAGGCCCTCAAAGGGCGCAGGAGCTTATAAGCTGGGGAGCAAAAATGATTCCTTTCGGCATCAGGACAAGCGGCGGAACTTCCCCATCCGGACCGGGCAAGAGGCCCTCCTATCCAAGGGGCCATTACATCCCCGGTGTAACCTACATGCAGGCCCTGAAAAATGAGATAGCCCGCCATCCCAATATCATCGTCTTTGAGGACGCAGTGACTACAAGGCTCATAACTTCCGGGAATCGGGTCACAGGCGCCTTTGTCCTCAGCATACGGACGGGAGAACATTATGTTGTTGAGGCAAAGGCGACAGTCCTCGCTACCGGAGGGCTGGGAGAGATATATCCTCATTCAACAAACGCTCCTTTCGGAATGCATGGCCACGCGGCCGGCATGGGCTATGCCATGGCATACCACGCAGGAGCGGAACTTATAGATATGGAGATGGTTCAGTTCACCGGCAATCAGCTCTATCCCCCGTGGCTTCTTGGAAATCCCGAACTATTATGCACTATGTGCGGCGGCAAGTACATTAACGCCATGGGCGATGAATTCATCAAGCAGCCCCAGCCGAGAGACGTTATCCAAAGGGCCGCCTTTAAAGAGATAAGGGAAGGCAGGGGCACCGAGCGGGGGGGTGTATATATTGACCTTACGCGTTCTCCCTTGACCAGCGAGGAGATAGAAGAGCAGCTTAAACACTCTCTTGCGGAGGAAGTCGCGAAGGAGAGGTGGCAGCTCATTAAAAGAATGAGCGTGAATGATCCCGATCCAAAAAACTGGAGGATTGAATTTACTCCCGGCGGGGCGCACTTCTTTATGGGAGGTGTCAGGATAAACGAGAGATGCGAGACCAATCTGAAAGGGCTGTTTGCGGCAGGGGAGGTCTCCGGCGGCGTGCATGGGGCTAACAGGATGGGCGGAAACGCGATGGTTGAGATAATCGTGTTCGGCGCCAGGGCAGGGAGATACGCCGCTGAATATGCCAGTGGAGTCGAAGAAGCAGTGTGCGAAGATGTTTCTAAGGAAGAATATGAAAGTTTGTGCGGATTCTTCAGGAATCAGGGAATAGCGCCCAAAGCCATAATGGACAGGTTAGCCTCATTCATGTCTGAATATGTGGGTGTGGCGAGAACTGATGCCAGTCTTAAAAAGGCGTTGTCAGAGCTAAAATCTCTGAGGGCCAATGACCTGCCTGACATGCGGGCGCCTTCCGGCCGGATCTTTAACCTGGGCTGGGTTGAGGCCATCCAGGTCCCCTATATGCTGGATGTGGCTGAAATGATTATTATGTCGGCTATTTCTAGGACTGAAAGCAGAGGCGCCCACTTTCGCGAGGATTTCCCGGAGACAAGATCGGACTGGCTGAGACATACCAGTGTTATTAAGAAATCCGGCCAGATGGGATTGGGTACCGCGCCGGTTGCAATAACGACGATCAATCCGGAGGGAAAGATATGAGCGCCGAATCCATTTCCTTAAAGATTTTCAGATATAATCCGGCCATTGACCAGGCGCCTGCATATAAGACCTACCAGGTCCCCTGGAAAGACGGACTGCTTCTTTTGGCCGCTATAAAATACGTGCGTGATCATATTGATGAAACCCTCTCATTTCGAGACTATTGCTGCGGGTGCTCATGGTGCATGTCATGCACCATGATGGTGAATGGTAAAGGCATGCGGACATGCTCAAGGGTGCTTCACCCGGGAGAAAGCATCCTTGTGGAACCGATGAGGGGGTTCCCTATTATCAAGGACCTTGTAGTGGACTTCGGAATAGATGTCACTACACCCGGAGGCGTATTTAAAAAGATGGGAGGGACAATATTAAGGAAGGTCGAGGAAAAAGAGGCTTAGTTCCCTCTTTTTATATTTCAGGCTGCGCGCGAATATGATACAAAGGTTCTAATTATCAATAAATCTTATAAAATTAAAGGAGACGATTATGGCAGGCATGGATAAACTAAAGAATGTTGTACATGAACCGAATGTCGTTGAACTAAAACCCTGGAAATCCATACACGACACTATTAAAGAGCCGATGGTTACAGGGCTGGGCACCATTGATATCCCCGAATCTGTCCTGGCAATGGGATTCGCCCGCATCACAAAACCTGATGTTCTTGGCTACCCTCCTCACAAACACCCCCATGACCAGTGGGTTTACCTCATCGGGGATAGCAAGAACTTCGCCGACTTCGATGCCGATATTGAATTTACGCTCGGCGATAAGATCATAAAAATCAATTATCCCTGTTATATCTTCATTCCCAAGAACGTAAGGCATTGCCCGCTGGATATAAAACGCGTGGGCAAGCCGTTCCTTTTTATCGACGCCAGGGTTACCCAGGAGGCATCAGTTCGTCCCAAGAAGGTGGCAAAGATAAAGCCGATCAAATACATAGCGAAAAAGCATAAGAAAACAAAAAAATAAAGAATAGAGGGGGAGATATGCGATCCAGATTCCTGATGCAATCGAAGTGTTTTTTTATGCCGGCGACGGCCTTGCTGGCAGTTTGTTTTTTGATCAATGGAGCGGCGGCGGAAGAGCCGGAATGGAATCCGGCCGCGATCAAGGAGTGTGATCGCGCCTGTTTGATCGGCATCATGGATGGCTATATGGATGCCGTATTCAAGCAGGATCTCGATGCCGTACCGCCACTGGCAAAGGATGCGCGGATGACCGAAAACACCGGCGAAATGGACGTTGGCGAGGGCGTTCTCTGGCGGACGAAGACGGAACCGACCGATTTCAAGATTTACGTCGCTGATCCGGTTTCAGGGCAGGTCGGCCTGCAGGCACGGTTGAAGATTGGAGGCCGCAATGCGCTGGTTGCCGTACGCTTGAAGGTGGATCGCGGGAAGATTCAGGAAATCGAACAGCTGTATAACCGTGATGTCGATGATACGGCGATCCGGCTTTTAACCACCCCCTCACCGCTTTTGACTACCGATATACCGCCTGCCGAACGGGTTTCACGAGATATGCTGTTTCGCGCCGCCAACTCCTATTTTGACGCCCTGGAAGGGGACAACGGGAAGATCGGCGCGTTTGCAGATGAATGCGTTCGCCATGAGAACGGCTACCAGACAGTGAATAATCCGCCTCCAGGCGGCCGCATGATGCCGGCGCCTTTTATTCCAACGGCAGACACTGAACAGGGCCGTGAGATGCTCAAATTCAGCATGCTGACCTGTTCCGAGCAGATCGACACCAAGGCATTCGCCTATATGAAGCGCATTCGCCCGCGCCGCGCTCTGATTATCGACGAGCAGAAACAGACAGTGGGAACCTTTCCGCTTTTCGTGCACGACGGAACTGGCCGGAACGCCAAGCCGGGTGCCCCTCCGGGAATGATTTTGAATCTGGTTACAATGGAGACCTTCGGGATCCGAAATGGCCTGATCCATCATGTCGAGGCGTTTCCGTTCGTAACCCTGCCGTATGGATTGGGAGACGGATGGACCATCGGCTCCGGCCGGTGATTTTTTCCTGCTGAACCTCCCCCTGCACCCCCTCAAGAGGGGGACAAGGAGGGACGTGACTCCCTCGACGGTGCCTATCGGTCATGAGCTCGAGGCCGAATGACTCAGGACCATGAATACAGCGTATGGCGTGACCATGGTCCGTGTCTGTAGGGTTGCGATTCATCTCGCCTTCTTCCCTCCCTCTTTTGATCCTCCCCTAAGAGGGGAGGAGATTTAAGAAAAGCTTAGAGAGAGGAAAGGTCGAATATCGAATAACGAACTCAGAATTTTGAAGTGAAGAATAAACTTCGATATTCATAAATTATAACACAAAGATTCTTCGCTGTCCCGTCGATGGTTTTCATGGCTGTGAGTCCTTCGATATTAATCAGGACCATGAGCTTGTCGAATGGCGTGATCCGTGTCTGGGAAAGAGAAAATAGAAAATAGCAAACAGAAAATCGTAAAGGAGGATAAACTGCCATGAGTATGATCAAGTTCACATGTATGAATTCGAGTGTTTTTTCCCGTGTCGCAGTTACGACTGTGGCAATCCTGTTTCTTGTAACGCCGATAACGGCAATCGCCGGGGGAAAAATCGTAACGCAGGAGACGCTGCTTGACCGTATCCAGATTGAGGATATCCTGATAAGGTACTATGTCGATATATCGTCGGGAACAGGTCACGATCTTGCCCAGTACTACACTGAGGACGCGGTCTTCGATGTTAATGGAATGATCGCTAAGGGACCCGAGGCTATCGCGAAAATGTACGGGGGACTGGATGAGGAAAGCGCCCATGTCGGCAGAAGGCTTCACATGCTGCTCAATAACCCTATTATCACCGTTAACGGAGATAAAGCGACAGTATGGGCCATCTGGAGCGGTGTCCTTAACGAGGATATAAACAAGCCTCCCGTGATGGTGGACCAGGGCCGCGAATACAGCGAGCTTGTGAAGATTGACGGCCGCTGGTACTTTAAAATGCGGTATATTACCTCGGACAGCAATCTCCCGCCGGTATGGAAAGACACCTATAAGCCCAGGAAATTCAGATAAGCGCACCCCCGGAACAGTGATACAGGAGACGTCCATAAATTTTAGGTATTCGGACTGTAGGCTGTCAGGCTGAGGCTTTATCCCGTTAAATAATGCGTAGGGGTGCGATTCACCCCGTTAGAGATAAGAATTATAATTAGCTATCATATACATAGTGCATATTCTCTAACGGGTGCATCGCGTCCGTGAAGGAAAAAAGGTTGAGATATTAATAAAAAAGGAGGGATCAAGATGGATGTAACTGATGCGATACTTAAAAGGAGAAGCATAAGGAGCTTCAAGCCGGATCCTGTGGAGAAGAAGAAAATCGAGAAGGTGCTGGAGGCGGCCAGGCGAGCCCCATCATGGGGAAATACCCAGCCGTGGCGTTTCATTGTGGTGCAAGACAAGGCCAAAATTCAAGAATTGGCAAATAAGGTAGCCGCCGGCCAGCCGCAAGTGGCAGGCGCACCTGTTGTGATCGTTTGCTGTGGCGTGCCGGAGGCATTCTCCCGCAAACAGCACAGAGAGGCCTTGAAGCAGCTTATTGACTATGGCGTGATGGATTGGCCGGATGAGGTCCTCGATAATGTTATCCTGGGAAGCGAACAGTTTGCGCCTTACCATCTTGGCGAACAGGTTATGACTATCAAGGCAGGGGAGCAGGTAATGATCGCAGCGGCATATATGACTCTGGAGGCCGTAAACCAGGGATTAGCCACCTGCTGGGTGGGCGCGGTATCGCCCAAGGCCGCGTATGAGGTCATGGGCCTTCCGGATAATCTATTCGCCCATGATTTGATCCTTTTGGGATATCCTGCTGAAGATCCAAAGATCAGACCAAGAAAAGATTTTAAAGAGGTCGTTTTTTGGGAAAAATATAAATAAATGGAGAAAAGAGCTCATAGCTGATAGCCCTTTGGTTTAACTCAGGGCCATGAGTACATCGAATGGCTCATAGGAAGATCGACCGGCTGATTCTACCAATTGTGCTTCATGCCGTAAGGCGCCGAGAAAAAGACGGTGTAGATCCGGTGGATCCGGCCGTTAATGATCTTGAAGAGTCCTCCGCCAAAAAGCGTAGTAGGGCTCAACTGGCCGATATCATGGGTCTGGCCGTCGGTGGTGGTAACCTGTCTTATATTGCCGGCGTGATCCAGCGCAGCGAAAGAAAAGACCATCCCGCGCCTTTCATCAACCAACACATGTCTCCGGCGTATCTCGGTTACAAACCGGAAATAGCCCGTTTTGAACTGCTCGGTACAGCTCATCGCGATGATGTTGTATCCCCCGCCCATTGCAGCGCCCAGCTTGGGATTGTTGGTGGTCTGAATTCCGTTTTCCATACGGTTGCAGGTGTCGGCGAACGGCACCGGCCTTTTGCCGTCAGCCCGTTCCAAGGCTGCGAAATAACTGTCGGCGATAGAGATCATTCTATCGCGCTCGACCCTTTCGGAAGGTTCGAGAATCCGGGCGTAGATAGGATCGGGCTCCTTTAGATTGTCTACACCTGAAAAATTTCGGTCTCTTCCCACGATCTGTTCTATCTCGCTGATCTTTCCATTCATTATTTTAAGGCGGAATGAAATGAGCACAGGTGTCCCGTTTTCCTTGATAATGCCGGAATAACCGATCTGGCCGGTTTCCGGATCAGCAGCATAGATACGGTAGCCAGTGTTCGCGCTGGCGGTCGCCCACAAGGCATCCCCCACGTCAAGCTGCACCCCATTCTCTGTGAATTTGATGCCCTCTGCCAGGGGGATACTTGATGGGTCGTGGCTGACCATCGCGTCGATATAGCGATCGGCAAAGCTTTCGAGGCAGGCCTGATCGCATCCACCAGCTGTCTGCAACGGCTCTTCTTCGGTAACGGTCGCTTGTAGGGTACTGCAGGCTGATAAGGCTAAAATCATAATAGCAATCATAATCCCGGTATTTTTTGTTTTCATAACTTACCTCATCTGAAGACTGTCTATGCCAGGAGCTCCTGCGCTCGGATCAGACGGTCGCGAATCTTAACCCCATTGGGACATTGAACCACGCACTCGGGACAATCACTGCAGCGTATATTGCGGATCTCCCTTGGCAGACTCCAAAAACCCTCACGCGCCTCATGAAAGTTGCCCTTGAAATCGTTATAGGCCAGGAAACGCAATTCATCCGCGATGGGAACACCTTTGGGGCACTTACCCTTGCATTGAAAACACATGCGGCAATAAATCTCGCGGATCTGTTCGCTGCGCGTAAAAAGTATCTTTTCATCCTCAGGAGTATATTTTTCTGTCATCGCGCGGAAGTTGATCTCAAGTTCCTCCATGGTTTCAGACCAGGGTACTGTGGTGGAAATCGCGGGATTGTTCAAAACCCACTTGATAGCCGCAAGCCCGCCTTCGTTGCTCAGATGGTTCCCTGTATCTCCTTTGGGCGTGGCTGTTGCTATCACGACCTTCATCGCGATAATCCCGATGCCAGCGTTGTGCAGTTTGGCAATCGCCCCATCTCTATAGGGGGCGCCTATCGCGTAGCTGTAGGTTGTCTGGACGGCATCAAACTTTCCGACCTTCAGAATAAAATCCACCATCGCGTTGGGGTCGTGTGTGCTGACGCCTATGAAGCGGGTTTTCCCCTGTTGCTTGACAAGCTCCATTGTTTCGATCATCTCATCGGTAATCTCTTCCGGTGTGTGCCTGGAATGCTGGTGGTAGATGTCGAGGTGGTCCGTGCCAAGCAAACCTAGGCTGGTTTCTATATCCTTTAGTATGGTTTCCCTGGTATTCGAATATGTCTTGCTTGCCAGAACGATCTTGTCTCTTTTTCCCTTAATAGCCCTTCCCAATATCTCTTCGCTCTTCCCCTGGCCGTAAATCCTGGCCGTGTCATAGTAATTGATACCAAGGTCAAGGGCGCGCGCTAAAATATCGGGATTCGGGATTGCCCCGGCCGCGCAACCGACGCTCGTTACTTTCAATCCCGTTTTGCCCAATGTCCGAAAGGCTAATCCGGAAGGAGAAGGCTGCGGCAACAATGCCCCCAGGCTTTTGCCGGATAAAAGTCCCACTGCGGGCAGGGCCAATCCGGCCTTTAAGAATCTTCTGCGGGATGAATTATGTTTCATAAGACCTCCTGTCTTATATAGGTTGACAAGAACTCTATCTTCCGTATAGGAAGATAGAGAAATTTCCCTTGTTAGTCAAGGAATTTGACAGGGATCACGCCTGCTTTTCTCCTTGATTTTTATAGTAAATAGCCTTAAGAATAAAAAAATTAGATACGGAGGATATTATGAGGAAATTGTCGGTGATTTTCTTGATGGTTATTTGCATAGTCGCTTTCTCGGCATGTCAACCCGCGGATACCGGGTCTGATATCGTTAAAACCGAAACAATTATAACCGAAACAATTCAGCCATGCGACCGGGCGTGCCTGGAAGGTATCGCGGATCAATATCTTACAGCCATGGTGGCACATGATGCCTCGAGAGCGCCGCT
>JAFGDF010000116.1 GCA_016932235.1 Deltaproteobacteria bacterium | reverse complement strand
GCAGTGCCGAAGGCGGGCATAACATGACCGGACATGGGATTTTCTTTTATGGCCTTTACGATACCCTTATTTGCCTCCTTTAGGGCCTCTGGATCGGCTATGGGGTCAGCGTTCTTTCCCCTCTGATCAATAACAACAGCCTTAAGCCCCTTGGCCCCCATAACAGCACCCAGGCCTCCTCGACCTGCGGCGCGGGAGGGGTGACCGTCAATGTCAGAAGACTGTATGGATGCTGCTGTCAGCCTGGATTCACCGGCTGGCCCGATACAGAGCACCGAGGTTTTCTTTCCGTATTTCTCAAGAATCTTCTCCACGAACTGATAAGTTCGCATGCCTTTGTATTCTTTGGCTGGAACAAGGCTTGTGGTTCCTTTCTCGTCGATCCTTAGATAGCTGAGATCCCCCTCTTGTGCCTCTCCTTCGATAATAATCGCTGTAATTCCTAAAGATCCCAGGGCCGCAGCAGCGGTTCCACCCGCGTTGCTCTCTTTGATCGTCCCTGTCAAAGGGCTTTTTGCCCCAATGGATATTCGACTGGTATTTACAATAGGTGTACCACTTAAAAGGCCCGGCGCAATAATGAGTTTATTTTCCGGTCCTAAAGGATCACATTTTGGCGGAACCTCTGCATTGACTATTATTGATGTAAGGCCCCTGCCGCCAAGTCCTGCATAATCCCGCGGCACATCTTCGGAATGAATGGTCTTTTTGTTCATGTTCACTCTTATGATCTTCATGGCTGTCTCCTCCTATTATAGTTTGTTATTAGAGGCGATGCCAGCCCGCCACATATTTGACTTGTCCGGAATCTCTTCTTTTTTCCTGGGGCTGGCCCGGTGGAAATAGCATGGTTGCGATTACGATACTACGACATGCGCAAGACCGGTTTGATTACGCGTCTCTTTTCCATATCTTCTATCGCCTTGTTTATCTCTTCGAACGGATAGTAAGTGATCAACCGGTCGAAAGGCATACGGCCCTGTTTATAAAGCTCAACCAGTTTGGGGATGAACAGGTTCGGATGGTCATCTCCTCCGAGGATCCCCTTAACCGTCCTGCCGTTCATAATCAGATCCATATCAAGTTTTACTTCCGTGCCCGGAGGCACAACCCCCTGAACCCCGCAAACCCCGCAGCGGGGCAGCGAGTCCACGGCCTGCCGGAGCACTTCGGGATTGCCCGCGCACTCCAGGGTGAACTCCGCGCCCCCGTCTGTAATTTCACGGATCGCCTTAACCGGATCCACCTCACTTGTATTGACGGTATGTGTGGCGCCCAATTCCTTTGCGAACTTCAGGGGCTCCGGACGCCTGCCCACGGCGATAATGGTGGTGTAGCCGCAGACGACAGCGGCGAGAATGGCGCTCAATCCCACATTGCCGATGCCGAACACGGCGATGGAAGATCCTGGCTTGGCCTGAAACGAATTCATGACCGCGCCCGCGCCGGTCATGACGCCGCATCCGAGGGGTCCCAGTATCTCGAGGGGGACGTCTTTCGGCACCTTTACGACGTTCCGTTCATTGGCGAGCGAGAACTCGGCAAAAGACGACTGGTTAAAAAAGCAACCGTGGATGTCCTTATTGCCCTTTTTTAAAGTCATACTGCCATCCGGCCGGGCACCGAAGAAATTGTGCTGGAAAAAATTCAGACAATAGAGAACCTTGCCGGCCTCGCATGTTTTGCATGCCCCGCAGTAGTCCCAGGCTAATACCACATGGTCGCCCGGTTTTACCTTGGTCACCCGCGCCCCTACCTTTTCAACTACGCCGGCCCCTTCATGTCCGAAGACGCTCGGCGGCGGCGGGATCGGCAGATACATATCCCGGGCTGCCAGATCCGTATGGCAGATGCCGACGCTGACTATCCGGACCAGCACCTCATCATCCCTCGGATCACTGAGTTCCACCTGTTCGATATTGAACTTTCCTGACCTTTCATTAACGACCGCAGCCTTAATCTTCATTTTCCCCTCCTTAGCATGAAATGTTGTCACCTAATAAAGATATCTTGAAATGTGTAACCTCTATTATGCATAATAAAAACAGAAAAATCAAACTCCCCACGAGAGAAATTTTTTTATAGAAAAATTGCTTGAATACTACGATCAAAAAGGATATTTTAAGTCTAATTTTTAACTTTGAACATCTTTTGTCAAGTGAAATATTTTTTTATTAAAGGAGGGTGGTAGATAATGATCGCACAAGAGAAACTGGAAAAGATTGTTGGCGCCGGCAGCCTGAGCACAGAGCAGGATGTTCTGGACCAATATTCGAGCGACATGAGTTTTGTTAACCGGGTCAGGCCGGCTTGCGTGGTGAGGCCGAAGAAAGCGGAAGATATCCAGAAGATCATTAATATTGCCAATGAGACCAAAACGCCGCTGATACCTGTCAGCTCAGGCGCTCCTCATTTCCGCGGAGATACCGTCCCATGCAACGGAGGGAGTGTTGTCGTAGATCTCAACCATATGAAAAAGGTGATATTTGTTGACCGCCCGCGAAGGGTAGCCATGATCGAGCCGGGCGTAACCTTTGGAGAACTGATACCTTTAGCGAAAAAAGAAGGTCTCCGGCTCAATATGCCTTTGCTTCCGCGAGAATCCAGGTCTGTTATAGGGAGCATGATTGAAAGAGAGCCTGTGCTGATGCCGGGATATCAATGGGATATATCAGATCCTCTGGCCTGCACAGGCCTGTACTTTGGAAACGGCAAGGAGTTTAGAACCGGGCAGGCGGCAGGCCCGGGTACAGTAGAGGAGCAGTGGAAGGTCGGCGGGGTACAGAAGGCGCCATACGGGCCCGGTACGGCCTCTTTGCACAGGCTTATTCAGGGCGCGCAGGGGACCATGGGCATCGTGACATGGGCGTCTTTGAGGTGTGAATTACTACCCAGCATTGAAGAGCCCTTTCTGGTCGGCTCCAGCGAATTGGAGAAGGTTCTCGAACTGTCTCACTGGCTTGTAAGGCTCAGAATGGTCACCGAATGCCTTATCCTAAACAGCGCCAATATTGCTGCTGCCTTTGCTGAGAAGGCCGGGGACTTCCAGGATATTAAGGATAGCCTGCCCGAGTACATCCTTTTTTACACCCTGGCCGGTTATAACTATTTTCCGGAGGAACGGATCAGCTCCAATATTAAAGACATCTCCCAAATGACCCAGCGATTCGGACTGGATCCGGTAAAGTCAATCGGCGCGGCGTCGGCAAACAGGATGTTGAAAACGATACAGCAGCCCTCGGGGGAACCCTATTGGAAGCTTCGCTATAAAGGGGCATGCCAGGACATATTCTTTTTGACCATCTATCAGAAGCTCGAAGGCCAAATTGAGGCCATGAAGCATATGGCTGATAAGGCCGCTTGCCATATTTCAGACCTGGGCATTTACATCCAGCCAATCGTGCAGGGTACAGGCTATCACTGTGAATTTAATATGTTTTATGATCCCGAAAACTCGATTGAGAAAAATCGAATCAAGAATTTAACCTCTTCAGCAATCAACAACTTGATGGATAAGGGCGCGTTTTTCTCAAGGCCTTATGGCGATGAAGCAAGGATGATTCTAAACAGAGATTCGGCGACAGCCAACGCCTTACATAAGCTAAAAAAGATATTTGATCCTAACAATATTATGAATCCGGGAAAGGTGTGCTTTTAAACTGATGTGAAGATATACAGCAGTACCTGGGATGTCCCACGGAGCCCTCTTTTTTATGAGCAAAACGCTTAATAATATCGAATATCGATTTCAGAATATCGAATATCGAAATAGTCTAAACTTCATAATTCGAAATTTCCTGTTCGATATTCGAAATTCTATTTTTCATATTTTGCCACCCAAAAAAGAACACACATTGGACATATCTGAAATTGTCAGATCTGATAATGTCAACACTTGTGAAAGTTACCAATCAATTATTGGATGAAGGAGGATATAAATATGGGATTGGAACAATATAAAGGCGATATGAATATGTGTTGTCGATGCTCATGCTGTAAATTCATGCCCCTTCAGCAGGTAAGCGGATATGAAAACACATATGTTTGTCCGAGTATTGCCAGATACGAATACCACAGCTATTCAGGCGGCGGAAGGATGAATATCGGGGCGGCGGCATTGAATCACGGATTTAATTATACCGATAGACTCCTGGACATTGTCTATAACTGCCAGATGTGCGGCGCCTGCGGTGTCTCATGTAATTATGCCATGGACATGGAAGTTCAGGAGCCTATAAATGAGTTCAGGATAAAGTGCGTTGAGGATGGTCAAACCCACCCTGAGCTTGATAAGGCAATCAAACTCCTGCGAAAGCAGGGTGCAATGGTCCCTGCAATGGGAAAAAGGGGGGACTGGGCCGACGGCCTGGACATCAAGAATGCCGCAACGGAAAAAGTGGATGTCCTTTATCACGTGGGATGTCTCACAAGTTATGATGAAAATATGCAGAAACTGGCAAAGGCAACAGCAAAGATATTGCGGACGGCCGGCGTTGATTTCGGCATCGCCGGTGACGCCGAGACCTGTTGCGGCAGCAGGGCATACCAGATGGGTTACAGGGAAGACTTTCTCAAGCAGGCCAAAAAGAATATGGCCTTGATAAAGAAGGCCGGCATCAAGACAGTGGTAACATCATGTGCCGACGGCTATCAGGCCTTCAAGGTGCTTTATGACCAGTACAAGCTGAAGGGGAATCTGGAAGTGCTGCATATCTCGGAATATATCGACAGATTGATTAAAAAAGGCAAGCTGAAGCTGAAGAAGAAAGTAGACATATCAGTAACCTACCATGACCCGTGCCGTCTGGGCAGACTGGGTGAGCCCTGGATACACTGGGAAGGGAAAAAGATACCCGGTGACAGGTTTGTTTTCGATCCCCCCAAGAAATATCGCAGAGGAACCAACGGCATATATGAACCGCCCCGTGACGTACTTAAAAGCATTCCCGGAATCAAGTTCTCGGAGATGACCAGGATCAAGGAATTTGCCTGGTGTTGCGGGGCCGGCGGCGGTGTCAGCGAGTCAAATCCGGAGTTCGCGATATGGACCGCCTTGAAAAGAATAGATGAGGCAGCCGCCACGGGATGCGAGGCGATTGTTTCCGCGTGTCCCTGGTGTGAGAAGACCTTTAACAAGGCGATTAAGGAGAGCGGCAGCAGCCTGAAGGTCTATGATATTGTTGAACTTGTAGCTAAAGCAATCTGAAAAAGGGAGGTAATTAACAATGGCGCTGGAAAGGGATGTTTATAGAGAGTTCGAAGATGTGGTCGGTGCGGAGTATATATGTGATGATCCGGCGATAATGCCTTCCTATCACGGGGTGCAACACGCGGCTGTGGTGCTTCCGGCGAACACCTCTCAGGTTCAAGCGATAATTAAGCTGTGCAACAAGCATAAGCTGCGCTTTTCCGCTGTAAGCACGGCATGGACAGGGATGTTTCCGCCCGGCATTATCTATATTGAGATGAGAAGGATGAACCGCATAATTGAGATTAACGAGAAAAATATGTATGCCGTGGTCGAGCCATATGTTATCACGGCGCAGCTGCAGGCCGAGTTATTCAAGAGGGGACTGCATTGCAACGTAAAGGGGGCGGGCACTCAATGTTCGTCCCTGCTCAGGGGACACGGACATCTGGATCAAAGCACCGGCGGTGATGATAGAAATCATCTTGCCATTGAATGGGTAACCCCTGAAGGAGAAATAGTCCGTTCAGGAGCCCTGGGATCTGTGAATGAGTGGTTCTGTGGTGACGGTCCCGGCCCTTCCCTGAGAGCCATCCTTACAAGCGCGGTGCCGCCTGGCGTGACGCCGGGGGTCTTTACAAAGGCGGCGGTAAAACTATATCACTACCCCGGGCCCGCGAAATTCCCTGTACAGGGGAAATCACCGAAATACACCCTTTCTGAGATACCGCCTAATATGATGGCGCGTTATTACAGCTTTCCTTCAGTAGAGAAGATGTGGGAGGCGGAAATCAAACTTGGCGAAAATGAAATATGCTTTGAGTTAATGGGTTTTAATGTTTCAATGGTGGCCGCTAATATAACAACGTGCAATGAGGACGAGGAGAAGATCTTCAAGCAAATGGACAAAGAGAAGCTGGGACCCGGTTTCTTTGTAATAATAGCCGGCAACTCTGCGGCGGACTTCGCATTCAAGAAAAAGGCCCTGGAGCAGATTATAAGTGAATCCGGCGGCCAGTCCTTAAAATCAATGGAAGATCCCGAGATCGAAGGGATCCTGTTATGCCAGTGCATAAGGATATCCGCCTCCGTCAGGGAGACATTCCGGCCCGGAGGAATGTTTAAATCAATTCCAATTATGGGCCAGAGAGATCTTACCATAAAGTGGGCTGTGGGAGCCGGAGAAGCAAAACTGCCCTTGATAAAAAAGGGTTATATCGTGGACGATAGCGGAGGCTTCTTTGGATGGGGGGTTGAACAGGGGCATGTCGGCAAGACGGAAATATTCTGCAAATATGATCCGCTGAACCCTGAAGCGGACAAGGCCGTGACGGCATGGCATAAAGAGCAGAGTGAGAGGGCATTCAGGGAACGTTACTTCGCCCTGTTGATGGGCCCGGTTGGCGATGATGTGGCGCCGGCAATGTCAAACTTCAATGTATGGTGGGATAAAATTAAACAGGCATTTGATCCGAATGGCGTTGCGCCACAGGGTGGTCCGCTTGTATAGAAATTAAAATTAAAAAGATTAGTAACATTCATAAGTCTTCGTATGGCATATTTCTAATAGAAGGTTTTGCCGGTCTTTGAAAGACGACATCTCATATTAGATTCCACTTTATAGTGAACGACTTAATAAAACAGGCATTTTGACGATTGCTATTTACCTATTGTCCGGCAAAGACTCTTTTTTTCAGAGCGAAAGAAATTATCTGCAAGTAACTGGCTTAAGGATGCCGTCAGGCGGGCGGCGAAGTTCCGGGTAGACAGCCGCTCCTCCTTTGTGGATAGTCCGCTGGAAGCCCTCCGCCCGCCTTTGCTGCGAGATATGCAAAATACCGGGCACTATATTCTTTCGCCTCTGAAAAAAAGAGTCTCTGCCGGACATCCGTAGCCTGCTTTTGCGAGTATGGTTACTTATTTATGTCGTTCACTATAGTTTAGCGGTGGTCTAATTTTTAAGGGGGCAACGTAAAAATTAGATGTCGTCTTGAAAAGACCGGCAAAACCGGAGACTATGCCCAGTTGAAGGAAGCTGTTTTTCATGTGTCCATGCGAAGACTTATGAATGATATTAATCTTCAAACATGAGGTGAAATATGAAGGAAAAACCTGATAATTGGAATGAATTAACACCGGAAGAAAAAAGGACCATGAGGCTGGATGCATGGGTCAGCGCGGAAGGAATAAAGTTTGACAGTCCTGAAGCCGAGGCAAAATACAAAGAACTGGTAACGCTTTTCCGTGATGCTATTGAGTTGAAGAAGGCCCCGGCGAGGGTTCCCTGCAGCGTTTTAGCGGGCGGTTACATATTGAAATGGGCAGGCATTCCTTTTAAGGCGACAATGTACGATCGGTGGCAAGATGTGGCCCAGGCAGTGATAGATTTCCATAAAGAATATGATCCTGACACCAGTCAAATAATATTCATGATGTCAGGAAAATCCATGGAACTCCTCGGAGTCACAAACCTCAGATGGCCTGGTTACAATCTCCCTGACGAAAGTACGTATCAGGCAGTGGAAAATGAATATATGACTGTTGGTGAATATGATCATTTTATCAATGATCCATCCGATTTCGTGTTAAGGTATTATCTGCCGCGTCTGAATCGCAACCTGAAAGGACTTTGCAAACTGCCCCAATTTTCCATACAGGCTATCATGTTTGGAGGGATCACAATGCCTTTCATGGACCCTGAATTGCAGGAGGCCCTTGATATTTTAAAAAGGGCCGCTGAGATGTTACAGAAGCCCGGTATGATAAACTTTGATATGATGACACGCATAAATGGAATGGGTTATCCTAATCTTGCGCAGCTTGGAACAGCCGGGGCGGCAGGAACCCCCCCCTACGATATTCTGGGCGATTCATTAAGAGGCGCGGTAGGGATTATGATTGATCTTCATCGCAATCCGGATAAGATTATCGAGGCATGTGAAAAAATTCTTTCTCTAATCCCGGAACCGGATGTTCCCCTGGGAGATTCCCCCCTTGTTATGCTCCCTTTGCACAAGGGCGATGATTATCATATGTCTAATGAGCAGTTTGAAAGATTCTACTGGCCGACCTTTAAAAAATCCCTTTTTAAACTGATTAATGAAGGATTAATTCCCGTTCCGTTCGCGGAAGGAGGTTACAACAGGAGACTTGAATACATAGCAGAGCTGCCCAGGGCCTCAACGGTATGGTATTTCGATAGAACAGATATGCACAGGGCAAAGGACGTTCTTGGTGATAAATGTTGCATAATGGGCAACGTCCCGATCTCATTAGTCGCAACCGGCGATCCTGATAATATAACCAGCTACTGCAAAGACCTCATTGACTACTGCGGGAGGGACGGCGGTTTTATCCTCAGTCCGGGTTGCCAGGTTGATAACAGCAGGGATGAGAATATCAGGGCGATTATCAATGTCGCAAAAGAGTATCTGCCTTCATAATAGACGATTCAGGGATTAGTATTTCCCTCCTCCCCTCTTAGGGGACACCCGCTCTTGACCTCTCCCTTTTAAGATGAGGCCTTTGAATGATTTTTTTCCCGTCTTGTGTATTGGATATAAATATCTTATAAGTGGTTGCGTTACCCTGATTTTGCCGCAAACATTGTCTCTAAGGAGGAATATATGATCAGAAAAGGTATGATGATCATTATTATCATCATAATGGTTATTGTGGGGATTGACGGCATCTCAAATAGTGCCGAAAAAGAAGAACAAATGGCAAAACCTGTGAATAAGGTGTGTGATCGTGAATGCCTCAAGGGATTTATCACAAAATATCTGGATGCCATGATTGCTCATGAACCGGAGTCTTTGCCGGTTGCCACAGGTGTGAAATTTACGGAAGATTGCAAAGAGATGAAGCTTGGAGAAGGTCTTTGGGAAAATATATCCCGTCTGACAGGCTACCGCAGGGACATCCTGGATGTTAAAGAGGGTGTTGCCGTATCGTTCCTGGTTGTGCAAGAAGGACAATCGCCTGTCCTGTTTGTTATGAGACTGAAGGTTGATGATCAAAAGATCACTGGAGTGGAGACCACGGTTGTCCGGAATCAAAAAGAAGGAATGCTCTTTAATCTCCAAAACCTTCAGACCGTCAGCGAGACCATGGCATCTTTTCCGGCAAAGGAACAACTGAATTCCCGGGAGGACGCGATCAGGATAGCGTTAACCTATCCTGCCGGTCTGAAAGTCGGTAGTTTCGTAAAGGCGGATTCACCCATGACGCCGGATGCCTATCGTTATGAAAACGGGCAGCTCATGGCCGGACCAGGATGTACATTTTTTAAGGGGTGTGAAAACATGAAGACCCAGCTGATCCCCACATTATATGGAATTACCCACCGGGTTGTGGCTGTGGACGAGGAATTGGGCGTTGTTGTGGTGCGAATGAATTTCGGCCCCGGATCTACCTTTCAGGGCGGAGGTGAGCTGGATGTATGGCATTCCTTTAAGATATATGATGGCCTGATTCACGCAGCTGAAGCCTATTGCGAAATCGTGCCGTCCGGCACCAAATTCGGCTGGGAATAGGCCGCAACATTAAGTAAAAGGATTTCTATTTCGGTCTAGTCAAAAGTAACGAGCGTTATTAAGAAATGGTTAAGGATTCCGGCAGGCATATCCTGGTATTCGAACCGCGCATAGAGGGCCACCATTTGACATGGCTTCGTTATATTGTAGAAGACCTTCTCTCTGCGGGACACACGCTTACCCTCGCCATAGCTTATACCGATCATACCCGCGGCCTTTATAAGGCTCAATTGGAAGATATCCTGGAGCAAACAACTATTATATCAGTATATGATGCCGGCCAGAAGCTCAGAGGAGGCACCAAGATAAATGCCTTGGGGCATTGCATGAATGATTGCGGGGCGGAGCATGTATTTTGCAGCAACCTGGATGATATTGGTTCCTCCATGTTAAGACGCTCGGCAATAGGTATTTTGCCCCCCAAAATACTAAAAGGCAGGCTCAGCGGCGTCTATTTCAGGCCTCGTTTTTTGGCACGCCCCACATGGCCGCCGGGAAACCTGATCAAGCTGATCGGTTTTCGGAGACTGTTGCGCCGGGGCTGGTTTTTTCGAATCTGCCTGGTGGAAGAATACCTCTATCAAAAACATGTCAACACCTTTTCCAAAGACGGCATGGTGTTACTTCCTGATCCATGGAGCGGAGACTTTTCACGGGATAGAAACCATGCCCGTAATTCACTGGGTATAGATAAAGACAGTTTCGTGTTTCTCCAGTATGGCATCGGCACGCGCCGGAAAGGCTTACACCTGGTAATCAGGGCAATGCTGTCTAAAGACCTGCCACAGCAATGGCACCTGTTATGCGCGGGACAAATAAAG
Organism: Deltaproteobacteria bacterium; assembly: GCA_016932235.1. The sequence continues at coordinate 5,990 of JAFGDF010000116.1, read as the reverse complement.
AAGGATAAGGAAATTCTGGATGGCATCAGCAGATTACAGGCGGCCGGGCGAGCGACAGTGCTGAATCGCTATGTATCCAAGGAAGAAGAACAGCTGTGTTTTACGGCCGCTGATATTGTTTTAATGCCCTATGTACGCCACTTTGGATCCAGCGGTATCCTCTCCCTGGCTGCGGCGGCGGGTAAAATGGTGATTGTCTCTGATGAAGGCTTAATTGCGCGCCGGGTTAAGGAAAACAAATTGGGAATATGTTTCCCTTCCGGCGATATAAACGGATTAAAAGAGGCAATGTCCCGCGCGAAAAAATTATTGGAAGAAAGACCGCATCAAATAGAAGAGCATGCGCGACTGTTCGCCGCAAGGTATGACCGCCAGGCGTTTCGCAAGGTATTAACATCCATCTATGCTGATCCTGCCGGTTAACCTATGAAATGGACATTAATAAAGCGAATAAGGACTAGATTACACTGGACACACAAGGTGAAATCGCCTATACTTCGCGCCGAAAAATAAAGGAATTTTTTATCATTTGATTAATAGATCGATCAGGAATTCTTATATTTTAAAAGAGGAGGGGATATATTGAAAAAGAAAATATATGCGTGGGTTTTGATTATATCCGTGTTAACTATAGTGCCTGCATTCACAACTGCTTCCCAGGCACAGAAGGCCAAGGTCACGGTTTTAAATCCCCTGGGGCAACCCCCCGCCATCGAGCGGGTAGTCATGGCTCCCAGAATCAGCGATCTCAAGGGGAAGACAATATACATTGTCGATATAGGATTTTCCGGTACCCATCAGCTCCTGACGGAACTGCAGGACCTGTTAATGGAAAGATATCCGGATACGACATGGATTTTACGGAATAAGATCGGCACCTATTTTAACGATGATCCCGAGCTGTGGGCTGAAATAAAGGAAAAGGGCCACGGTATGATTATGGGGGTCGGCCATTGAAGCACCTGCGCGCCGTCGGTCGCCGGCTACTGCTGGACAGTTGAAAAACTTGGTGTCCCTACCGCCCCTATCATCACTCTTCGATTCAAAGAACTCGTGACAAGCTATGCCTATAAAAAGGGCATGCCCAACGAACGTTTTACCTTTGTCCCTCATCCTATCGCGGGCACCTCCGCGGAGGCCTGCCGCAAATATCTGGAAGGCAATGATCCGGTAACAGACAGACCTGTTCTTAAGGAAATCATTGAAGCCCTGACTCTTCCGCTCAGCAGCGAGGATAAAGAGACCGGATTCATTGAAAGACCCACCCCGCGCCTGGTAGAACCGGACACGGAAGAAAATCTGCACCGCCTGTTTTTGGAAAACGGGTGGACAGACGGGCTTCCCATCGTGCTTCCCACTGAAGAAAGGGTCGCCGAGATGCTCAAGGGGACCAGTCATGAAGCGAATGAGGAAGTCGGCAGGATGCAGCCGTCCTCCCCGCATGAATTGTGGAGCTATACGGTTGAAAAAGTCGCCGTCAATGCCGTAATGGCAGGTGCCAGGCCTGAGCACTTCCCAATAATCCTGGCGCTGGCATCGACCGGTGTGACTTCGCTTTCCACCTCAACAACCTCTTTCGCGACTATGGTTGTTGTGAACGGTCCTGTGCGGAACGAAATCAACATGAACTCCGGAATCGGCGCGCTGGGTCCTTTCAGTTACGCGAATTCCGTCATAGGGAGGGCATGGACCCTGATGTCCATTAACCTGAGCGCCTCAGGAAAGATCGGCGAGACCTATATGGGCAGCCAGGGAAACAATTATAACTATAACAATCTCTGCATGGCTGAAAACGAGGAGGAACTGCCCCCGGGATGGAAGCCTCTGCACGTGCAAAAGGGTTTTAAGCCGGAGGAAAGTACGGTAAGTATATTTTTAGGATGGGGATTTACGCATCCGGATCAGAGTATGGAAAAGGATTTCCATCCACAGATTCCCTTCTGGCTGAAGTTTGCCAGCCCCTTTTCTTCCGTGACCCTTCTTCTGGATCCGAACATTATCCATCAGCTTAAAAACAACGAGGGATTCGATTCCAAGGAGCAGCTGATTGAGTGGATATACAAGAACACAAAGGTCACGGTTGGGGATTGGATGGACAACTTTTATGCCGTGCAGAATTTTGTTCTTCCCATGGGCCGGATGGGGAGGGAACCAATCGCGTCATGGATGAAGCTTCCGAAAGACGCGGAGATCCCGCAATTTGGGAGCCCTGACAGGATTACCATACTGTCTCTTGGCGGCGGGACGAATCTATTCTGGCAGGCAGGGGATTTCAGCTATATATCGAGCGTCTCCGTGGACAAGTGGAGATAGGATAATCCCAGTTTTGGCATCCGCAGAACTTATATCTGGAAGCGGGTGGTACACGGAGAAAAGAGAAAAAAAGAGGAGGGTGATTGATGTCTAAATCGAAGTATGGAAAATATGTAGTAACCGATCTTATAGTTCCCGAAGAGAAGAAAAAGATCGAGGCCGATTATTCCAAATATGCCCGAAGAATCTTGTGGATGGATGAGAATGTTGTCGAAGGCGCGTTCCATATGAATACGGCGTGGTATCTGAAAGAGGCAACCACACTGGAGGATAAGCCGCACGTTCACGATGCGGATGAAATTATCGGATTTTTCGGCAACGATCCCGGGAACCCCCATGATCTGGGCGGTGAGATAGAGATATGGCTTGAAGATGAGAAGCAGGTGATTACAAAAAGCGCCCTGTTGTTCGTGCCTGCCGGGATGAAGCACTGCCCGTTGATATTGAAGCGCGTCGACCGGCCCATATTCCATTTCACAACCGTGCCCGGCGGGCGGTACATTAAAGACGAGAATATGAAGTAATTATTATTTTTTTAAATTGACACATAAAATTTGATTTTATATATTCCGTCCCCCCCACCATAAAAAGGATTTTTATGGACATCTATAAGGCAAAAAAGAGGAGGATTTAAAATGAGATTAAACAGGATTCTATTATTTTCTTTGCTGGTCTGTTTTGTTTTTCCAGCATTATCGTATGCTGATCAGCTTGAAGACGCTAAAGCAGCAATTCAGAATAATGAATTTAAAAAGGCCTACGAATTACTTCTCCCCCTGGCTGAAGAGAATAATGCAGAGGCTCAAACCATTCTTGGCGCCATGTATATCAATGGACAGGGAGTCGAACAGGATTATACCAAAGGTTTGTCGTTGATAATGAATGCGGGAAGAATGGGATATGAGCCGGCCAGGGTCCGTGCACTCGGTTCATGTCTGGAACTGGCAAAACAGGGCGATACGGCGGCAATGTATAATGTGGGGTTAATGTGTCTGAACAAATGGGGAGGAGAACAGGATGCCAATGACTGTATAGGATGGCTGGAAACAGCAGCAAAACTCGGCCATGTACGTTCAGGAAGCGTGCTTTCCCAGATATATACAAAAAATTCATACGGTATAACTCCTGATAAAGAAAAGGCATCCTACTGGGATGATATGGCAAAAGGATTTGCCGCCGGCTTTGATGGCACATGGACAGGAACATCTTCAGGAATGGACGGAAAACCCATGACAGTTACCTACAAATTCCAAGAAGATGGAGATGTCCTGACAGGGACAATGAGCGGGGGGCCCGATAAGGGGATCCCGATAAAGGACGGCATAATCAACGGCACTAAGATTTCCTTTGCAGTTGATGTGGTATTTAATAAAATGATATATACTAATTACTACACCGGCCTCTTATTAGGGAATGATCTTCAACTCTCTTTTATTGTGGAAGGGGCTCCTGAACCCACGACATTCGTTGCCAAGCGCGTGAGATAAACGCAAAACTCCTTCATCCGCCATTCCGGACCTCGGTTCCGGAATGGCGGAAAAATGGATTTTGCAGAGTTCTCTCGTTTTATCTTGACACACAAGTGCTATCCTCCTATGCTTCTCACCCAAAAAGTCAAGTTTTCAACAATAAAAATGGAGTAAAAGACAACGATGATTATTATTGCTGAAAAAATTAACGGATCTATCCCTTCAGTAGCAAAGGCGATTGGTGAAAAAGACGCGGATTTTATTAGAAATCTCGCTAAAGCTCAATCAGGGGCAGGCGCTGATTTCATAGATGTATGCGCTTCCGTCGACACGGCCATCGAAGTGGAAACAATGAAGTGGCTGATAGACCTCGTCCAGGAGGTTACAGATACACCTATAGCTGTTGACAGCCCCAGTGCCAGTGTATGCGCGGAGGCTTTAAAATTCTGTAAAAAACCCGGCCTTGTCAATTCGGTATCGCTGGAGGGGGATAAAATAGATATCATTTTCCCGGTGATAGCTGATACCAAATGGGGATGCGCCGCCCTGTTGTGTGATGACACGGGAATTCCCAAAAGCCCGGAAAAGCGCCTTGAAGTATTTGCGGGTATTATGGAGAAGGCAAAGCAATACAATATCGATCCATCCCGGCTGTATATAGATCCTCTGGTGGAAATGCTTTGCACATCGGAAAGCGGGATTAATGTCATTGTTGATGTAATTACAAAAATAAAGGCGCGGTATCCTGCAATCCATGTGATAGGCGCTGCTAGTAATATTTCTTTTAACCTGCCTGCCCGTAAGATGGTAAACCAGGCCTTTGTGGTCCTCGCGATGAACGCGGGAATGGATAGTGTAATTCTTGATCCCCTAAACAGGGATATGATGGGAATGATATACGCCACAGAGGCATTGCTGGGTAATGATGAGTACTGCATAGAATATATAAACGCGTACAGACAAGGAATATTCGGCACGAAAAAATAGGCGCTTGCATTAATCTATAAATATTGATAAAATTCAAGAGTATTGGTATTATTAGATCTGACGAGTACGGATATGTCCCATGGGGGATTTCTTTTTTTTATAGAGGTGAAGAAATAATCTGCAAGGAACCAGCATAAGGATGTCGTCAGGCGGGCGGCGAAGTTCCGGGTAGATTGCCAACCCTCCTTTGTGGTTAGTCTGCTGGAAGCCCTCCGCCCGCCTTTGCCACGAGTTATGCAAGATACCGGGCACTGTACTTCTTCACTCTGTAAAAAAAAGAAATCCCCCATGGGACATTACAGGTAGTACTTACGCATATGTTCACATCAGTTCACAATACCCATGCCAACACTCGTGGGCGTTACAAAAATAAAAAACAGGAGCAGATAAAAATGTCCAAATTAGAAGAGGTAAAAACACAGGTAATAGCAGGCAAAACCAAACTGGTCCCAGGGCTTGTGCAGGAGGCTCTGGATGAAGGCAGTACCCCTGACAATATCCTTCAGACTATGATTGACGGAATGAAGGTTGTTGGAGACAGGTTTTCAGCAGGGGAAATTTTCGTACCTGAAATGCTTATCGCGGCGAAGGCAATGAAAAAAGGGGTGGAAGTACTGGAGCCTCATCTAGCGGGCAAGGCCGCAGCTTCTCTGGGCACATGTATTATAGGTACGGTTAAAGGAGATCTGCATGACATCGGCAAGAATCTTGTTTCATTGATGATTGGAAGTACCGGGTTTAAAATGGTTGACCTTGGAGTGGACGTTCCTTCAGCCAGATTTATCGATGCCATTAAAGAAAACGAAAACGTAAAATTGGTGGCGTGTTCCGGCCTTCTTACGACAACAATGGCGGCAATGAAAGATACAGTCAAGACGCTTAAAAGCAGCGGATTGACCGGATTCAAAGTAATCGTCGGAGGAGCTCCTATAACGCCTGCATTTGCCGCGGAAATAGGCGCGGATGCGTATGCCCCGGACGCGGGCGCAGCGGCGGAAAAGGCAAAAGAAATAGTGGCAGCAATATAACATAAGGAGATACTATTTATGCTAACCAAGAGACAGAATCTGTTGGAGACGATCAGAGGAGGTAATCCTGACAGGTTTGTAAATCAGTACGAGGCCTTTGTTTGTCAGGATACCATATTTGGCATGATTTTAGGAGATCCGGTTCAAGCGGCTTCTCCGTTTCCCGGTCCCGGGGGACGGGCTGTGAATGGGT
>JAFGDF010000115.1 GCA_016932235.1 Deltaproteobacteria bacterium | reverse complement strand
GCCATCTCAGTCATTGTTATGAATGATTAAGGTGGAACGACCGGAGAAGGTTTCCGCCCGCCTGGCATGCACCTTGCGCTATGACTTACCCGGGTCTTCGCCGTAAAAAGGGCTCCCCAGGCCACGGCTCTGAGACCACATGACGCTATTTTCATGCATTGTGGAGGCTCCTAGGGCCATGAGTGTTTAATATGTAAAGTTATATAGGGAACATTGTCAAGAAAAATTGAAAATATAGAATAATACATTAAATAAGTTATATAACTATATGTATTTAAAAAAATTGACCGTCTAAAAAAGCTTGCGAAAGGATATATTAATCACCCTGAAATTGATCTTGACCGGAGAAATGGCATATTTTATATATACATCTTATTCCATCCTGTTATTTGACGTGACAATGAAGACAACATCTGAAAAGAATGAGAATATCGATAAACAGTCTTATGTGCCCGCATATATTCAGCTGGTGAATATTCTTAAGGATCAGATCTCGGACGGAAGATTCCTTCCCGGAAGCAAGCTACCTTCAGAATCGGAACTATGCAGGAAATATAAAGTCAGTCCTATGACAGTAAGACGTTCTATTAATACGTTGCTGGACGAAAATATCGTCAGCACCATCAGAGGAAGCGGGACATATGTACGGTATCCTGATCTTGGAAAAGTCTCTTTTGGGCTTGGTGATTTTCAGAGTCTTCTATTGGACAGGGATAGGACAAAAGTTAATATAATAGAGGTTAATATTATAAAGGCTGATGAGAGGATCTCGCAAAGATTAGCAATCAACTGTGGTGATAACAGTATATTAATTCGCCGGATACTTATAAATAATGGCGACCCGGTTATCTATCACAGCGAGCACCTTGTTTACGACCCTTATAGTCCGATTGTGGAAGGCGAGCTGGAGGTAACATCACTATATGGCTTGCTCGTCGGCTCAGGGAAAACGCATTATAAGAGAGGCAATATATCGATTGAAGCGGTTAAACTCTCCAAAGAGGAAGCAGATATTCTTGATACGGTTGAGTCGCTCCCCGCTTTCAGACTGGAACATATTTTTTTTGATTTCAAAGAGAATCCAGTGAGCTGGGGTAAATTCATCTGCAGGGGTGATTGGTTAAAGTTTCATACAACGATAGGCATTTCGAAAAACAGGTAGGCTTCCAATGAGTGAGAAAGTTAATCAGGATGATTTGATCCATTTAATGGCGGATCTTCAGGAAGAATCCGTACTTGATCTTGTAAAAAAAAGGCTTGCCGATGGCATTGATCCTTTGCAGATTATCGATTTTTGCCATAAGGGGGTTCATCTCGTAGGCGAAAGATATGAGAGGGGGATCTATTTTTTATCAGGGCTCATAATGGCAGGTGAAATAATGAGAGAAGTGGGGGCCCTGACATTACCTTTGATAGAAAGGAATATGGGAGAAGGAAATCCTGGAAGATTGGTATTAGGGACTGTCGAGGGTGATATCCATTTCATTGGAAAAGATATCTTCAAGGTCCTGATTCAGTGTCATGGATTTACAGTCCATGATCTCGGTGTGGATGTTTCTCCCGGCAGATTTCTGTCCGCGATAAAGGAGTTTAATCCTGATATTATCGGTCTTTCATGCCTTGTAGGTTCGGCCTATCATAAAATCGGTGAAACTATTACATTGCTTCGAGAGAATGTATCATCAAAATATGCCCTTAAGAAATATATCCTAGGGGGCCTTATTGATGAAAGGATCTGTAAAAAAGTTGAAGCTGACTACTGGGTAAAAGATGCAATGGAGGGAGTCCGGATATGCCAGAGGATAATGAAAAGCAATAAAACGATTTGATATTGTTTTACTCTTCGATGTATTTCTTCAGGCGGTGTCGCAAGGTGTTTCTGCTTATCCCCAGCATTCTGGCGGCCTTCACCTGATTATTATCGCATTCTTCAAGCGCTTTGATAATAACTGTCTTTTCCACCATTTCAATGATGTTGGCATGGATGCCCTGGTCTGAGAAACGCAAGATTTCCGGCAGGATCGTCTCTATTTTCTCTTTGAGTCTATTCATAAGCTGCTCACAATTTATCTCCTGGACCGGATGCTCATTCTGGTCATCCTGCAACTCGATGTGGTCTTCTGTTATAATATCACCGGCGCATAGAATCACGGCGCGCCTGATACAGTTTTCCAGCTCCCGCACGTTACCCGGCCAGGAATAGGTTTGAAGCAGATTTCGAACTTTTTCTGAGACATGATGAATGGGTCTGCTGTATTCATTACCAAATCTCGCGACAAAATAATCTACCAGTTCCGGAATATCCTCGGCCCGGCTTCTCAATGCCGGGATATTGATCGTGATTACCTTCAACCTCCAGAAAAGATCTTCGCGAAACCTGCCGCTTTTGACCTCCATGGCAAGGTTTTTGTTTGTGGCGGCGATTACCCGGACGTCGGCTTTCAGTGTTTCTTTTCCCCCAACCCTTTCAAACTCACCCTCCTGCAGGACTCTGAGCAATTTTGCCTGCAACGGCATAGCCATATCAGCGATTTCATCTAAAAAGCACGTTCCGCCGTCACATCGTTCGATCTTGCCGATCCTGGTCCGCTCCGCCCCCGTGAAAGCGCCCCGCTCATATCCGAACAATTCGCTTTCAAAAAGGTGTTCGGGTATGGCCGCACAATTTATCGCCATAAAATGCTTATCCTTTCGTCGGCTGTGATGGTAGATGGCCCTTGCGACCATTTCTTTGCCTGTGCCGCTTTCGCCCTCGATCAAGACAGACACATCCTTTTCGGCGATCTGTCCGATAATTTTATAGATCTCCTGCATCTTCCTGCTATGGCCTATGATCTTCAATGATCCCTTGGATGAATAGGGATCAATTTGAGAATCAGGGCCGGGCAAATAAACGATCTCTTTCATCTGACGATTTAACTCCAGCGCGTCGCTTACAATACTGCTCAACTCTTTTCTTTCAAAGGGCTTGTTCAAGTAATCATAAGCGCCCCGCTTCATGGCTTCAATGGCAGTATCTGTATTGCCGTAAGCCGTCATGATGATAACGGGCGTCTTAATATGCGCGTCTTTGATCTTCCGCAAAGTATCCAGGCCATTAAGCATCGGCATTTTATAATCCAGCAAAATAAGATCAAAGGTCTCATCGGCTATTTTTTCTACAGCTTCCTCACCATCCAGACAGACCTTCACATCGTAGCCTTTCCTTGTAAAGAAACGGCTGAGAAAATGGTTCAAACCTTCATCGTCATCAATTATCAGTATCTTTTCCATAGGCCTCAAATCCTGATGTTTTGACAGGAATAAAAATAGAAAAAACCGTTCCGTCACCCCTATGGCTTTTTACCTGGATTTTCCCTTTATGCTGATTAATGGTGTCAAGGACCATAGGCAGCCCCAGCCCCGTTCCTGAAGATTTTGTGGTGAAAAAAGGATCAAAGATCAGATCCATGTAAGCATCGGGAATACCATGGCCTTCGTCTCTGATTCCTATTCTGATGCATGGCGTTGAAATACCTTCCAGTTCAAAGCTGTCCCGGGACGCTGTCACGATTATCCGTCCTCTGCCGGTCATGGCCTCCAATGAATTGATGAAAAGATTTATCATGGCTTCTTCCAACAGTTTTTTGTCAGCCTGTACGCTTGGCAGCCTGTCTTCGATATCTGTTTCAACGACGCATTCTTGCTTTTTTGCCAGCGGCCGGATCATCAGAACCACATCCATGATGAGCAGGGAGATATCGATTTCCGAGAAAATCGGCTCTTTCGGTTTTGTAAAATACAGCAAGCGATTGATGGCGGTTTCGATGCGTTTTATTTGACCCATGGCAATGTTAAAATCTTCCGAATCTTCAGGAGAGATTTCGATATCAGACTGTACCGATTCCATGAAGAGTTTAAGAGAGGTAAGAGGGGTCCTTATTTCATGGGCAATGGCTGCGCCCATACGTCCCAGTGCGGCGAATTTCTCAGATCTCTCCGCTATAAGCTTGAATTGTTTTAATGTGGTATCGGTTTCCTTGAGTTCCGCTTCTTTTTGATTGAATCTTTGTTCAAGATTATCCTGTCGTTCCCGGATCTTTGAAACCATATTCTCGAATGCCCTGAACAGGATACCGATCTCATCCTTGCGGCCTGTTTTTACCGACCTGGTATCAATAGAATCGTATTCCGCTAGCGCAAGCGTATAAGCTGAACGGCTGAGAGACCTTATGGGGCTCACGATATGGTAGGAGACAATCCATGTGAGCGCGAATACACTGCCTAAGGCGAAAAAGATCGTAAGATAGATATAGCGTTTCAGAATCTCCACGCTCTGAAACGCCTCTTCGCGGTCCTGTTCCACCACTATATACCAGTCCGTACCGGATACTTTCCGGGATGTGCCCAGGACTTCAATCCCTCGGTAATCCAGATAGGTGTTCCGTGGATCGCTTCTCCCGAATATATTCTTAAAACTCTCGGATTGGGAAATATTCTCCGTCAATATGCGCCGAGGTTCTTTATGAGCAAGGAATGTCCCGTTTTTATCCACTAAATAGCATTCACCAGTTTTCCCAAGCGCCACTCTCAGAATAATGTATATGATTTTATTGGTGCCGACGGTTCCATAGACCATACCAAGAAACTTGTTCCCGTCAAAAACAGGCGCGGCAATATTAAAGGAGGACTCTTTTTCTTCAGGGATGTAACGGATGCTCGAAAGGAAAAGCGATTCACGGGGGATATGGCTGTCCCAATGGGCCAAGTCGATAATAGGACTGGGTTCGTGGCTGCTTAAAATAACCTCTTTTGAGGCGGAAATGACGGTGATATTCTTATAGACCCCATAGTGGTTTCGAATGAGATCGAGATAAGGCGCGATAACCTCGGGTTCCATGGTCTTTAGAATCGACGTGCCTGCGATGACCCTCAAGTCGTCTTTACGTTCGTCAAGCCATCGCTCCAGAATGGCTGCCTTGTCGGAGGCGGTATTTTCAAGCTGACGCAACACCTGGTTCTTAATAAGTTCTTCGGTGGTATTTATGGAGAAAAGACCTATTATGGCGAGAGGGACAAGGGCTAGGATGAGAAAGAGGAGCACCAGCTTGATTTTAAGGGTAAATATGGTTTTAATACTCTCCAATATTTCAGTATCCCGTTTGTCAGATAACACAGCGCATAATGAATGTTTTGAAGGCCTTTACGTTCCCCAACTCTCTCTTTTAATTGTTTATATTCAGTATAAAACATTGTGTTTTATGTCAATCTTAAACGTGTCTTCCGCCTTTTTTCACATTCGGTGACAGATCATTTTTTGGGTAATCACATCTGATTGGATAATCAATTTATTCTCACTAAGGTCATATACCTTAACAACGTTTCTGAAATGATCCTCCACGTATTCGATATTAAAGGCCTCCCTGTGAAAACGATCAAGCAATGCAGTGTTTAGCACAACATCGGATCGTTCCGGATAAATGGCCGCGTAAAAGATATTGGTTTCCGTCAGATCATGAAAAAAATGTGTGCCAAAGGACAGGTCCGGTATCATACTGCCGCTCTGATAACTTATCTCTATCAGGGCGGTTATGTTATTGATCTCGGAGAAGGTCACCGGAACACCCATGGCAGGTGTCTTTGTTCCCCATCGCCCGGGCCCCATAAGCATTGTGGGCATTGTCTTTCGATTCGCGATCCGCTTGTTTAACCTGCCTATTAACCGGGCCACGCTATATTTTTCGGACATGGAAAGCGCGGCGTAATCCTCCGGATCGACCCAAATAACGCATGAAATAGGCAGGGAAACATTTCCCCCCATGAATGTGCCTTCCGTTTGGATGAAGATCTTTTTCGCGTCTATTTCCTTAGAGATAGCTGTGTCTGTGCTGACACCGCTGGTCTGGAAAGGCCTGCACTGCAGCAGGTTTATCTGAATTTCATCAGCCTGATTATAATTGACGGTAAATTCGATATCCACGGGAGTGCCGTAGGCGCTTCCAAGGATCCTGAGCATTTTACCCATTAGGTCTACAAAAGATGTTTGAGTTAATAAATTATCGAAGGTCAAGATCCAGTGATTTTCTGAGGAATTTTCACTATTAAAACCGTAGTTCTGATATTCCGTGTCTTTGACAGCGATTGATTCCAGATTAATATCCAGTTCCTTTTCTTCAAGTCCCCAGAGGGAGATGGTTTGCAGTTCATTGGCTTCAAGGTTGAGATAATCCACATAATGCTGAGAATATCTTTTGATATCCCGCATGCCTGACAAGGGTTTCACGAGAGGATCATCCATGGCCACAATGCGAGGATAATCATTCTCCACCCGGTTTACGGCTCTGGTTCCAAGTCCCATTACAAGCCGTAACATCCCTGCATCTGGGTTCATGTTTTTCTTCCAGACATAGGGGTTGTAAGAAAGCCCCACGCCTGCGATCGCAGGGAAAAAACAGCTCTTATGATATGATCCGGATACCCTTTGCACAAGGATGGCCATTTGTTCGTCCTGAAGATCCAGACCGCGCTGCAGCCGGTAATTCAGGGCGTCTTCGTTCATGGTGCTTGCAAAGATCTGTTTGACCGCGTCTTCAAAGATAGCATAACGTTTTTCCGGGGATGCCTGATTTACGCAGAAAAAGCTTTCATATTTTCCCGCGAAAGCGTTTCCGAAAGCATCTTCCAGGAGACTGCTGGATCGCACAATAATCGGCGATTGGCCGAAATATTCCAGCATGAACTGAAAACGCTCTTTTATGTTTTCCGGAAAGCTGCCCCTGAGTATATTGTCTCTTAGTTCCGATGCCTTGGTAAAATAACCGTCCTTTGTTTTGTGCTCCATAAAAAGCTTCCACCAGCCGTTCTGGACTATGTATGAGTAGAACACATCAGAACCTATATAGAAAGAGTCATGATGCTCCAGAAGCCGCTGCCAGTCCAGTGAGGCATTCTCAAGCAGGATTTTTCTGGCGAGAAGCATCCCAAGGGCCTTGCCTCCAATGAATCCTGTGCCGATCAATCTCTCTTTTATCTGGATCAGATCGTCGAGTGTCATAAACTCGCGGATCAATCCCACAATCCTTTTATTCCGTCCCAGCAGGAGACGGCTTAACTGTTCCACCTTGTCCTGCTTTTCCTCCGGAGCGGCATTCGATTGAAGCAGCTTTTCGGCCTGTATGAAGAGCCGATCCCAAAAGTCCAGCGTCCACCGGGAATCAACGGATTTCTCGCGTAAGAGGTCCGAAAATAACAGGTTCGCCTCCACGCTGTTGATAACCGGCACCAGTTCCGAGCCTTCGTTGATATGAGGAAAAAACATTGTAGGCGAATACCGGTCTTGAATCTTGATGGGATGAACGCAGAGCTTTTGCTTATAGCTGTATACATCGATAAGGATCTGGGTGGTTTCCCTTATTCGCGCAATGGCCTTGAAAGAATGACAGTTTCTCAGGATCGCGAAATAGGCGATGGTATTGAGCTCAAAGAGATACGGACAGGTAATGAAGAAAAAATTGACGATCATCAGATCTGTCGCCCATTCGTGCAGCAGATCGGACAGGGAGTCAAAGACATAAAAGACGTCCTTGCCCTCCCTGCTTATGATGCCGTGTACTTCCGATGAGAAAGATTCGAAACCGGATGAGACGTCGAGAGTATATATACAGAGATTATCACTGGGCTCCAGCAGTTTGCCATGGCTCCCGAAACGCATGTACACTACACGCTCGTTATTGGAGATGGCGCTGTCGGCAAAAAATGATACGACTTTCCTGTAAACCGCGATATCATCAATCTGCCAGACCACATTATCCCCTCTCCGCAGGTTGTCGATAATTGAATCCAGACTTTTCCAACCCGTGCTTACGTGTGAGTAATATTTCATGGGAACCTTTCCTTAAGCATCACACATCGTGCGGCATGAAAAATCAATGGACTTAAGCGGAGCGCATTTGTGGCTAAGGTCTGCCGGACTTTGTCCGTCATACTAATAAATAAAAGAGGCTGCTACAAAGATTTAATATCGGATAAGGTCCGACTGTCTCCTGGAATATTTGTCAGCGGCAGTATGTCGAACAAAGCTCGACATACTGCCGCATATTTTGTTTACACGATACCGTAAGCAAGCATCGCCTTCGCGATCTTTAAAAAGCCTGCAGCATTTGCTCCGGCAACATAATCACCCTTTTTCCCATAGGTTTCCGCGGCCTCCAGGCACGCTTTATGGATGCTTTTCATGATGATCAGAAGCCGCTGGTCCACTTCTTCCCTTGTCCAGGACAGTTTAAGGCTGTTTTGACTCATCTCAAGACCTGAGGTGGCCACACCGCCGGCATTGGCTGCTTTACCCGGGCCATAGAGTATATTTTTTTCCTGAAAATGCCTTATGGCTTCCGGCGTGGAAGGCATATTTGCGCCTTCGGCAACGCACACACAGCCGTTTTTCAGGAGGGATTCCGCGTTCTCGGCGTCCACTTCATTTTGTGTGGCACAGGGAAGGGCAATATCCACCTTTATCCCCTGCTTTCTGATAACGTCCCATACGCTATCACCCTCGAAACAGGCGGTTTTGTATTTGTCCGCGTATTCCCTGATACGCCCCCTTCTGTTATTTTTCAAGTCCATAATATAGCAGCATTTATCAGGGTTGATTCCCGCTTCATCAACAATGGTAGAATTGGAATCGCATGCGGTGATCACTTTGCCACCCATCTGGTTCACCTTTTCGATCGCGTACTGAGCCACATTACCGGAACCGCTCACAGCGACTGTCTTATCTTTGAAATCCAGGCCTCTGGTGGCCAGCATCTCGGCGGCAAAATATACTACTCCATATCCGGTGGCCTCTGGTCTGATGAGGCTGCCGCCGTATTCAAGCCCCTTACCGGTCAGGACCCCGGTGTGCTCGTTTCTGATTTTTTTATAGTAACCATACATGTAGCCGATTTCGCGGGACCCTACACCGATATCTCCGGCCGGAACATCAACTTCAGCGCCGATATGGCGGAATAGTTCCCGCATGAATGCCTGGCAGAATCTCATAATCTCCATATCTGATTTGCCTTTTGGATCAAAATCAGACCCTCCCTTACCACCGCCCATGGGCAGGGTTGTGAGCGCGTTCTTGAACACCTGTTCAAATCCAAGAAACTTGATGATGCTCAGGTTGACCGACGGGTGGAAACGAATACCGCCTTTAAACGGTCCGATCGCGTTATTGAACTGCACCCTGAAGCCTCTGTTAACATGCACACTGCCTTTATCGTCAACCCATGGCACTCTGAACATTATGGCCCGCTCAGGCTCGACGATTCTTTCATAGATCGCCGCCTTGACGAATTCCGGATGGCGTTCCGCGGTTGGTTCAAGGGTTTCCAGGACTTCCGTAACCGCCTGGTGAAATTCCTTCTGTTCAATATCCAAATGTTTAACTTTTTCTATTACATCATGAATTGCTGTCACTACGGTTTCTCCTTAAATTTGTGGTTGATTGATAATCCAACAGGTTGTAATTTCCGTTGTCTTTAAATGTGCATATCGTTCCTGCAATGATCTTTTTCATGGGAACAGCGATTTTCATCCTGTAATAGAAAAAATCGTCATCGCCTATCCCATCCTGGCCAAACAACTCTTTTGTCAGTTCCTCCAGGCTATCGAAACCGCTACCGAAAAAAGGTAATTTGGAAAAATAGGGCCTCGGGCTTTTCATGTCTACAATCACGGCAAAATGGGTCGGAAACAGAGGGTCGCCGATGACCAGAAGATACCTTTCCCTGGATTCAAAGATATTATAGCTCAAAGGCACATCCTTTTTTTCTATCCTGTCAAAATGTTCTTTTAAGATAGCGCCCGCCTCGATAAAATCCACGTCATCGGCAGATAGAAGATCTGAACACTTAAAATAATCAAATATGTATAATGCGATGCTGAAGTTACTAATCTGTTCATAAATCGGGTTTTCCCTGTCACACATCTTTGCAACCTCATTTATCCTTTCGTTGACGAGAATACCATTGGTATCCATATGGCTACTCCTTGATTCAGGTTTAAAGGATCAATACTATTTTCCGAACCCGACGAACTTATCATCCGCCAGAGGAGGGAAAGGATTAATCGTTCACCGCTCGCTTTTAATGCATCGGATAGATACCCCGCTTCCCTCCGAAGGGGCAGTACATCTGATGATCATCTTGTTCTTCAATACATACAGCAATTCGCATGCCAGAACTAAAATATTCCATATTCATTTATAACATATTAATATTATGGGATAATTTAATAGCGTCCGATTGAACCTGTTGGTTGAGATCAAAGTAGGGTGATGAAATATCATCAGATGCTTTTGGTGATATGGATGTTAAAAAGCTTGACAGGGCAGGAATGGCAAGGTCGGGCATCTTCTCTGCTGATCTGTTCAAATCCTGCACATTTATGGTGGATTTTAGACAGAAGGAAAAATATAAAAGTTTAATCTTTCATTTCTTGCGCATTTTATCCTTATTATCCGTTAGTTAGTTTATTTCAAGACAGTCATACCATTTAAATATATTCATTAACCGTCTTCCAGAATGAAGCCTGGATTCTTAAGCCAGGTTCTGATACGCGCTGGTAATATCCGGGGACTTCTCAACCTGCGCAACGCAATTCCCGCTAGCCTTAACTGCCAGGCATCAATAGTCATTTCACCGTACAGAGACCTGACATCTATTCCTATGATATGACCAATCTCGTTTCTAAAGTTCGGGAAAAACCGGATAAGGCGTGAGCCATGCTCTACCGGGGGTCTCAGACAACCTTAAAGGCAGGCCGCAGTACGTGCCCCAGTGCGACAATAATTTATTATACCCTGTATCCACTTTTTTTGTTCTAGATGATAGCTCCGAAGCCAAGGAGTGACCGGCGAAAACAGCCATGAGGATACCTTCCTTTTTTACATCCGACGGATCAAATGGAATTTCATTATCCATTCCGCCATGTTGTTCATCGATATGCGCTGATCTTCGGCAACCGGAGACAAATATGATTCGAATCATAAAGAAAAAGGCATTAAGAATAGGCCGAGATACGGTTTTAATCAGGCTGTAACTTATTTCAGCACCGGCGTTCAAAACGGGGAGAAGGAGAGTTGAAAACAAAGCACCCAGGATAAAGATAGCAACTGTAAAATTTTTAACTAATTCGGAGCATCTAATAAAATTGATACTGCAAATCCGGCAGGGTCAAGATTTCGAGCGGAAACCGTACCCCCGCAAGCTTCAATGCATGTCTTCACGATGGCTAAACCCAAACCGACGCCCCCCAGATCCCTATCACGAGAGGGCTCGGGTCGATAAAAGGGTTCAAACAACTGATCCAGCAGGTCCCCCGGCACGCCGTGTCCGGAGTCCCGGATTTCTATGACCACCTGATCTTTCATTTTTTTACCCTCAATGAAAATTGGCCCTGCAGTTCCGGCATACCTTACGGCATTTCTAACAAGATTGGCAAAAGCTCTGACTAAAAGTTCCGGGGCTGCAATAACACGGGTATGAGGCTCGATTTTCATAGTAATCTGTGTTGCCGATACCCCCTCTCGTTGTAGCGCCCGATTGACTATTGGAAGCAATTCCATGGTTACAAGCTTAATTCTTGACGGATTTATTTCAGCCCGTGAAAAAGAGAGCAATTCATTGACCAAATTTGACATATGGCTTACATCTGCCATTACATCAGCAATACGTTTCTGATTGTCCGCATCGGCTCGCTGTTCAAGAATCCCGAGTCCAAACTGGATCCGGGCAATGGGTGAGCCCAGTTCATGTGCCACATCCCCTAAAAAGCGTTTTTGGCCTTTCACAAAACCGCTCAAACGCGCTGTCATGTGATTAATGGCGCCCGCAAGACGTCCGATCTCATCCGATCTTGATTCGTTGATTCTGACATCAAATTTCCCCTTGGCAATTTCCTCGGCCGCCCGGGTTATTCGAATAATCGGCCGGGTGATATTTCTGACCAGCGGTATCCACAACAGGATCGAAATGACAAATACAGTTGCAGCAGCGATTATCCAGGGGAGTGGATCAAAGAAAAAGCCGTTCCCCGTAATAGAATCCGATACCGCAAGAAGCATGGCGGACGGGCGCTGCCGCGATGGCCCATGATACAGTGGAATAGGTATCCGCGCCCAGTATAGTGTCGGATTCTTCGTGCGAATCATCACGCGAGGCTTTTCCGCATTCCTGTAATCCTGCTTTTGCCGTTCGTCTCCTTCTGGAGGCTCCGGCCTGACAGCCTCAACAACATTTTTTATTACAGGCCCAGGGATATTCATATCCTTTGATAAAAACTGTGAACCGTCTTCAAGTATCACTGCAAAATTTACCTGACTGATCTTACTGTGCCGGGTAAGGACATCAGACCATTCTTCATGATCGATCCGGCTGAGGTCATAGGAGATCAATCTTCCTGTGGCCCACATCCGATCAAATGTCTGTCGACCGAAAAAGGCATTTATATCCATATGTGACTGAAATGCATAGAAAACGATCAGGACAACCGTGATAACGGCCAGGTTGAAAAAAAGCCAGAAAAAGATCTTGGTGTATAAAGATGAGAACGGCTTCATCATCACTGCCCCTGGGCAATAAACATGTAGCCTGCCGATCGAACGGTTCGGATAAATCTGGGATTATGGATATCATCACCCAGTTTTCGCCTGAGCAAAGAGATATGGACATCAATAGAGCGATCGAAGACTTCATAACTTCGACCCATAATAGTGTCCAGGAGCTGATCCCGTGTCATAACCCGTCCTGCGGCACTCACCAGGCACACAAGAATGTCGAACTCTATGGGAGTCAGATCCAGTGCCTTTGCCCCTAGACTAGCGGTCCGTGATGTCCTGCTGATTATCAGATCACCTGATATCACCAGTTCATCGCTTGACGCCTGTCCTGCTGATTTATCGGACTTGAACGAGCGTCGGATAACCGCCCGAAGACGCGCTAACAGCTCCCTCGTGGAAAAAGTCTTCGGTATGTAGTCATCCGCGCCCATTTCAAGCCCTACAATTCTATCGGTTTCATCACCTCTTGCAGTAAGCATCAGTACCGGTAAATCCGATTCCTTCCTCAATGTCTTCAATACTTCAAACCCGTCCATCCCTGGCATCATCACATCGAGGATCACTAAATGAAAATCACCGGTCAAGGCCATTTTCAACCCTTCCGGTCCCGTATATGCCGACGACACATCATATCCCATGGGATAGAGGTACTCCTTGATCAGGTGACAAAGCTTTTTGTCATCGTCAATGACTAGGACCCTTATTCTGGCGGATAAAGCTTCCGGTGACATCATGACATTTTCTTCATCCATACTCCAGTCCATCGACTGATATCAGTCTTTTTCATCATTTATATTATTATTTCCAGATGTTTCAGGCAACCATCTTTACAAAACCTTTACAATTCCATGCTTCATCAAAATAAATCTTTAACAATTATTGGCTAAAGATATGGGGTTTAGAATCCGGAAGAATTTAACATCAAATCTTTTCTTGGGCTTGACAATATAACATCCGCTGGACAAGTCAAGACGCTTCGGGCCGTTTCCGGGCCGCCTCTTTATGGAAAACGGGATACCTCCCCTCAGACCGGAATACCTGGAAGAGACGCGGTCCCACTGCCTGATTAAGGCATAAGATAAAATATAGACGAGTATTGCATATAACTGGAGTGATCATGAAAAGAACTATCCTGATTCTTGTCTTAATTGGATTTGCCGGTCTGTTCGGCTGGCATGCTTATCGAAAGATCTACAAATCGGCAAAGTTTCCTGATGGCGGTCCACCGCAGACAGCAATCGCAGTCGAAGTGGCGCCTGTTCAAAAATGCGCCATATCCGATATGGCGAAATTTACGGGTTCTTTGCTGCCCCGGACTCAGTTTGTCGTGGCGCCCAAGGTATCAGGTCGTCTGGAAAAATTATATGTTGACATGGGAGACAGCGTTAAAAAGGATCAATTGGTTGCTGTGCTCGACAGCCAGGAGTATGCACGGGAGGTTGAACAGGCAAGGGCTGAATTGAAAGTTGCAAAGGCAACAGTGGCGGAATACGAGAGTTCACTGCTTGTTGCGAAGCGCGAGTTTGAGCGTGCCAAGGCCCTTTTTGAAAAGAAAATCGCCTCAGATTCCGAGCTGGATGAGGCGGAAGCGAATTATAGGGCATGCGACGCCAAGCAAAGGATTTCCCTGGCCCAGGTGGAACAGAAAGAAGCGGCGCTGAAGGCAGCGGAAGTCAGGTTGTCCTATACCCAAATCCGGGCATCATGGGAGGGTTTAAATGGCATGAGAGTGGTAGGAGAACGGTATGTGGATGAAGGGACCATGCTCGGCGCGAACGTTTCAATACTCTCTCTCCTGGACATCGATTCCCTAACGGCCGTCATCTATGTAACCGAAAAGGACTATTACAGGATTCAGGCTGGACAATTGGTCATTATAACCACCAGCACCGGCACCCATACAAAAATTACAGGAATGGTTAATCGCATCGCCCCAGCATTAGACGAGGCCTCACGCTCAGCCCGTGTCGAAATAGCAGTCCCAAACCCGGAGTGTAAGCTCAAGCCCGGACTTTTTATCAGTGCGGAGATCGAGCTGGCGCGCCATGACAAAGCCACGGTCGTGCCCTTCTCCGCCTTGACAAAGCGGAATGGAAAGCAAGGCGTGTTCCTTCTTGAACAAAAGGACATGAAGGTCCGATTTTTGCCGGTGGAAACGGGTATCCTCATCGCGGAATCAGCGGAGATTGTTCAGCCTGCGCTGGAAGGATACGTTGTGACCCTTGGTCATCACCTTCTTGAGGACGGTTCTGTTGTTATCCTGGCGGAAAATGTCGCAGGTTCAAAAGACTCCGAAAACGCTAATTTGGGAAATACAGCAGGCATCCGGATAAATGCAAGAGGCAGGTCATGAGGATATCAAGCTTCTCTGTTCACCGGCCGAAATTAACTGCGATGGTTGCGCTTATCGTTGTCATCCTTGGGATAGTGTCCCTGCGCCAGCTTCCTATTGACCTGATGCCGGATATCACCTATCCGACCCTGACCATATCAGCCACTTATGAGAACGCCAGCCCTCAAGAGATCGAAGAACTGGTTACCCGTCCTATCGAAGAGGCTATGAGTGCCGTTCCAGGGGTGGAGGAAGTCTCCTCCGAATCTTCCGAGGGAAAAAGCCGGGTGCGGGTGGCTTTTTCATGGGACATGGACCTGGATATTGCGACTAACGATGTGCGGGACCGTCTTGACAGGGTGATTTCCCAATTGCCCGAAGACATGGACCGCCCGAATATAATGAAGTTCGATCCATCCAGCATGCCGGTCCTAATCATGGGCGCCTCCAGCAATATGGATTCGATGCAATTGCGCAAGGTCATCGATGAACAGGTCAAGTACCGTATAGAGCGAGTGCCGGGTGTTGCCGCTCTGGATGTTATGGGAGGTCTCGAGAGGGAAATCCAGGTCAATCTTCACTTGGATAAGGTCAAGGCGCTTGAAATTCCGCTTGAACAGATCCTGGCCGCGATCAAGTCTGAGAACATAACGCTGCCCGCAGGAACCGTGGAGCGAGGTCACTACGAGATCATAATTCGTGTGCCTGGTGAATATACTAACCTGGATCAGCTCCGGAATACAACTGTCGCGACTCTCAAAGGAGTGCCTGTTCGAGTGAAAGATATCGCTTCTGTGGAGGATACTTCGCAGAAAGTCACGCGCATCGTAAGAGTAAACGGACGCCCGGGCATCCATCTATCCGTCACCAAACAGTCGGGGAAAAACACCGTTCAAGTGGCAAACAGTGTCCTAGGGGAAGTTGATAGAATCAACAAAGATTTCCCTCAGATAGAACTCATCCCGATTATTGATACCTCAAACTACATCAAACGTTCCATATCCTCAATAGGTTCTTCGGTTTTGTATGGAGGCCTGTTCGCTGTCTTCGTACTGCTGTTTTTTCTCCGCAACATTCGCAGTACAGCCATTATTGCCGTGGCCATACCCATATCGATCATAGCCGCTTTCGCCCTGATATACTTCGCCGG
>JAFGDF010000114.1 GCA_016932235.1 Deltaproteobacteria bacterium | reverse complement strand
CCCATCTCCATGACGATAACCGTGATCACCCCGAACCATATAGGATCGAACCCGAGAGCGACGATCGATGGATAAATGGCAGGCAAGGTCAGCAGGATCATAGGTATCACATTCATCAGACAACCCAGGATGATAAAGAGAAAGAGGATGGCGGCATATATGGAATAACGGCCCACCTCAAGCCCTGTAACCGTATCGGCCAGGATGAAAGGCAGCCGGG
The DNA here is from genome assembly GCA_016932235.1 of Deltaproteobacteria bacterium. The sequence continues at coordinate 21,936 of JAFGDF010000114.1, read as the reverse complement.
TCGCTGCCAGGAAATACCCAAGGATGGTCACTCCGATGAGGATCATAAGAAGTTTGGTCGTCAATTTGGCAGTTTCCCTCATGGCCTGCATGAGGTTCTCCCTGCTTATCCGCTTTCTACAAAGGGCATAGACAAAGGCCCCTACTGCACCGATCCCACCTCCCTCTGTGGGGCTGAATATACCCCCGAGGATGCCGCCCAGGACCAGGAGGAAGAGGAGGAGCATGGGGATGACCCCTTTGAGGGAAACGATCTTTTCCTTCAGGGAGGCTGACTCACCCCTGGGGGCCAGTTCGGGTTTGTATTTCGCCATGAAATAGATACAGAGCATAAAGAGGCCCGCCAGAAGAAGGCCTGGGAGAATGCCCGCAATAAAAAGCTTGCCCACCGATTCCTCCGTCACGATGGCATAGAAGATGAATCCCACACTGGGGGGGATTAGGATGCCCAGCGTTCCACCTGCAGCCAGGCTTCCGGTGGCAAGGCTCGGGCTGTAATTCTTCTTCTCCATTTCAGGGAGGGACACGGCACCCATGGTGACCGCCGTGGACATGCTGTCCCCGCAAACAGCCGCGAAACCTGCACAACCTGCTACGGCTGACATGGCCAGCCCCCCGGGAAGGCGGCCGAGCCACTTGTAGGCCGAATCAAAGAGATCCCGGCTTATACCGGAATAGAAGGACAGTTCGCCCATCAGCACGAAGAGGGGGACCACAGCCAGGATAAATGAAGCCGTTGCATGATAGGGTGCAATGCCGAGCATGCTTAGAGGAGCTGTCATATTTTTGCTGATAATCAGCATACCGAGAAATCCCGTAACGGACATGGCGAATCCGATGGGCATCTTAATCAGAAGAAGAATGAAAAGAGCACACATACCGGTAAGGCCCAGTGGGAGTCCGGTGAATCTTCCCGGAAGCATTTTAATCAGAAAGGGCAGTGCCAGGACGAACAGGGCCATGACTAAGGCGGAAATAATCCAGGGCAACCCTCCCTTTTCCCATAGCATATTCATGGATTCAAGGAGATCCGTCAGTAGAACAAGTGCGAGCAAGAGGGTTCCAAAGGCGGCCACAGCAAGGAAAAGGGAGATTGGGATTCCCAGTAAAAAGCTGACTTCACCCACTTTCTGACCCACTTGAAGGACGGTCTGCCACCCCATGAGTGAAAAAACAACAAAGCATACAGCATAGTTGAAGATGTCCATGAAGAGTCGTATCCGCTTCGGCAGCTTGGAGTGGAGGAGATCGATACTTATATGTTCCTTGTCGGTTTGTAGAAAGGAAAGGGCCAGGAACACGATCAGGATCATCATGAACTCTTCCGCCTCGATTATGCCAGGGATGGATTTGCCGAGTATCATGCGGGCTGAAACATCCAGGAAGATAGGTACGGACATGATTCCGGCTATAAGGGCGCTGATTTTTTCCAGCTTTTTATTCAAGGGTTTGGTAAGTTTTCTCAGAAAACCCAACAATGCCTTTAATCGAGTCTTTTCAATCGTCTCTTTATCGGCTTTATTCAGGTAATCCAGTCTTTCCCCGTCCGACGCGAATGTATCAGAATATGAAATCATGTCTTTTTTCCCCGCTTTTGTATGGGTAGATCCTGTTTCCAGGGTTTCCGGTACAACAGATCCACCCGTTTCAATGGTAAGGAAGAGGAGTCGATATCACCTATTCTTCGTACCCTCTCCCTGTAGTTTTAGCATATTCTTTACCAAGTCTCATGGCCTCTTTCAGGATATCACCGGCATTCTTATAGCCTTTGCTCTCCATCTTGCGGACCCAGTTATCGTGCATATTTTTCAAACTGGCAAACCATTCATCCTTCTCCTTGTCCGAAAGGGCGTAGAAGGTATGACCCTGGGTTTTCATCCACTTGACATCCTCAACCGCCCCCATATCCAGGGTCTTTCCGGAGGCCATTGCCATTTTTGATCCGGTTGTCTCTATAAAAACCTTTTGGATCTCCTCCGAAAGATCGTTCCATAGATCCATGTTTATACCTGCCCAGAAGGGTCCCACATTAATATCCACGATGGTGTGATATTTTGTCGCATCGCTGATCTTGTAAGATCTGACCGGCGCGAGGGGACACAATACACCATCCGCCATACCCCTCTGAAGAGCAAGATATGTATCCGTAGGGGCAATCTGCATGGGACTTGCTCCGAGGGCCTTCAGAATCTCAAGGAGCTGCTGGCTCCAACCGATGATCTTCATCCCATTCAGGTCATCCAGGGTTTTTACCAGCTTTTTTGTCGTGTGGAGTTGGTAGGTCGCGCTGGCCCACTGCCAGAGCATCTTTACTTCCTTGTATTCGTTCCGCCATTCCGGGAATTTATTGTAAAGGTCCCAGGTGACGAGACTGCCTGCCTCGGCACTCGGAACGATCATAGGCAGTTCTATGGCTTCGTTCAGGAGGAATTTGCCCGGATTCATTCCGCAATAACCGGCGCCGATATCGATCAGGCCGCTTACTGTTGAATCGTAGGAGTCCTTTGCCGGGGCCAGGGTATTGGGATTGAAGTAGGTAATTTTTACCCTGCCCGAAGTCATTTCTTCAACTTCCTTAGCCCAGGGGAGAAATGCGTTTTTCACTGTGGGGTGTTTATCCATATATTCACTGGTAAAACTGAGTTCAAAGTCCTTGTTCGCTGCATACCCATTTGATGGGTTCATGCCGAACAATGGGAAAAGAGTTATAAGAAGGATAGTCAATATGGATGCTATAAGTAATTTCTTCATTTTTTATTCCTCCGTAAAATTTTATATGTATGAATGAATATGGTTGTTGCTAAATGCTATCGCAATTGGTATGCCATTTTTGGTGTTTAAGGCATAACATATTGAAATATTATGATAAAATGAGGATTAACGCAATTCGGCGGAAAATAGGAGAGACTGCTTGTGGGACAAAAGGGACCACTATGCCAAAGGGGGGAGAGCGTGCCTAAGTATTTAAATTTGCTTGCAATAAAAAATCAATGTGAGACAGATACGGCCTTTTTGGGACAATAAGGTCCGTTCAGCTATGTATTGAAAGGCTGTTACAGGATTTCGGAAAATGGACCCCGGATCTTCTTTTAAAAAGTCGGAAGGCAATTTATGTTTAAAAGAGGGGACGACAAGGTTTTCCGGAGAAATGGTTCCCGGATATTTAAGGCTTAGATAATCTCCAGTCTCCTCATTTTTCTAAAGAGGGCCTTTCGAGGGATACCCAGCAATTCGGCAGCCTTGGTCCTGTTCCAATTGGTTTGATTTAGGGCACTGGTGATCATTCTCTTTTCCACCTCTGTAATTACATTTTTTAGGGGCTCAATAATTTTTTTATCGGTCTTGCCGGAACCTTGCCGTGCTCCAATAGTGCTATCATCATCTGAGTGGATGAAATCAAGCTGGCCCACGGTAAGGTAGCGTTGAAGCGCATTCTGGAGTTCCCTCACATTTCCGGGCCAGTGGTAGTTGTAAAGGGCCTCCATAATCCTTCCCGGAAGGGAAGACATGTTTTTCCCCTTGGCAAGGGAGTGGAGAAAATGGTCTGCCAGCAGGGGGATATCCTCTCTCCGTTCTCTCAGGGGGGGCAGATGGATGGGGATAATATGTATCCGGTAGAAAAAATCATCCCTCATCAGTCCCTTATTCACCTCTTCCTTCAGGTCCCGATTGGTTGCTGTTACCAGACGGGCATCCGATCTCTTTACCTGTGAACTTCCTACAGGAGTATATCCCACCCCCTCGATTACCCGAAGTAACTTAACCTGTATATTGAGAGTCAGTTCTCCGACTTCATCAAGGAACAGGGTCCCGCCTTGAGCAAGGTCCAGAAAACCGCCCTTATCCTTATGGGCGCCGGTGAAAGCCCCTTTTTTGTAACCGAAGAACTCGCTTTCGAGAAGGGTTTCCGGGATGGCCCCACAGTTAACAGGCACAAACTCCTTTTCGCGTCGGTCGCTCATATCATGGATGGCACGGGCGACAAGTTCCTTTCCCGTACCTGATTCGCCATAAATAATGACACTCGCATTGGTCGTAGCAGCCTTTAAGATCAGTTCATAAACTTCCTGCATGACAGGGCTCTTTCCCACTATATCCCCGAACCGGTAGCGATCCTTTATTTCCGACTTGAGACGGATATTTTCTTTCCGGAGATGCTGCGCCTCCTCTTTTATGGCGATCTCTTTTGCACGGATTTCGGTCACATCGATGATCGTGGTCAGGACTGCGGGCTTGTTCTCCCACATGAAGAGATTCGGATGTCCCTCCACCCAGATTTCCTTACCGTCCTGTGTGCGGCAGGGCCAATTCAGCACCTTCTCTCCGGATTGGCCCGTCTCGATATCCTGAATCGTCTTTTCAAAGAGATCTTTATAGTCGGGCATAATGGGACCGGAGGCCTTTTTCCCTATCAGGTCGTCAGGGCTTTTATATCCGAATAATGCGGCAAAGGCCTTGTTCACAAGGACGTACCTACCTCCCTGCATGAGGGCAAACCCTTCAGGCACGTTTTCAGCCAGCACGCGGTACCCCTCCTCCGACTGGATGAGTGCCTGTTCAAAGTTTTTCTGTTCCGTAATGTCAAGAAAGGTCTCAACGGCACCTGAAACGTTTCCTTCTCTGTCATAGATCGGTGCGGCCAGAAACCTCAGGCAGCGGGGCTGTCCTCCTACATTCTCAAAAAAAGCCTCGGTCTCCCATGCATTAGGGATGATCTTGGACCTGGCGACCTTGCCGTTCCCATAAAACCGGATCATGCCCTCACGATCGTGATCAACAACCAAATCCGCCAGCATTGGTCGCCTCTCAGGGTAAAAGGGCTCCCACTGCCGATCAGTACCGAGCATCTCCCTGGCTGAGCGACCGGTCAGGAGTTCGCTGGCCCGGTTCCAGTGGACAATCCTGTGATGGCTATCAATAGCGAACTGGGATACGGGCGAATATTCTATTATTTCAATATTCATTATAATTGCTCCAAGGATAAAACGCATGTGATCAAAGAGTCTTTGCCATCAAGACGTTTCGCCAAGGCATTGCTATTCCTGGGGATCTTTCTTCCTCCCAAGAATCTTTTTAATTCGATTGAAATCTATTCTACACTTTTTTGTTTGATAAGAAAGTTGTTTTTGAGGATGTAATAAGAATAAATTTAATGTTGAGAACGGCTTGAGGATAACTAACAACATATAGTGCTGTTGAGTGATAGTTAACAGCCACCCCTAAAAGGGGTGGCTTAATGGTGACCCTAAAAGGGTCTTGAGCATTTTGCCATAGTTTTTGTTGATCGCTTTTTCGATCTTTGTGCAATTGCCATCTGACATATTTTCGAATCTGCTCTTCATCAAGACCTATGGTGCTGACACAATAACCTTTTGCCTAAAAATGTTGACCCCAATAGCGTCTTTTTAGTTCTAGATTTAAGTCTAATATTTTTATAGCGCTTTTGCCTTTGATGAATCCTATGGCCTCAGAAGCTGAAAACTTTGGTGGAATAGACGATATTAGATGGATATGGTCTATCTGTACATTTCCTTCTAATATTTCGATCCTTCGCCAATCACATAGTTGCCGAATTATGTCTCGTACTGATTTTCCTATTTCACCTCTGAGAATTCTAAACCGATATTTTGGGCACCATACTACATGGTATTTACATCCCCATACTGCATGTGATAATTTCTTAAACTGTTTCAATGAATACCTCCTTTTGATTTTTAGGGTCACCACAACCCTTATCTTAAGGAGGTATTCTTTATTGGTAAATCACTAAGTTACACGCATAGCATAGCTTGGACCATCAGCTTAGCTTATGGTTTAAGGAATTAATTAACCCAGGTAACCCTCCGGCCATGCCGATGGACCCTCAAAGTTTGACAAATCCGGGAATATTTTAAAGCTCCTTCAACGTGAACTGCTCAAGATTCGCAGAAAGAGAGGCTTTTCAATGAATAATTAACAAAGGTTAAGTTATACAAAGTGGGAATGTAACAGACTAAACTGTTACATTTTTCTTGCCGGATACTATTTTCTTATCACAATATTCATTGTACCTGCGATCAATACGGTCCCGATTTTTCTTATTGATTAGGGCCGAGCACTAATAGCCGAAGTGCTTGTCAATAACACTATTAGTAGTCTTTGCTTTACTGAAATATCAGATTAGCAGATATGCTCTGGACAATATACGATATGAATAAAGTAAAAGGGTCGGCTTTTGACTCTTGTTGTCTTTTGTTATAATTTAAAGGCATTCCTATTAAATCTCATGTCTCCAGATATTTTCACTGTTGTCCGTGTGTACTTAATCACCGTTTCCATCCAATCGTCATTTCGCGGTTAAACCGTGGAATTCAGATGTTTTCCGTGCTGTCCTTTCAACCGCGAATTGTGACGGACAACAGGTTGTGGATTCTGTGTTCAAGCCACAGAATGACAAAAGAGGCGGGGCTGCGGGAAGCCTTTGCCCTTCCCCGCGCCCCTCATCCTGAAATTATCATCGAAATGAAAGATGACCGGAAAATGTTTCAGGTGTTTTTTCCTCAGTTCAAAGGAAAAATTTCCATAGGGTGGTTTTGTGCCTTTATTAATTTACGGCAAATATCAGGCATTCATCACTCCTTTCGGAGTTTAAAATGATAAAAATGCTCTTTGGCTACTCCTTGCTTATTATTGCTTGATCCAATCTTTTTTTTGCTTCATTGCAAAAATGTGCTGCCCTCTCAAACTGAGTCTGCGCATCTTCTGCTTTTTCCATCCTGTATCCGGCATGCTCTGTTCTACTCATAAAGGAGCTCCTTCTTTTTCCACGTTTTCAAAGAAAAAAGATCCCAATTTTATATTTTGATTGTATTCATCCAGATCATAAAGCACAGGCGCCAGAGGTATATCATAATCGAAGATGTAATCCGCTGCTATATCCCCTAGTTGATCCCTAATATTTTGATTTTTCTCCCTTATCCCCTGTATATGAGAGCCCCTTTTCTCTCCTTCAATGAAGCTGATTTTCGCGTCGGCTACCTGCGGTTAAGGCCCTTAAACAGATATTCTTGAGATTAACATCATCCATTTAAAAACCCCCTTTCAATTCATCCTTCACAAAATTCAGGGCTCCCCCTGCCAGAAGGTATTGTCTCTGGAGGCCGGATACTTCGAGTATGGCAGAAATCTCGCCCCCATCAACCTGAACAGGAATCATCTTTTCTCCTTTACCAATATGGGATCTGATATCAGGGAAGATTACAACAGCACCCTTATGAAAAATGTCATAGTGATCCGGATTTTCGAAGATGAGTGGAACAATACCGAAATTGCAGAGATTGGCCTTATGGATACGCGCGAAACTTTTAGCGATTTTGACCCGCACACCCAGGTAACGCGGAGCAAGGGCGGCATGTTCCCTGCTTGAACCCTGCCCGTAGTTCTCTCCTCCGATAACCACGGACTTTTTCAGTTTCATACATTCCTTGGCAAAGCCTGGAGAAATCTGGCTAAAGACAAAGCGGCTCATGTCTTTGATGTTGGATCTTAAAGGCAGAATCCTGCTGCCGGCGGGCATGATAGTATCTGTGGAGATATTGTCTCCGACCTTGATTGCCACACTGGCTTCAAGATTTTCCGGAAGGGGATCCATTTCCGGCAGTGGCATGATATTGGGACCTCGAATAATCTCCGTATTTTTGAGTCCGGGCGAGGGCGCCATGATGGAACCGTCGTCCACGATGTATTTTTCCGGGCCTTTGATAGCGGGATAAGTCATTTCGTTTCCGAGGGTCCTGGGATCCGTTATGATACCTTTAAGGGCTGATGCTGAAGCTGTTTCAGGTGAACAAAGGTAGACCCGGTCATCTTTTGTTCCGGAACGTCCGGGAAAATTGCGAGGAAAGGTCCTTAAACTTACCTGTCCTGTTCCAGGGGCCTGTCCCATGCCTATACAACCCAGACACCCTGATTCATGGATACGCGCTCCCGCCTGCAACAGGGAGACCATGCCTTCGTGCAATGCGAGGTTCTCAAGAACCTGTCTGCTGCCCGGGTTGATGTGGAACGCGACATCGGGGTGGTGCCTCCGCCCTTCCATTATTTTTGAACAGATCATAAGGTCCCTGAAAGATGAGTTGGCGCAGCTTCCGATGATCACCTGATCAACCTTAATCCCGGATACCTCCATCACGGTGGAGATTTTTCCCGGAGAGGAAGGACAGGCAATAAGTGGCTCAAGCCCGGAGAGGTCTATCTCATCATGATCGTCATAGGCCGCGCCGTCATCAGCCGCCAGAGGAACCCAATCCGAACCCCTGTTCTGTGCGTTAAGATAATCTCTGACATTATCATCGGACGGAAATATGCTGCTCGTGGCCCCAAGCTCGGCGCCCATATTACCTATTATCTCCCGGTCCGTTGCTGAAAGACTCAAGACTCCGGGGCCGTAATATTCGATTATTTTTCCAACGCCGCCCTTCACATTATGGCGCCGCAACATCTCAAGCACCAAATCCTTTGCACTGACCCATTCCGGAAGGCTTCCGATGAGCTTTACGCCCATAACCCTCGGGCACGTCAGATGATATGGCCTTCCAGCCATTGCCAGCGCAATATCCAGACCTCCTGCCCCAATTCCAAGAACAGAAACTCCCGTAGCTCCGGGTGTATGGCTGTCGGCGCCCAGGAGTGTTTTCCCGGGTATTCCAAAACGTTCCATGTGAACCTGATGCGAGATGCCGTTTCCGGCGGGGCTGAAATAAATTCCAAATCTCGCGCAAGAGCTCTGGAGATATCGGTGGTCATCAGCATTACGGCTGTCGGTCTGAAGGATATTATGGTCGATGTATTGGACAGCCAGCTCCGCTTTTATGGAATCAAGGCCCAACGCTTCAAATTCCAACATTGCCATAGTACCTGTGGCGTCCTGCAGAAGTAGTTGATCGATTTTGATCGCAATGTCTTCTCCAGGCGCAAGCGTGCCTTCGACAAGATGCGACTCGAGAATCTTGTAGGCCAGGTTTTTTTTCATGTTGAGTTATCCTTAAGGCAGCTGGAATAGCACCGCGGGAAATGCCCTGTCCGATTACAGACGTGGATCGATATTCCCCGGGCCGCCACATTCAGGTGTGTAGCAGGTTACGTTAAGAAAATGGCACTTTTTTTTGCATTGGGGACATGTATCCGGTGGTGTTGAAGCAGTGATAAGAAAGCCGCATTCACCGCATTTCCAGTAGGTGAGATTGCATTGAGGGCAGATATCTCCCGTAAATTTACCGTCTGAAGTGTGACCGCAATGGGCACAAACATATTTACCCTGATTCTCTTCCATCATAAACCTCCTTTATTTTAAGGCCATAATCCCCGCGATCGCCTTTCGATTTTCAATAATTCCTTCTCTATACCTGAGACACCGAAAGTCGTTGAATATATGGAGAAGTTCATTATGTCCAAGCAGGTAGTCGGGATTATTCGGCCGTCCGAATTGAAGCTGATCAATAATGAATGTTTCATATACCACCATTCCCCCCTGTCGAAGACCATCCTTTATGGAGGGGATTAGGGAACGCTGGAGATAATTGAAACAGATGATTACGTCATAGCCGCATTTTTCTATAATGTTTTCCTTTTCAAGATCAGCTTGATATGTCTTGATACGCACGCCGTTTTCCCCGGCCAGAGCGCGGGCATTATCAAGAGCACTGGCAGATATGTCTATCCCCTCAACTTCATAACCCATTTTGGCCAGGTATATGGCGTTTCGACCGCTTCCCATGGCGATGTCCAGGAGGCGACCTTTTGGTATTATCTCAAGGTTGTCGATTATGAACCGGGAGGCTTTTTTATTATAACGTTGATTCATGTTTTCTTTGTCTTTTTTGCGGGCCGCTTCTTCTGGTTGTTTTTACTTTCCCCTCCGAATTTCTTTATGCCCTCGGCCAGTTCTCTTAATTTCTGATTCACCATATAATTGATCGTGTCCGCGGGATACGTTCCGTCCGGCTTAAGATCCCCGGCCTTTTTATCCGTCAGGATCTCGATACCTTCATCGATTGTCTTGACTGAATAGACATGAAATGTCCCTTTTTTTACCGCTTCCAAAACGTCTTTGCGTAGCATAAGATCCCTAATGTTGCTTTCCGGGATCATAACCCCCTGCTTTCCGGTCAATCCGATTTTTTTGCAGCAGTCGTAAAAACCCTCTATCTTTGCGTTAACTCCACCAATAGCCTGTATGTCTCCCTTCTGATTCACTGAACCGGTCACAGCGATATACTGTTTAAGAGGAACGCCGGACAGGCTTGAAAGCAAGGCGTAGATCTCCGTTGATGAAGCGCTGTCACCATCAACACCACCATAGGATTGTTCAAATGCGATACTGGCGCTCATTGTGAGCGGTTTGTCCTGAGCATACTTTTTCCGCAGGTAGCCGCCAAGTATCAGTACCCCCTTGTTGTGAGTGCTGCCCGAGAGATCCGACTCCCTTTCTATATTTATTATCCCCGCTCTGCCCATGGAGGTGGAAGCGGTTATTCTTGAAGGCTTTCCGAACATATGATCTCCCAGGCTGTAAACAGCGAGTCCATTCACCTGACCCGTGACTTCCCCTTCCACATCTATCATCAGGGTGCCCCTGTCAATCAGTTCCTGGATATGCTCTTCAATCATATTTGATCTGTAGATACGCGCCTCGAGGGCCTTATCCACATGTTTTTCTTTTACCAGAGAGGAATTATCTTCCCCCGCCCAGTAATCAGCCTCGCGGATAATATCGGTCAGGGCCGGAAAGCTGGTTGATATTTTTTCCTGCCTTCCCGTCATGGCCACGGCTTGTTCTATAAGGGATGCTATGGCCGATGAGTCAAAAGGTTTTAAAGAGTCTTCATCAATCTCCCTTTTGACAAAAGATGTGACTTTGTTGATTGATTCGTCATTCCTGTTCATCGAAGTGTCAAAATCGGCTCTAACCTTGAATATTTTCTTGAAATCTTCATCATAGACCATGAGAAGATTATACAGATAGGGGTTTGCGATTATTACAACCTTTGCGTCCATCTCGATGGGTTCGGGCTTCATGCCCGTCGTGGTAAAGAGATAAAAAGGGTCGTAAGTCTGAATCTCCATTTTTTTTGTCTTAAGGGACCTTTTAAGCGCCGGCCAGACACCCGGTTCCACTGCGGCTTCAATGAGACTGACAACAAGATATCCACCGTTAGCCTTGACGAGTGAACCAGCTTTGATCTTGCTGAAATCCGTTCTCCAGACACCCGTTCTATCAACCACCCTCTCAATGCTGCCGAAAAGATTCCTGTAAGTCGGATTTGACTCTATTATAACCGGGGGTCCTTTTTGATCACTGTTATCTACAAGCAGGTTGACCTGGTAAGGCTGAAACGCGTCGCCCTGGGGAGCCAATAGAGGAAATCCCATCATGGCCTGTTGCTCCTGGGGTGTAAAGATCTTAAGGTTATCTCCCATGTCTTCTATCATATCGTTAAAATAGATTTTAATCTTTTCATTGTTATACTTTTTTATGACAGGAGCAGCAAAACCGGTGGCCATTTTTCTAAACATCTTGCGGTCCATTTCCTCAGCGTTTCTCTGTATCTCTTTTTGAAGATCCCTTAACTCGAGAAATATATCATCTATTTCTTCCCTTAATTTTAACTGTTTTTGTTTTATCTCTTCAAATTCCTCCTTGGGGAAACGCCCTTTTTCAACCATTGCTTCCAGCTGATCGATATGCACCGCATTGCCGTCAACAAGCGGCATGACTTCCGGCCGCTTGATCTGTCCGACCTGGATATCCACGAGGGTAAATCCCTGTTCTCTTACCTTTGTATCAAGGTTCTTAAAAAAACTCTTTCCCCTCTGTTCATATTCCTGCATTATGTCTTTTTTTCTATTCAGGTAATCCTGACTTTCAAAAAGCCGGGGCACTTCCTTTTTCAGAGCCTCGACAAAGGCATGGACATCTTTTTTAAAATCGTTCCCCATGCCGGCCTCAAGTTTGAGAAGGATAGGCGCTTCGGGATTTTTAAAGTTATTTATATAGCAAAGATCTTCCGGCACTTTTCCAATCTTCCCGGACATCTCCTCAAGCAGTTTCTTGACCGTCGACATTCGGCCGGAGCCCGTGGCCCCCGTTACAAAGATATTATAGCCCTTTTTGTTTATTCCCAGGCCTATGCGGAAAGCCTCCAAACCCCTATCCTGTCCCACAATCTCCTTAAGGGGTTTTAGCTCATCCGTGGTTTTGAATTTAAGTTCACCAGGTTTAAGTTGCCACCTTAGTTTATTAACAGGCACTTTTTTGTCGGATATCGTTTTGGACATCTGAAGTCTCCTATATTTTGGTCTGTAAAGTTTATACCATCAAACGAAAAGATAATTGAATTGTATCCGAATCATGAGGAGCTATTTACAGGAGATACTGACAAGCCGTCTTTTTTCAGGGCATTTGGGCATGCTTATCTCCAGTATCCCATGGCTGTAATCCGCTTTCACGTCATCGACGATAATCCTGCACGGCAGCCTGATCGTACGTAAAAATGAGCCATACATACGCTCCGTCCTGTGAAACCTTTCCGAATCATTAACCAGTTCCTGACTTATTTCACTTTTTAGCGTGATTGAATCGTCCGACACTGAAATTTCAAGATCATTAGGGTCCATGCCGGGTATATCAGCCTTGATGACCAGCTTATCATCGGTCTCGGTCAGATCCAGATAGGGAAATTCCTTTGCAGATCTTGGGATAACGGAAAATCCGAATTCGCCCCATACCCTGTCGAACATGCGGTCCATATCCTTTTTTAGTCTCTCTATTTGATTGCTTCTCCAAATATCCAGTTCAGACATGATTAATTCTCCTTTGTCCAGTATGGGTTCATGAGATCTTCGAAGATTGAAAGCGCAGCTTCAGATCCCTGTCCCGCTGCTGTTACTATCTGCTTGTATCCTCCTTCAACATCGCCGGCTGAATAGATACCGGGGATGCTGGTTCTGTGCTTTGTATCGTGCTTTATATATCCTTCGCCTGTAATAGCGGCTCCGATATTCTTTGCAAGATCTATCGCAGGGTCGTAACCAATTGAGATAAAGATTCCGTCAATTTGTAAAGCCTCTTCCTTGCCGGTCATGTTGTTTAAAAGTACCACGCTTTCTACGCTACCCTTTCCACTGATTTCCTTTACTTCGGTGTTGTAGATTACAGGGACATTGTTGTCTTTGAGGCTTTCAACAAGGCGTTCCTGCGCCCTTAACCTGTCTTTTCTATGGATCAGGGTAACATCCACACCTATGTTTTTAAGATGGAGGGCCTCCGTAACGGCGCTGTTGCCTCCTCCGACAATGATCACTTTTTTACCTTTAAAAAGGGGGCCGTCGCATGTAGTGCAATAGCTGACACCGTTGCCCGCAAGACGATTTTCACCCCTGGCTCCCAGAGTCCTGTGTTTTGCGCCGGTTGCCAGAAGCACTGCCCTTGCAGTAAAACGTCTTCTGCTTGTGGTAACTACAATCGGGTCTCCGGGTTTGATGTCCATTACCTTCTCTTCCTGAAAAATCCTGACATATTCCATGGCATGATTGACCATGAGATCCACAAGAGTTCTTCCGCCGACCTGTGTAAGTCCCGGATAGTTTTCAACAATAGGCGTGTTTACAATCTGACCGCCAAGCGCCCCCTTTTCAATAATGACAGTGGTTAAACCGCTGCGTGTGGCGTAGATTCCGGCAGTCAGACCGGCAGGGCCTCCTCCCACAATGACAAGGTCGGCCTCCACTTTCTTCGCGTCGCTCTCAGGTATAAAGATAGTCTGCTGTTCCATTTTCTCGAGCGAGAGCATGAAAAGTTCTTCAGTCTGCGCACCCTTTGCTATTAGTTTATCATCAAGATAGGTTTGAGGGACGCTTTGCGCTGAATATTTTTGGGCTAGTTCCGGGTTCGCCTGGATATCAATTATTTCAAGGGATATGAAATCCGGTTTTTCTATGGCTGCCTTGATCGCATTCACGGCCTGCTGGGGACAGTAAGGGCAGGAGCCGCTGACAAATACCTTGACATTTCGAGGTGAGTCGATCCTTTTGAGAATCCTTAAGGATTGTTCGCTTATGTTGGTCCTGCCGTAGCCCATCATGAGCAAGGCCTCGACAAAGGTTCTTCCCTCTTCGCCAAGAGGCGCGCCGTACCATTTTATCCTGTATTTTTCAGGATCAAAAATAATGGTGGGCGCGTATTTTATCCCCCTTTGCAGCGATTCCTTATGGTCCAGATTGAACTCCTGAAAACTTATCTTGGATGTCATCTCCCCAAGGAATCGTGTTACTTCGCGGGCGGCCCGGTTAAAGATTGTGTTTTTATCCGGATCCGTGAACAGGATAATAGGGATTTCATCGGGTATGTTTTGAAAGCCTTTTCTGAGCTTTTCCTGTGCCTCCATCTCCATTTCCGGATGTGTATGCCCGTCGTTCATATCCTTCATATCCGGCTCCATTTTGAATTTTACTCAGATATTGGTATCAGAAAGTCAGCTTTTCAGGGGGCCTTCTCTCAGGGATGTATTTATGCTGGACAGTGCCTTCATTCCATTCTTTTGACACATAGAGATTGCAGTAACAGCTCCCGTATTCCTTTATGTCCTCTTCCCTGTATTCACATGGGCAGATTATGTCCTTGTCCTTGGCGCGATCCTCGGCGGCGAGTCTGCAAGGACAGCTCATATACCCATATCTCTCTTTATTCGCCATGAGGGCCTCCAAAAGTTCGAAGACCCTCTCCCGATCCTTGTTAAAGTAGTACCCCTTTTGCTCCTGCGATTTTTTAAGCGTCTCGTACAGTTTATCGATGCCGGTCATAGTCCTAATGCCTCCTTGATTTCATCTTCTCTAAAGCCTACGATTATTCTGTCGCCTATTATTATGGTTGGAAACGAGCAACGGGGATTTAATTTTCTGACATCATCCAGAATAGCCTTCCGTTCATCGCCTGTGAGCAGATCCACATCAGTGAACTCGTATTCCACCCGGCATTCATCAAGAAATTTTTTAGTGGCTTTGCAGTGACTGCACGTGCTCAGGGTATATAATTTTACTTTTTTCGACATTGGTTCTCTCCGTTAGTATGATTAATGTTATCCAATTACATCATATCCTTATCGCTCTCTTCAATGGCCCTGTCTATCTCCGCCTTGAGCTGCGGAGGAAGTCCAGGGATATCGACATTAAGAAAACCCCTTACTATTGTGGAGGTGGCCTCATCCTCGCTGAGTCCTCTGGACATAAGATACGAGATTTCCTCTTGCGCGATTTTTCCAACCGCAGCCTCATGTGAGAGCTCGACGCCGTCCGCGTGACCTTCAAGTTCGGGGATAGCATGGATGATCCCCCCATTTAAAAGCAGCCCGCGGCATTCAAGATGCGCCTTAACATCACGGACTTCGCCAATCAGATGTCCTCTGGCTATGATCCTTGATCCATTACTGATGGTGCGGGCAACTATTTCCGCCCTGTTACCGGGGTGTTTGAGGAATATCCTTCCTCCCAGATCGTATTCTGAACCAGGGCTTCCTACGATAATACTGTAGAAGCGGGCTACCGCGTCTTGGCCGATAAGGTGAGTAGTTGGATACATCTGTAGCGAGCGCACAGGTCTCATACATATGTAATTGTTTAGAAATAGTCCCCCTTCTTCGACCTGAGCAACAGAACGTGGCCTAACCGCCATATCTTCCGCCCAATTATGAATCATAGTGAAAGAGAGTTTTGCATTTTTTTTCACAAAGAATTCCGAAATACCGACATGCACTCCTTTCTTCATATGCGGAGAAGTGGAGCACCCTGATATGATGTGTAATTCAGAGCCTTCTTCGGCAATGATTATATTGTGCACGTTTTGCTGAAGCCCGTCCTTATCAAGATAAAGACATGCCTGTACCGGGTATATGGATTTGCTGCCGGGACGCGCCCTGATAACATATCCATCATGAAGCCCGAGTTCAGCGGCAGCGGTGTATTTGTCCGCATCAACAGATACCAGCTTCCAAAAATAGTCTTTAATCCATTCGTGATGTTCCAGGGCCTTTTTTATGGGGAGCACCTCAATTCCATCCTGTGGAGCGTGGCAATGGATGACCTCGGTATCTTTCTGGAAATAGGTTCCGCTCCGTTCTTTTTTAGTGACATCCAGACCAGCCATCATAAGATGCTTTTGTTCATCTTCCGGCAACCGGCAAAGCGCATCATCAGCCATATAGCCATGTGGGACCGGCGCGTTATCGTATTTAGCAAGGTCAATATCAGGGCCGATCATTGCCTTTTTATCAATCGCCTTTTTGGCCTTTTCCCTTATCTCCTCTCTATTATACATCTCACACACTCCTCATATCCAGAATCGCTCACACAGTTTAATATCTCCCTTGGATTGCTTACACAGCTCATTTCCCCGTTATAAAGGACCTGGCCCTTATCGGCGGTAAGATAATCAAGGATGTACCCGGTATGGGTAATTATAAGCCCCATCTTTTTACGTTCCATTTTTGACTGCATTTTTGTTTTTTTCTCTTCCCGGAAACCGTTCCTTTGAAGAAGAGACGCTATAGTTTTGCCCACGAGGACTATATTTTCCATATCAACACCTGATTCCGGTTCATCAAACAGCATCAGATCAGGATCCTGGGCCAATAGCTGAAGGAGTTCCGAACGCTTGATCTCTCCGCCCGAAAAACCCGCGTTTAAATCCCTGTCCAGAAAGCCTTCGAAATTTAATTGTCTGGCAAGTGCCTCTTCATCGATTTCTTTCTCAATGCCGGCACATATCCTGACCATCTGACGTGTCTTCAAGCCGTTTATCGTGGGCGGTCGCTGATAGGACATGCCTATTCCCAGCGTTGCACGTTCGTTAATGGGCATATGAGTAATATCTTCACCCTTAAACATGATTTTACCATATACCACTTCGTATTGCGGGTATCCCATTATGGTCATAAGTAGAGATGTTTTTCCGGAACCATTAGGACCAAAAAGGATATGTGTCTCTCCCTCATGGAGCTCCATGTCTATATGCTTCAGTATCTCCTTATCCCCGAGCTTGACCCGCAGGTCTTCTATCAATAACATATTAACCCTCCAGATTCAGTTGATAAGCCTTTCTATTGCTTCACTTACGACATTCTTTACTCGACAGTTGATCAGTTTGCTGTCAATAAAGACCTGGATCTCATGTTCGTCATTCAGGAGAGACTCGAGCCTGAAACGTGCCTCCTGTAAACCGAGGAGACCCGCTAAACGCGCCGAGTAGGCTCTCACTGCAGGGTCATCAGAGTCCAGGAACTTGATAATATCCGCCGCTGATTTCTTAACGAGCTCCGGATACTTTCCGGCGATTCTTCCAATGCCCCAGAGTACCCCCCTCTGCATTAACTCACTTTCCTGAAAATTACCTTCTTCATTGATATAGGATAAAAGCATGTGGTGGTACTCAGTTGCAAGCGTCTTATTTCGGAAAAGTATCTCCGCCATTGCCTCCGGTGATCCCCAACCAATACCGCCGGATTCATCGTTAAGGTTCCACATGAGACGACGGATGATATTCCTCGCGGATTCCAGATCTTCATCCGCCATAAGTCCAACAACTTCCCCGATTGCGGTTATCGCGCCCCACTTTACAGAAGGCATAGTGTCATAAATAAAAGGGAGTAATGCATTGACCGCCTGCTGAGGTCGATATTGCCTGATCCCCGCTGATATTGATTCCGGATCTCCCGCTTTTAGGAGTTCGGCAAATACCTTCTTTACACATTTATAGTAAGGCCTTTTTACGCCCGCGATTATTCCGTCCCCTCCCAGGTAATACAGCCAGCCGGGCAGAGACTGATTACCTCCTGGATAATATCCTCCGGATATTCAGAAAGATACATAATTTCAATAAGCCCTAACTCTTCATGCCTTTTAAAAACTTCAGGACAGAGTTCTATACAGGTATCACAATCAGTGCAAAGGGCGGAGTCCATAACAGGAATCTTTTTCAATGTTTTCATTATCCCGGCAATTTTTTGGATATAAGCCTGCCCAGTTCATGGCAGGAAGAGATCGCATTATCGTCAGGTACATATTGAACTTTCAATCCCGGCCCTATTATATCAAATTTCATTGCTTCAAGTTCGCTGATTATCATCTTTACAGATTCTCCGCTCCAGCCGTAGGAACCGAATGCCGCGCCGATCTTATTTTGTGGTTTGAGGCCCTTCATATAGGATAGGAAATCCATAACAGTAGGAAAAAGCCCGTTATTTAATGTCGGTGATCCTACAACAACTGCCCCAGCGTCAAGGACCTCGGTAATAATATCACTGCGATGAGAGGCACGGAGATGCATTGGCAGAGCTTCGACCCCTTCCCTATCAAGCGATTTTGCTATTGCCTCGGCCATTATCTCAGTGCTGTGCCACATGGTGTCATAAACCAAAACTGCCTTCCTTTTCGGTTTTTGAAGAGACCATTCTTCATAGGCTTTAATAATTTTTAAAGGGTCTTTTCTCCATATAATACCGTGATCAGGGCATATCATTCTGATCTCTAGTCCCATCTGATCAACACTCTCAAGCAGTTTCAATATAAGTGGAGAGTAAAGCAGTAAAATATTGGCAAAATATTTCTTTGCGTGTGGCATTATTTCATCACCAATCAGATCGTCATATCTCTTGAGGCCAGCGAAGTGCTGCCCAAAGGCGTCACTGGAAAATAATATCTTGTCTTCATTGAGATAGGTGAACATACTGTCGGGCCAGTGAAGCATTCTCGTTTCAATAAACGTAAGGCTTCGTTTTCCCAGATTCAATTTTTCGCCGTTTTCCACGGGCCTATAATTCCATTTATGCCTGAAGTGTTTAGAAAGGTTTTTCTGTCCCATCTTGGAGCAGAGAAGGGGTTTTCCCTCCCCGACCCGGTGCATTACCTTCGCCAGGCCGCCTGAATGGTCCATTTCAGTGTGATTACTTATGACAAAGTCGATCTTTTTGGGATCCACAATCTTACCTATGTTGTTCAATAGTTCCTCGGCGAACTCCGCTTTTACAGCGTCAATAAGAGTTATCTTATCATCTATTATAAGATAGGAGTTGTATGTAGATCCCTGTTTAGTGGAATAACCGTGAAAATCCCTTACGTTCCAGTCAATAGCTCCTACTTCGTACACTCCGTCTGAAATTTCCATTGGTTTCATGATGCATGGTTCTCCTTTGGGTTATAATTACATTTGATAGCTTTTAGGTGATTTTTGATATTCCATCCGATGACAGCGGGATATTGTAATCATAAGAAAGATCTGAAGTCAGGATGGCGATCGGAACAGGGGTTGATAGCGGAGAGAATAGTCTCCCCCAGTCCAGATCGGTCGTTATTCCATTATTTTCCCTGTGTACCGAGCGGTTTTTCCGCCATTTAAAAAAAAATAGAGCCTTCTGCGCTGTCCCGGGATAGCAGTTGGGTTTTGAATACAGGACGCCGCGTTAAATTGAATCCGCCGTAATAAGCGTTAGATGCAATGACTGAGTCGTACCGGCAAAGGCCCCGGTCTTCGCCTAAATTATTCCCTGATATTTTTCAAACAACCATGATCTCCCAAAAGCCGCACGCTCCTAAGACCCGGCTTTCACCAGCTATGCGTCCCATGATCGCTAACTCCATATTTTTCTAACAGCGCTCCGGGAATATTGCAATAGCTAATCAATCGCTTCGAACTGGCTTTTAGAAGCCCCGCAAACCGGACACACCCAGTCTTCAGGAATATCTTCAAATGCGGTCCCTGGGTTTATATCATTATCAGGGTCACCTTCAGCAGGATCGTAAATATAGCCACATACAGTGCATTCATACTTGCTCATATAAAACCTCCTTTTTTATTGTCATACTATCATGAAATCGTTATTTAATGCAAATATCCTATATTTTCTTATACGGCATAAAGGAAATGTATCGGATCAGCAGAAAACAACCCGCTTCCGCAAAAGCCGTGGCCTCCAGATCCTTGAGGAATGACGGTGTTCTTCAAAAGCCTTGAAGGAGCATAACCGGCGATGCGTCGGATTCCTCCGTGCCAGAGACGCCAAGGATTCCACTGAAATCTTTTGAAACAATCAGGTGACATCCGTCACATCAAATCCCTTTTTCCTTAAGTCTTCAATAGCAAGGTTCGTATCTTTTGATCTTACCTGAAGCACCAAAAACCAGTAATTGCCGTCCTTTGCAGGGACATTGAGCATATTCATGATAGGTATCCTGTGAAAATCAAAAATCTCCACCAGGTCACGCAGAAATCCGAAACGCCTGGTGGAGGTCTTGATGCTGATCCTGTTCATGTCTCTCTGGTCGAGTCCGAGCGAGTCCAGCACTATTGTTGAGATATCCGATTGGGTGATAATCCCGATCAATTCTCCATTTTCAATTACCGGGAAGGCGCCCACCCTTTTTTCTACCGCAATTTTCATGGCTTCTTCAACAGGCATATCGGGCGATATGGTGAATGGCTTTTTGATCATTATATCACCGACAACCATCTTTGATATCAGGTAGTTAATCTCCCATATACTCAGGCTAGTGGCCCCGGAAGGAGAGGCATCCCGGATTAAGGCCCTCGTGACAAGGCCTGTGAATTTGCCGTTTTTGGTAACGGGAAGACGTTTGACCTTGTTGTGCTTCATGGTTTCCAGCGCGGCCATGATGGGGGTCTTAACATCGACTGTTATCACATCCTTATGCATAAAGTCTCTGACTCTCATCTTAATTTTAGTCCCTTTACGGCATATAAGAGAAAATGACTGATGACTTCAAAGTCTGGCAACCTCGCGGCCATAATCCTGCGCCATTTTTCTTCCCCCTCCGAGTTTTGCTGATTTAAGTCTTAAGGGGGCACCAGCCATTTTCATATTGAAGATATTTTTCATGGTGTCATAGATACGATCAGGGGCTTCACCACTCCAGCCGAATGCCCCGAATGCTCCGCCTGCTTTTCCCGCAAGGTCCGCTTTCTCCGCAAGGAATAACATCGTTTTCATTCCCTGCATCATATCTCCATGATAGGTGGCTGAACCGAGGATATACGCATCATAACCTGCAAGGTCGGAGTCTTTTTTGATGTCAGTGACATTTGCCACATCCGCTTCCCATCCTTCGAAGCGGATTCCCTCTGCAATGAGTTGGGCGATCTCTCTGGTTTCACCGCTTCTTGTGCAGTAGACGATAAGGGCCTTTTTCATTTGATTAACCTTTCCAAAGGCCATGCAGATTGCAGTATTCTCTTGCTGTGATTTGGTTGGCTTCAATCTTAAAGATCGCCTCAGGAGCAGCTCCCGGCTCCAGGAACTGTCTGTACGCTTTCCCGTCAGCGATTAATTCAATCCACTCTATATAGTGCTTTTCCTCCATAGGATGAGCCACACTGCCGACTGATATCTTGTACCCACCATCAATCTTTTCGACTACAGGGACATGCTTTTCCTTTGCAGCATCAACTGTATTCTCTTTGAATAGTTTCATGGGTTGACCACAGCATACTAGTTCCCCGGCTCCTCCATGAAGCACTTCGACAATATTTCCACACACTTCACATTTGTAGATCTCTAATTTTTCGGCCATTTTTTTCTCCTTTCGAGATTTTGTTAGTAATGGCGATTTTACAGGTAAAAGACCTGTAAACCGGCTTTATTAGATAAGAGGTCTCGTTTATCAAACCTTCTACTCGTAGAGTCAAAAAGATCCCTAATCGATATCATGATATAGTTTACCAATTTTCAGCCATTAATTCAAAACAATCCTTTGATGTGTCATCTTAACCAATCGGAAGTCTCTCTTTTTTATTAAACACTCATGGCCCTTTGGGCCACCACGATGAATGAAAATAGCGCCATATGGTCTCAGGCCACGGTCTTTAGAGATAACGTTGAATTATATACCGACATTG
>JAFGDF010000113.1 GCA_016932235.1 Deltaproteobacteria bacterium | reverse complement strand
TTAAAGATAACAATTTAGATTTTTTCAAATCCATGAATTTGACCGAGGTTTTTCGAAAATCTAAAATCATACGATTAAAGATAAAGATCCGCTGTTCATTATTAAGGGTATACATATTTCAGTTTTTGGAAAGAGTTTGAGTTATGAAAAGAAACAAGCTGGTCAACCTGACAGAGATGCAGACCGGGCGCAACGGAATCGTTGTGGAAATCCACGGAGGGTTTGGTTTCAGGGCCCGTCTTAATGCACTCGGTATCATTCCGGGCAAGAGGATTACCAAGATGAGTTCAATGTTGGGACAGGGCCCTGTCACCATTATAGTAGACAGGGTCCAGGTGGCAATCGGGTTCGGCATGGCCAACCGGATCATGGTTAATGAAGACGGGGATTTATGAAAAAAATACTATTGATCGGCAATCCCAATGTGGGTAAAAGCGTCGTGTTTTCGCGCTTGACCGGGGTGCGTACGACCATTTCCAACTACCCCGGGACTACCATAAACTTCACCAAGGGGTTCCTGAAGATAGGAGAAGAAAAGGCCGAGGTTATTGATGTGCCGGGAACCTACACCCTGGAACCAACCTCTGAGGCCGAAGAAATAGCCCGGAAGATGCTGCGGACCGGTGACACGATCATCAATGTGGTGAACGCGACCAATCTGGAAAGGAGCCTCTATCTCACACTGCAGCTTCTGGAAAAAGGGATTCCGATCATTGTCGCGCTGAATATGTGGGACGATACGAAGCATCGTGGAATACATATTGATGTCCCGAAACTGAGCGCTCTTCTGGGGGTTCCGGTTATTCCCACTGTAGCCCTGACCGGTGAAGGGATAAAGGACCTTGTTCAGAGTATTCCCAATGCCGTCCTGCCTGATATAGTTCCAAGGAGCCGTGATGAGCGATGGATCGCCATAGGAGAGATTATAGGCAGGGTTCAGCGTATTGACCACCGGCATCATACCTGGATCGAGCGCCTTCAGGACGCGAGTGTTAAACCTCTTTCAGGGGCTGTCATAGCGATGGCGGTGCTCCTTTTTTCGTTTTTTGTAATCAGGCTTATCGGCGAGAATCTCATCGAGCATGTGTTTGACCCCTTCTTCACCCATATATGGGAGCCGGTGGTGTTAGGGTTAAGTTCGGTCATGGGGGGAAGCGGGTTTTTCCACGATATTGTGATAGGGAAACTGGCCGGCGGGGAGATAAATTTTGTGGAGTCTTTCGGCTTAATTTCCAGCGGTCTCTATGTCCCCTTTGCGATGGTTCTGCCTTATATTATCTCATTCTATCTTGTGCTTGGCCTGCTTGAGGACACCGGCTATCTGCCCAGACTGGCGGTTTTGATGGATACGACGATGCACCGTCTCGGCTTACATGGTTACGCTATTATTCCTACCCTCCTGGGGCTTGGATGCAATGTGCCGGCCGTGCTGGCCACCCGGATACTGGAAACCAAAAGGGAAAGGTTTATCGCCTCGACACTTATATGTGTGGCCGTGCCCTGTGCGGCCTTGCAGGCTATGATTTTCGGTCTGGTTGGTCAGCATGGAGGAGAATATGTCCTGATTGTCTACGGCACACTCTTTGTGGTATGGGTTAGCTTGGGAATTATTCTCAAGCGAGCGGTAAAGGGCTTCAGCCCCGAGCTGTTGATCGAGATACCCCCCTATCGGTTTCCGCCTTTGAGAGTTTTGATACAAAAGGTATGGATGAGGGTCTATGGGTTTTTAGCAGAAGCTATTCCCATAATACTTGGAGCAATCCTGGTCATAAATCTACTACACATTTTCGGCCTCTTCAGGGTGATAGCCGATTTTACGGGACCTGTTATCACAGGCCTTTTAGGGCTGCCTGAAGAGGCTGTTATGACCCTTATAATAGGATTTTTGCGAAAGGATGTGGCCCTCGGGATGCTGGCTCCCCTCGGGCTGACCGCGGAGCAGCTGGTAGTGGCCAGTGTGGTCCTGGCAATGTTTTTTCCCTGCATTGCCACATTTGTCGTGTTTCTGAGGGAACTTGGAATCAGAAGGACGCTTTTATCATCCGTGATAATGATTTCGGCCGCCCTGCTGGTTGGGACAATATTGAATTTGGTGTTATAAAAATTGAATAGCTATCTAGACTGTATCCCCTGTTTTTTTAAACAGGCCCTCTTTGCTGCCAGGGCGGCCACAAAGGACGAGGGAAAAATAAGACAGGTCCTTGACAAGGTTGCATTGGCAATGCCCGATATACCGCTGGACCTTTCTCCTCCGGAGATAGCGAGGATAATATATTCCACGGTCAGTGAAGTAACAGGCGTTACTGATCCTTTAAAGGCTTACAAGGAAAAGGGTATCTATAAAGCGCTTTCTTTTTACGAAGAGTTGAAATCGGCCGTGGATAATTCCGGGGATCCTTTACTTGCGGCTGTGAAGATCGCGATTATGGGAAATGTCATGGATCCGGGCGCCAATCCTGATTTTGATCTCGAAGGTGCTATGGAGGATGTTCTGAGGAAAAGACTTTTTATCGACCATTACGAATCTTTTAAAAACAGCATAGAGAAGGCCGGGAACGTTCTTTACCTGGGGGATAATGCCGGGGAGACTGTTTTTGACAAGATACTTATTGAAACCATTGGGAAAGACACGGTCTATGCCGTCAGACATATACCAATTATAAACGACGCAACCATTGAAGATGCTGAGAAAAGCGGAATTGGTGAGGTGGCGAGAATTCTTTCTTCCGGGTGTGACGCCCCCGGGACCATACTGAAAAGATGCTCACAGGAATTCCTCGATTTTTACAGGAGCTCAGACGTTATTGTGAGCAAAGGGCAGGGAAACTTTGAGAGTCTATCAGACGAAAAAGGCTCTATATTCTTCCTTCTTATGGTGAAGTGCCCGGTGATTGCCCGGGAGCTCAAGGCCGAAACCGGAGAGATGATCCTTAAGGATGGACGATATAAAAAGGATAGCGATGCAGAATAAAGGAAATAGAGGAACTAATTGACAGACTCCTAATTGAATCGACATCATGGTTGTCTAAAAGTTTATTTTTCCGGACCCCGGCTTTCGCCGGGGTGACGGACCGGCTTTCGCCGGGGTGACGGACAGGGAGTAAATGAATGTCGTCATTCCGGGCTTGATCCGGAATCCAGGGCCTTTATGTTTATTCTATTTTGAGCCCCTTAATATTGTAAATGGAATTTCAGATCTGTGGTTTATGGAGGATTTATAGATGAAAATATCAGTTTGTGGAAAGGGAGGAAGTGGAAAGAGCACGGTAATTACCCTGCTGGCAAAGTCAGCGCAAAAGAGGGGAGTTCCGGTCCTGATCGTTGATTCCGATGAGTCAAATTCCGGGCTTTTCCGGATGGTCGGATTTAAAAGCCCTCCCACGCCTCTCATGGAACTTGTGGGAGGCAAATCAGAATTAAAGAAAAAGATGCAGGAACCCAGTATCTTTGAACGCTCTGAAATCGATATAAAGGAGATCCCTTCTCAGTATATCCAGAGGGAAGATGGACTTATGCTGGTCAGCATTGGAAAGATACTTCAATCCCTCGAAGGATGCGCCTGTCCCATGGGGGTGCTGAATCGGGAATTTTTAAAAAAACTGAGGTTCACTGAAAATGGGATCGTGTTAATAGATATGGAAGCCGGTATAGAGCATTTTGGACGGGGCGTCGATGAAGGTATTGATAAGGTTATCCTTGTGGTTGAACCTTCCTTTGAGTCCGTTAATATAGCTGAAAAGATAAGGGATCTGGCCGTCAGTATGAACAAGGGCGTAAGTGCGATATTGAACAAGGTATCTTCCGAAGAAGTACTCCGAAAGATAGAAGGTGAACTGAAAAAGAGGAATATAAAAATCATCGGGGCCATACCAAATGACCCGCTTGTATTTGATGCCTGTTTGGCCGGGAATGTTCTGGACAGGGGAAAGGCCTTTGATGCCGCTGAAAGGGTGCTGGATGATCTGTTGCCGGAAAGGTGAACATCGCCTGAACAGTTGTGGCTGAGTATGGTGATAGCCCCGGAACAGGGGTCAATAAAAAAGGTATCCGGAAAGGAGAATCCTATGTGTTTAAGTACGGTATATATGGAATCGAATAACGAAGAAAAGGAAATCATGAAGGATGTGGCCAGGATCGAGGCGGAGGGACGGGGTTTCTGGCTGATCAACCTTTTTGGAGAGAGAAAATTTGTTGAAGGGGCTATTCAGGCCATAAATCTTATGGATGGTCACTTTGTGATGCTTGAAAATCCTCGATCCGCCTGATTTTTGATAAATTCGTCCTGATAAGCGAGCATGAGACATGAAAAACAGTATTATTAGTTCCAAAGACAATGATCGATATGATGGGCTGAGGGGCCTGATCAATATGCTTTTCCCTGATGCGGGAGTGTCCCGGGTATGTGAATATTTCAGCAGATCAGATGATTATTCCATAGACCCGAACCTGAATCCCTCGGGGGTTTCCGGAGGGCCAGATCAATGGAGGGGCTGATATCTTCTCCGGCTTCAGGCAGGGAAAAGGGATTTCTGGATAATAACCACCGAAAAATAAATTACCTTCGCCTTTCCATGACTGATCGGTGCAACCTGAGATGCATATACTGCATGCCTGAGGAGGGTGTCAACTTCCTTCCTCATAATGAAATCCTGACCTACGAAGAGATGCTGAGGCTGGTGAATCTATGCGTTTTAAACGGCATTCGAAAGGTAAGGCTCACGGGCGGCGAGCCTCTGGTTAGAAAAGGAATTATTCCGTTTATCGAAAGGCTCTGTCAAATCGAGGGACTGGAAGACATCACACTGACCACCAATGGCGTTCTTCTCAAGAAATTCGCGCGCCCTTTACGGGAATGCGGCATCTGCCGCGTGAATGTGAGCATGGATACCCTGAGGCCGGAAAGATTTCTGAAGATTGCCAGGAAGGACTATTTTGAACGGGTCTGGGAAGGGATTGAAGAGGCGGAATCAGCGGGATTTAACCCCATAAAGATCAACGTGGTCGCGATGAGGGGGACAAATGACGATGAGATCCTGGATTTCGCGCGTCTTACCTTCAGAAAACCCTATCATGTGCGTTTTATTGAGATGATGCCTGTTGGTGAAAAAAATGGCTGGTCCTTTAATAAATTTCTTTCTATCGGGGAGATCCTCAATTCGATTAAGGCACTGGGTCCTGTCATTCCTGTGGAATCCGCGCCCCTTGACGGGCCTGCTCAGCGATATAAGCTGGAGGGTTCAAAAGGGGAGATCGGTTTTATCGGGGCCTTAAGCAATCATTTCTGTGAGAAATGCAACAGACTTCGCCTGACTGCAGACGGACATCTGAGGGGATGTCTATTCTCTGAGGATGAAACCGATATCAAGACTCCACTCAGAGAAGGAAAGGACGACAGTCATCTCCTGGAGATTATTAGGAATGCTATTCTTAATAAACCCCGGGATCATGGTCTGGATATATATGGACCCCGCAAATGCGTTCGCTCAATGAACAGTATAGGAGGATAGGTGTAAGGACCTGTTTCTTCCCGGGGCCAGTTAGAGTTTATTATATACCCGGTGTTTATTCGTGAAAGGCGGCTTGCGTGGTGAAGACAAGCAAGGAAGGATTGGATATTCAGACCCCGGAAAAGAGCCTGGCTTTTTACAAGTTTGTTGTGGACAGCGTGCCGTCCGGTGTCATCACGGTAAACCATGATCTAAAGATCACGGGATTTAACCCCTGGGCGGAACATTTGACCGGTTACAGCGCGGATGAAGCCCTGGGCTCCTTTTGCGGGGAAGTTCTTAGAGGTGGTATGTGCAGTACTAACTGCCCGTTGAGAACGGCATTAAAAGTCCAGAAACCCATGGCTCTATTGGAATCTACTATCCGGACTAAAACGGGTGAGACCCTCCCTGTAAGGATGAGTGTGGCCGGTCTTTATGATGAAAAGAACATACTTATCGGGGGTGTTGAATCTTTCCAGGATATTTCAGCCTTGAAGACCCTTGAAAGAGAGAGGCAAAATCTGATATCGGCCTTTGCGCATGATATGAAGTCTTCTCTGACTATTATCGGAGGATTTGTGCTTCGTCTGTTGCATAAGGGGAACAGGGTCGATCAGGAGAAGGGGCAGAGATACCTGGAGATTATCAGAGATGAGGCAGGAAAACTGGAGGATATTATCACAGATTTCCTGGATTTTGCCCGGCTTCAGACAGGCAGTCTCAAACTCAATTTGAGCGCCACTTCCTTGGATAAAGAACTTATTGAGCTGTGCGAGGTTTACGAGCCGAGGATGTTAAGCGCCGGTCTAAGCATCAAGCTGGAAAATGAAAACGCCTTGCCTCCAATCGATGGAGATGCCGCCCAGTTGAGAAGGGTGTTTACCAATCTCATTGATAATGCGATAAAATTTTCCCATAGGGGCGGCAGCATCCTTATTTTGACAGGTATCTCGGGCAATTATGTTTTTATTAAAGTCAGTGATCAGGGGCTGGGGATCCCATCCGATGAGCTACCTTATATATTCGACGCCTTTCACAGGGGCAGGGTCGGAACAAAGATCGAGGGTTTTGGCCTGGGCCTTGCCGGCGTAAAGGCGATTGTGGAGGCACACGGCGGGAAGGTCACCGTGGAAAGCGAACCGGGAAAAGGATCAACCTTTACAGTCTTTCTACCCAGATCTCACAATCCACGATGACTCCTCCCACTTGAGCAGGGCTGGTTAAACTTACGAGGATTTTGACTCGATTTCCTCTATACGTTTATTGATGTTTTCCAGATCGTTTTTAATGGCATCCGCTTCGTTTCGAAGCATCTGGAGTTCATTTTCCGGGCTCATGCTCCCATAGGGATTGTCATAGGCCGGGCCGTAGTAGCCGGCGCCCCATGAAGGATAGGGAGCCCGCCAGCCAAAGCCTCGGCCGTAGCCTCGGCCGTAGCCTCGACCCCATGCCATGCCCGGGCCGAACCCTCGTCTAAAACCGCGGCCCCTGCCGTAGCCACGACCGTAACCGGAAGTTCCGCCGTATCCAACGCCGTAACCCCCAGAGGCCGGGTTACAGAAACCACGCGCTCCTCCGGTCATAGGGCCGGCACCCATTGGTCCTGTTCCATCGAATCCTGGCATATGAAACACCTCCTTTTTTTTAAAATCCACCGCGCCAGCCACGGCGGTGTCGTCCTCTTCCACGGGGAGGCATTTCGAAATGCCCACCCTCGATTCTGAGGACTTTGCCCATAATCAGTGCATCAGCCACGATAGCCCTTGCTTCCGCAATAATTCGCCCGAAGGTCTGGCGGGATACATTCATTAGTCCTGCAGACGTTTCCTGGTCCAATCCCTGGTAATCCGCAAGCCGAATCGCCTCAAGTCCTTCCACCGGAAGAATAACCTCTTCTCTTCCCCATGGCGGCGTTTGATTGGGAAGAAAGGCATCGACAACAGGCCGCACTTGTACCCATCTAAGTTTTCGTGGCCTTGGCATGTCCACCTCCGATTATGAGCTTATGTCTATAATATATAATTTAT
>JAFGDF010000112.1 GCA_016932235.1 Deltaproteobacteria bacterium | reverse complement strand
CTGTAAACAGTGTATAAAAAGGATGGGATATGAAATGAGCCGAAATGTATGCCGGGGTTGTAATATTTTGTATTTAATTTGTAACTATCAAACTTTTTTAATATCTCTTCCATATCCATGTTTCCAGGGTCAGTGCTATCGGAGCATAGAACAGAAGAGAACAATCCCCCGATATAGGTGGGCACGGAATATACATAAAACGCATGGTATTGAAAAATATGCCTTATCAGCCCATAGACCAGAGGTTGCTCATCGCTCTGCATATGGATCGATCCGGTCTGATGAACCATAATCCCATCAGGATTTAGGGCGTCGTGAGCGCTTTTGTAAAACTCCCTTGAAAACAGTTTCTCAGCAGGTCCGATAGGATCAGATGAATCCACAATCACAATATCGTAACTGTTTTTCTTTTTTTTTAAAAAGGCTGAGCCGTCGTCGATTACTATTTCCGAACGTTTATCTTCAAAGGCGCCGTTGCTAACGGTTGGAAGATACTCTTTGCAAAAGCTAATAACAGACTGATCAATCTCAACCAGAGTAGCCTTTTCAACCGTGTCATACTTTAGTACTTCCCGAAGGACGCCACCATCTCCCCCCCCGATGATCAGCACATTTTCCGGCTTTGGATGTAACATCATCGGGACATGTGTCATCATTTCATGATAGATAAATTCGTCTTTTTCAGTGGTTTGAACAATTCCATCCAGAAGGAGCATTCTGCCGTATTTACAGGAATCAACAAGCGTAAGATGCTGATAATCAGTTTCTATCTCTTGAATGATCTTATTAATCCTGTATCGTATCTCAACATCCTTCCATTTTTCAGTAGCCCATTCTTCCTTCTCACTCACGGCAGGATACCCCTTTTGATCTCCTGTACTTCCATCTTCGTGGGCTTGAATTCCTTTTCCAGGACACTCACAGCGCTACGGGGGTTGACGCTGCCGCAGACAAAAATATCCACTGCGGCATAGTGGAATTCGGGCCAGGTGTGGATACTTATGTGGGATTCTTTCAGGACAGCGATGCCTGAGATTCCATCATTAGGCGAGAAAACATGAAGGTCGATATTAAGAAGGGTTACTCCACAGGCATCAACCACCTTTAAAAGGATTTCCCTGATTTTTGATAAATCAGTAAGGTGTTTTGCCTGCCAGATTTCAATAAGCAGGTGTATCCCGGCATATTTAATATCGTTTTCGCAACCAAAATATTCTTTTTGAGAGCAGGATTCTTTTGTTTGGACTGAAAGGGTTTTCATCGGCGTTCATAAATACTCCTGTGCATAATTAATCGTTGTTGCAGTGAACCTTTATGAAAGGGACAATAACCCGTCAATTCCAGGCTATGCAATTTCAAGTAGACGGAACTTTTTATAACTTCTTTCACGTAAAATCAAATAAAAATGTAATATTTTTTAATATTTTTTTACTCGGTAATTTTTAGGAGATAATTATTGACACGGATTCCGGTTATTATTATATGTTCAGTGATTAGTATGCTAACTATCTCCTTTCCGGATCAAACCTGCCACAGTGACTAAGATTTTCAAAAATCTGGAGAAAAAGAATGTAATATCGCGCATAAAGCCATAGCATTGTAATCTAAGCCTGCAGATCAGCCTGACTCCCGATGGCCATAGGGCTACAAAGCATATTCAGGAAATCCGGGATCGGATTGAAACGGAAATCCTGGAAATCATCCCGGCAGAGGATGCCGGCCGGATTAAAAACTTGTTAAAATTAATACGTAACGGCCTGGGCGGCAATGGGCCGGAGATTTGAAAGGAGGATAACTTATCATGACTACCTGGCACAAATATATGCAAAAGAATTCTCAAAGTCCCGAATGGCCTTATCCCATAAGATATGAAAGGGAGACCGAGATAATTACGGATGTACTTGTTATTGGTGGTGGTATTGCCGGCTGCCATGCGGCAATAAACGCCGCCAGGAAAGGCGTAAAGGTTGCCGTTCTTGAAAAGGGGATGACAAAGCGAAGCGGGGCCGGCGGGGCAGGGGTCGACCACTGGCTGGGAGCATGCACAAACCCATGCTCAAGAGTCAGTCCCGAGGAATATGCACAGGCCGTGACTGATGCCGCAGGAGGCTATACATGCGGCCATGCCCGGTATATCGACGCGATGGATGGTTGGGACACCCTTCTTGATTGTGAACAAATGGGTGTACGTATGAGGGATGTGGAAGATGAGTTCAAGGGGGCCGATTTCAGGGATGACGAAACCAAGCTCATGTTTGCCTATGACTATGTGAACAGGCTTCATGTCAGGGTATGGGGGTATAATATAAAGCCCATGCTGTACAAAGAGATGAAGCGTCTCGGCGTGGAGATCTATGACCGTGTTATGGTAACCAGTCTTCTCACCGAGGGCGGCAGGCAGGGAGCGCGGGTTGTCGGCGCCACGGGATATAATGTCCGAACTGGTGAATTCCATATTTTCAGATCCAGGGCCGCCATAATGTCCACTGCCGGTGCTACCATCGGTGTGAGCAGGTTATGGCTTTTCGCCCCCGAGCTGGTGGGATCGGGTGCCATGGGAGAAATGAACAACGCCTGCGTTGGTCAGGCCGCAGGCTGGAACGCTGGTGCGGAATTTGTCATT
>JAFGDF010000111.1 GCA_016932235.1 Deltaproteobacteria bacterium | reverse complement strand
GGATTTCTTCGCTCCCAAAGGGCGCTCAGTTCCCACCCCTCCGGGGCGGGTTCCCGGTTTCGGAAGCCTTGCATCTGGACATTGTCAGACAGCCTCCAAAATGGAGGTTACTGGACAGCCTCCTAGGTCCCCCTTTCAAAAGGGGGGAAGCACTAGTTCCCCTCTTTTCTAAAGAGGGGTTAGGGGAGATTCTATGATACAGTTGATCCAGGATTTTGAGAATATTTCACTATATATCGGGATACGCTATATTTCCTGGCCGTGTTTTCAGAAGTCATATATCTTATCTTTCCGAAGACCGGACGCTCAGGTCCCCACGGCCGGTCATAGCGCCCCAGCACCCAGAAAATACCGCTGTATGAGTTTGGATCCCTGCCGTCAAGCGCGTATTTATTGTTGAGTTCGATCATAATATTCAACGCATCCAGGGGGCTTCTGGACCAGTGGAGGATTTTTTTGCCCCAGAGCATCCTCAGATAATTGTGGATTCGTCCCTCCTGTCTTAACTGCCGCTGTGCGGCGTTCCAGAGCGGATCATGCGTGGAGGCCTCTTCAAAATCCGAGAGTGCGTACCTGTAAGGCCTGGAGTCTTTTGCGTGCGCCCGCAAGGTCTTTTGCGCCCAGTCAGGAAGCGATTCGAACCGGTCGTAATCGCTGTTTAATAAACACATGTTAAAGCCAAGCTCTCTCCATGTAATCAGCTGATCAAGGAAAGCTTCGGCGGTAGCGCTCATTCCCCACCACCCGTTTTTGCTGCCTCTGCCACGGTCGGACATATTGCCGGGAATCCATCGCTCTTCTTCTGTGACGGCATGAAGGATCTGATGAGCGGAAATATGGCCGAAATGCATGAAGGGAGACAATCCACTGGAACCTTGTCTTTCGGGTTCATTCCGCGTATCGATATAGGAAGACATTCGATTCCTGATAAATCTTCTTAATATGTTTCTTGCCCGATCTGATCCGCCAGGATAGTTCACAGCAGGCACAGAGTGTTCTATAGGAAGGGATGAGGTATTTCCCTTTTTTTTATGAGAAAGCATATCAGTAGCAACCCCTGGCCAGCGGTCAAGGATATCAGGAGGGACACTGGCAAGTTCAGGCAGTTTTGCTCCTGAAAAGGGCCTGGCCTTTGGGGCCTCAAACAATCTTGGCGGCAGGCGCTTTTGCAGAAATCTTCGAAACTGGTATGCGCTGGAGAAGACCTGCTCAGGTTCACGCAGGGGCAGTATGCCGTTTGAATCCACCTTTTCCATGGCAACCTTGATTTTTTTCGCGGCCGCAGCGACCATGCCGGGGAGAAAAAACGCAGGATATTCATCGGTCACTACGGCACACGCCGTCCTGGAAAGAGCCTGAAGAAGGCCTTTTCCGTCTCCAGGTCTTTTTTCCATGTAAGGATAGTAACAGGCAGGGCTTTTATCAAAGGCCTTCGCGTTATCGGCCATCCCGTCCAGGATAAATTTATGAAATCTGTCGCAGGCCCATGGGTGGTCCGCGCGCAATGCCTCCAAAACGAGAAGAGGTTTATGGTATGTTTCTGCAAGTTCTAAGGATCTGTCGAGGCTGTAATTCCAAGCGGCACGCCTGTTGGCTATCATCCAGTAGAGGACATAATCTCCGTTAGGGTTTGGAGGGGCCGTATTAGCCTTTTCAATTCTTATTTCCGGAACTTCGCCCAATGACGAACCTCCTCGTAATAGGAATCAATCAGACCATCCAGGTGTAAAAAGGAATGTATTTCTATTGCAAAGGTGCATGATTCCGGGTGCTCAAGAAATACACCGAGGTCGGGATGCCTGAGAATCAGCATTTTCCCCACCTTCATGCTTTCGGTCTTATCCACGATTTCCTCAAATCTGCCGCTGATGGTTAAAGCCTGAGTCCTCTGATCCTTATCCCGGCTTTTTTTCTCGCCGCGCGTATCTATCAACAGGCTTACGGAGGGATTTTTTACCATGTTTCCGTACTTGACTGTATTCCTTCGGGTGGTCATATACAATCGACTACAGTCTTCTTCAGGCGCGTAAGCCATGAGAGAGCAATGAGGGATGTTATCCGATACCGTTGCCAGCACACAAAATCTTTCAGCTTCTATTAATTTTTTCATTTTCGCTATCATTATGCAATTTCCTAACCGGACATTAATGATTCAAATCTTCGCTTTTTAGGATAATTAAAATATGCTTGTAACTTGTCATTATATACAATTATGAATATTGATTCAATTAAAACCCCATGGATTCTGCGGGCAGGCCGCAGAATGATGGGGGGTGTGGATTCTGCGGGCAGGCCGCAGAATGACGGGGGGTGTGGATTCTGCGGTCCCTGGCCCAGACCGTAACTAAAAAACGTCCGCTTCAGAGTTTGAGAAGGATACAAAGTGAATAATTGATCTTTATCCCTGGAGGTCGCACCAGGGCGGGCAAGTCATGGCCGTATTTTGAAATCTCCCCCGCCTGCCACAGCCTTGCATACATCTACCAGGTTTATAATTTCCCTCTAGAACGAACATTAATTATCAAAAGGCTGTTCGGGCACTGGCGGGCAGGCCCAACCCCTCTTTAGCAAAGAGGGGAACGATTGCTTCCCCCTTTTTAAAAGGGGGACCCGAGGGGGATTGCAACTTCCCCTCCCTTTTGCAAAGGGAGGGTAGGGAGGGATTTAATGGAGCACGTTCCTCCAGGATACTTTGAATATCGAATATCGAACAAGGAACCGCAGAATGGCGAAGTATCTCACTTCGAATTTCAATACTCTTTATTCGATATTTTGCGGTTCATAAAAATTTTTATAAAATTGCCATAGTGTACAGATAAATTATTTATCCGGAAGATTTGATTCTGCGGTTAAGCCGCGGAATGACTGAATTGGAGCCCGCAGGATAACACCTCCCTCCTACCGTCCTTCCGGAATGCCCGCAGGGCTTATCCGGAATCCGTGCATGGTTAGTCATTGAATCCGGCATGCTGCTATGGTCAGGGCGGCGGAAAGGCCCGATGTCTTCTGGGCGGTGGAGGTGGAGGTGGCGGTAATCGGATAGCGTTTTGCGGGGGTTCCCGGATATACGGAATCTGATTCCCTTTTGAATACATGCATTCCTGGTAGGCGATATCGAAGCGCCTCTGTCGTTCCCAGGTCGCCTCCTGGGATGCGCCCGCAGTAAGGGCGATACCGGCGAGCAGACCGGTTCCCGCGCCGATCGCGGCCCCGTGACCTGAATCTCCTGCGGCGGCACCGAGCATGGCGCCTATGCCGGCTCCCAGCAGAGCTCCTGTTGCCGCTCCATTCACCATGTCATGGTTTTTCATCTCATCTGAAATCAAGGCGGTCTGCTGAAGGGCCCATTGTTCGCAGGCGCACTTATCTTCCTGAAATTCCTCAAAGGATTTTCCATGACCCGGCAGAACCATGACACTCGGGCCGTTCGGAATCGTAGCACAACCCGCCAGCAATATCAGGGAGAAAAAAGAAACAAAAAGTATGGCACGGTTCATCCTGTCACCTCCATTTCTATTACTTCGGCGGGGTTGTTTCAGGTACAACCTTAAGCCACTCGCAATTGCAATCTTTTACATAGGGATAGAAACCCTCAGGGTCACGGCAGTAATACCAGTAATCTGATGCTCCATCCCCTTTCTGTATATAAACAGGGGTTTCGCGCTGAATGACCATGGGTGGAGATGAATAATAATAGCGCGGATAGGAAGGTCTTAATATGACCGTCCCTCTCCACGAAAAGTGGGGACTGTGTTTATAATATCCCGTATGATATCTCGGCATGGGGCGATGAAACCGTTCCCGCGGCTGTATGAAATGTGGATGGCCGCCATGAGGTCGATCGCCTATTCGAATCCGCACTCCAAAACTGCCTTCCGCTGAGACGGTATCTGCAAATATGGAATCGCTTGCAACAAGCGCCAGCAGTGTTAAAAACGGTATCAGGATCAGCTTTTTCATCTCCGGCCTCCTAGCAGCCTGTCGGACTTTGGACTACAGGCTGCTGTAAAGATTTAAAAAAACGATTTGAGTTTTACTCCTTTAGACACCGGCAGTTAAGAAAAAGTTTACAAAAAAGGTTCTTCAATTAAATTGGAGATGTTCCACAAAAAAATGTAAACCATTTTTGTTCTAAGGTATCTAAATTACGCAACAGCCTGATATGAAGGTTAAAAATAATGTTATGAATATTGCTGCCCCAACGAAGCGAGTTTATGATATACTCCACGAAACTAAATTTCCCGCTCTTTTAATCGTATAATAATTCAAACGAGCGCGAGGTTGGGGGGTAAATACCCGTTGCATAGTAAAAGATTATCTCGTATTTCGTCAGGCATGCACGACGTAACGGTTTTCCGGTATGCCTGATGCATCAAAACCGGGCCAAGAGGGAGCAGGGGCGGTTTCCTGGGCCGAAATGGATGACGATATGCTGGTGCGCCTGGTCCAGAGAGAAAACCGGAGGGCCGCGGATGAGCTTGTACGGCGATACCAGCAAAAGGTTTTCAGGGTTGCCTATCTCATGTCCCGCAGGGACAGAGAGGACGCGAAAGACATGGTCCAGGAGGCCTTCTTTAGGGCGTTTCAGGGCATAAAAAAATTTGATGGTAAATCTTCTTTCTACACATGGCTTTACAGAATTGTAGTGAACACATGTTTGAGTTCACGGAGGAGATATTTCCGCTGGAGCGGAGCACTGTTTCAACGACATTCCAGGGAATTTAAGGAAGAAGATCCTGAGACGAAGGATGAAAGCCCTGATCCGATGGACGAATTAAGCGGGCGGCAGCTTCGGGAAGAGATCAGGGCCACCCTGGATTCGCTCCCCAAGAAGCAGCGAACGGTTTTTTATCTCAAGATTTTCGAAGAAATGACCATTCATGACATTTCCTGTATTACTGGAATGGCGGAGGGAACCGTCAAGACGCATATTTTCCGCGCCACGCGAACGGTCCGCAACAGACTTAAAAAATGGAAGGAGTAATGAAAGGGGGGAGGCTTATGGAAGCGTGCAAGGCATATAAAGAGCTAATAATGCTCGATTGCCATAATGAACTGGATTCCGGGGATCAGGATAAGTTGCGAACGCACCTCAGGTCATGCAGCAGTTGCAGGCAGGAGAGAAAAAGGCTACAGGCGGCGATGGATAAGGTAAGGGCTTCCTGTGAACCTCCCGCGCTCTCTGCTGCCGAGGTGGAAACAGCGATTATGAATCTGCACAATCGGCTCGAAGAGTCAAAAGATCGCCCCTTAACCATACTCCGCATTTTTTCCTCAAGGCTTGTACCCGTGGCGGCGGCCTGCGTTTTTATTGTCGCGGGCATTTTTGGTTACAGATCATGGATCAGCGCCCCTGAAAAGGTGCTTAGGCAGCAGGCGGAGATCAGCAAGGGTGAAATGGAGATTATTCTGAACCTGGACCTCCTGCAGGATCTGGATACCATCAGCAGACTGGTCAGCCACGTTGATAAAACGCCCATGAATATGCCTGATGATTATTATGATACGGGCGCATGCAATGTTACAGAAACTGTTCTGAGAACACATCATGCTTAAACGGACCGGAAGAGGCCTTTTATGTTTTCCCGGAATGATTCTGGCGGCAGGCGTGATTATGCTTTTAACGCAGTGTTCCTGGGGGGGCGACTGCCCCGCGACAGTCCCTACAGAGAAGCAATTTCGAGATGAATGGGGCAAAAGGCCTTTGAAATCCGCCCAGGGGGACAACAGACTTTATGTCACTGATAACCGGGAAATGCGAAGGCAGTATGAGGAATGGCAGTCATTGTCTCCTGAAGAGAAAAAAAGGCTTCGACAGAAAATGGAGCAGTGGAAGCAGATACCTCCGGATCAGAAAGAACTCTATAAAAAACGGCATCAGCAGTGGCAGCAGATCGATCCGGCAGAGAGGGAAAAACTTGAAGAGAAAATATTACGATGGAACGAACTTCCCCCTGAGGAGAGAGACCGTATCCGCATGAAGTTCAGAGAATGATGGTCTCTTTTTACTTCTAAGGTTTTCGCCGATAAAAAGAGCTTTCCATGCCGCGATTCCGATAACCGGATGTTGGTTTATTGTTATTTCATCGGTTTATTTGCATTCATCCGGTATTTTTCTTCGAATGCAATTTCCTAACCGGACAATGCTGATTTTGTTTCGGCTTTGTCCGGTTAGAATATTGCATTATAACTCCTATATCCGAACGATTATGGGCAGGGGATGAGAACAGACAATTCAGAGATCGAACTTGAAGGTCAGATCGAGAAAATAACCTACAGCAGTGACGAGACAGGTTATACCGTGGCCCGGATGAGCATATCGGGATATCATGAACCTGTAACTATTGTCGGAAACATGATTGCGCCAATCCCGGGGGAGGTATTACGCGTAAAAGGTTCATGGACGAGCCACCCGAGGTTCGGGAAACAATTCAAGGTGTCAAGCTATCATGTCAAGGTCCCACCGACGCTTCACGGCATGAAAAAATATCTGGGCTCCGGTCTCATAAAGGGCATAGGCCCTGTAATGGCCTCCAGGATTGTCAGGAAGTTCGGCGCGGAGACGCTGGATATTATCGAAAACCGGACTGAAGAACTCCTGAATATAGAAGGCATCGGTAAAAAGCGTGTTCATATAATCAGAGAAGCATGGAAGGATCAGAGGGAGATGCGAGATCTTATGATGTTCCTTGCTTCTTATGATGTGGGAGCAGGATACGCCGCAAGGATCTTTAAAAGATACGGGCAGGGTTCCCTTACCGTATTGAAGAGGAATCCCTATATTCTGGCGACGGAGATACAGGGAATCGGATTTAGTATCGCGGACAGTATCGCCAGGAAACTCGGGTTTAGAAAGGAAGAACCTTTTCGCGCTGAAGCGGGGATACTTTACGCCCTCAACCAGTTGGCCGATGAAGGGCATGTATATTATCCTTATGAAAATCTTGTGAAAAAATGCAGGGAGATTCTGGATGTTGAAAGAGACATTATCGCAAAGGCATTTGGTTCGCTTGCCCTGGACAGGAAAATTATTATAGAGGATATCAATGAAGACCTTGAAGGTTTTGAGCCTAACAGGAAGGCCGTTTATCTCGCGAGGCATTATATATCGGAGGATGGCATTACCGGTGGGCTGCTTCGTCTGATATCCGCAAAAAAGAACATACGCCGCGTTGACGCGGGAAGGGCAGCGGAGGCCGTGGAGAAGGATGTGGGTCTCAATTTCGCCAGAAACCAGATTGAGGCCATCAAAAGTGCGGTCACCAACAAAGTCATTGTCATAACAGGCGGGCCAGGAACAGGAAAGACAACCATAATAAACGCCGTTATCCTGATCTACAGGGACCTTGGTGCCAGGATATCGCTTGCCGCTCCCACGGGCCGGGCCGCAAAACGCATGAGCGAAGCCGCAGGGTATCCGGCGAAAACCATCCACCGAATGCTTGAATACAGCCTCCAGAGAGGAGGCTTTCAGCGAAACCAGGATAATCCGATTGAAGCGGATATCCTTATACTGGACGAAGTCTCCATGATAGACAATATTTTAATGTACCATCTCCTGAAGGCTGTTCCCGAAAATGCCACCCTTATCCTTGTGGGAGATGTGAACCAGCTTCCTTCCGTTGGCCCCGGCAATGTTCTCCGGGATATCATAAAGTCCGATAAGGTCCCTGTGGTGGAGTTGACGGAAATATTCCGTCAGGCAGGGAAGAGCAGGATAGTCGTCAACGCGCATAGAATAAACAGGGGCATCATGCCGGAATTTTATTCAGGCGGCAGGGAACTCGAGGATTTCTATTTTATTGAGCAGGAGGACCCTGATCAGGTCCTCGGAATTATTGTGGAGCTTGTGTGCAAAAGGATTCCGGACAGGTTCGGATTTGACCCTTTTAACGATATCCAGGTGCTTGCCCCGATGCATAAGGGCATTGTGGGGACCGAGAATCTTAACCAACGCATGCAAAATGCATTAAACCCAAACGGCACGTCGCTTTCCAGGGGAGAAAGAACCTTTCGCCTTCATGATAAGGTTATGCAGATAAGAAATAATTATGAAAAGGATATATTTAACGGCGATATCGGAAGGATAAGCCTGATTGATCCTGAAAACAGGGAACTCGCTGTGGACTATGATTCAGGGAAGGTTCCGTATGATTTTTCGGACCTGGATGAGATTGTGCTTGCCTACGCTATTTCGGTCCATAAGTCACAGGGCAGTGAATATCCTGCCATTGTTTTGCCAGTTTTATCCCAGCATTATCTTCTACTGCAGAGAAATCTCATATACACCGGTATAACACGGGGAAAGAATCTGGTCATTATTGTTGGAAGCAAAAAGGCCCTGGCAATTGCAGTTAAAAATGATCGCGTGGCAATGCGATACAGTTATCTGTGTGAGAGGTTAAGGAATGATAACGAGTTCCGGAATTCCTTCCGGGATCCACATGTAGATGGCAAAGGATTTGAAAAGAGATCACGTCTCCACCCGTGGTAACAGGAAAGCCACGGCAGGCTATTGAAGTTCATCCGAGAGACTGCCAGGGCTTTTTATTGATCGGACAAGCCTTCAATATTGTTGATTTTTTTCATGCTTAAAGAAATCCGTTTCTGGGGGACATCAATGTTTATGACAACGGCATTTATTGTATCGCCGATGCTCAGGACCTGTGACGGATGCTCTATTTTCTGAGTTAGGGACATTTCGGATATATGGATCAGGCCTTCAATACCCTCTTCCAGTTCGACGAAAGCCCCGTAATCTTTTATACCCAGAACCTTGCCCATGATTTCAGTGCCTGTTGGGTATTTTTCCAACGCAAGGCTCCATGGATCAGGGGTCAGCTGTTTGATGCCCAGTGATAATTTTTCTTTTTCTTTATCGAATTTCAGTACTTTCACCCTGATACTGTCGCCCGTTTGGTACTTTCCTATAGGGATAATTGTCTTGCCCCACGAGATATCTGAGATGTGCACGAGGCCGACAATGCCGCCAAGATCAACAAAAAGGCCATAATTTTTTATATTACTCACTATTCCGACAAGCTCAGAACCTTCTCTAAGCATCCCAAGAGTCTTTTCTCTCAATGCCTTTTGTTCTGTTTCCATGGCGGCCTTGCGTGAAAGGACAATGTTTCTGTCTCTTTTTTCAAACTTCAGTATCTTGAAATCATATTCCCTGCCGATCAGTTCTCCCAGATTTCTTATGGGCCTGATGTCGGCCTGAGAAGCAGGCAGGAAAGCCTGTATGCCTATATCCACTGAAAGCCCGCCCTTCACTTGCGATATGATCCTGCCCCGTATGGTATCGTTATTTTTATATGCTGTTTCGACATCATTCCATACGGTCACCTTCGCGACCTTTTCCCTCGAGAGTATTATTCTCCCTTCTTTATTCTCTTTGCTAACCAGCAGGACTTCAACCGTGTCTCCTGGTTTCACGGACAGCTGACCCTTGGAATCAATAAACTCCGTGATCCGAATTTGGCCTTCGGATTTATAACCGATATCGACCAGTACAAAATCTTCATTAATATGAAGGACCTCTCCTTTTACGATACTCCCCTCGCGCATACTTTTCATGCTATCCTCGAATAGCTCGGCGAAGTCCATGTGATCCTGATTCTTATCTTTATTGTTATCCTGTGATTTCACCATTCAATCGATTTTCCCCTAATAGTCCAACATTGAGCATTAATATACTTCATATGCTTCATGGTTTGAATAAAAATCATACCGTTGCTACTTTTTTCGAGTTTACCCATAACGGAAGTCTGCCGGACAAAGTCCGACAGGTTCCTGGTATCTTTACACAAAAGGGCATCAAGTCACATCGTGACAAGATGCCCTTTTGTGATACGCTCTCAAATGAGTTATAATCTGGTTACGTTTTTTGCTGATGGTCCACGTTTACCCTGTTCCACGTCAAATGTTACCCGGTCACCCTCATCAAGGCTTTTGAATCCATCCATATTGATCGCACTGTGATGGACAAATACATCGCCACCATCTTGCTGTTCAATAAAGCCGAATCCTTTTTTATTGCTGAACCATTTTACAGTCCCTTCCGCCATAATGACATCCTCCTTTCAAGAATATTTTCCACTTTCCCTACTGTTAGATGCCACCATTGGGAAATGGATCTCTCCTCCAGATAGAAACGTGCCCATAAAAATGGACTTTCATTAATGCTGGGGCATGATAATACTTTTTACAGTAAAATCAAGTTATTTTGTCATTATTTTTTTCTTTGAGCATCTCAAATCCATAACAAGCGGCCCCCAGAAGTGCCGGTCTTCTGTGCAGGATAGCTTTCACGGGGATCTTTACCATGAACTTTCTGAACCTGCCCTTATCCGTGAAGGATTTCATGAAATCGCCTTTTTTGATATGAGGGAGTATCTTGGGCACTATGCCCCCACCCAGGAAGATCCCGCCTGTTGTCATGCCGGTCAAGGCCAGGTTGCCCGCTATCGCACCAAAAACGGACATAAAGATATCCATAGATTCAACACAAAGGATGTCTTTTCCTGCCAGGGCGGTCTCGCTGATGACTTTCGCGGGGTCATATTTCCGAAGAAGCGTTTTCAGCCACGAGGGTTCTTTGTATTTTCCGGATGATTTAAGCCACTGGTAAATATTGACAATGCCGGGCCCTGAAACGACCCTTTCCACGCTGACGTGCCCGTATTTTTTTTTCAGAAAACGCCATAGTTCGACCTGTTTCTCGTTTCCGCTCGGGAAATCGCAATGTCCACCTTCGGTTGAGACAAACAGGCATTTTCCGGATTCGACGAACATCAAGAAGGCCTCACCCAGTCCTGTCCCAGGGGCAATGAGCCCCATATTGCGGCCTTTCACGACCCGTAATCCATTCAATGAATGGACTTCACGCGCATCAAGAAGGGGCACTGCATGGGCCATGGCAACCAGGTCGTTAATAACATGGACGGATTTCCATCTGAATCTGTTCTTCAGGATGGATTCTGATATGGTCCATGGCAGATTCGTCATCCTGCATTTCCCGTTTATCACAGGTCCCGCTACCCCGAAACATGCCCCCGCAACATGCGAGGGGTGAATCGCGAGGAACCTTGCAACTATTTCATCAAACCCTGAATAGTTGACGCTTGAAAATGTCTTGAATACCTTTAAAGACGGACGCTTCTTTCCCATCATAAAGATTCCAAGTTCCGTCTTGGTTCCCCCGATATCTCCTGCAAGGATGATTTTTTTATCCGGAGACATTCCCGTTCCTCCCGTATTTTTCAAGTAATGATGCCGCTTCACGATCTATGATCCATGTCAGCCTGCCGTTTAATGGACGGACCCTGCCGGCGGGGAGCGTTGATGACTTGACTTCAAGGACAGACCTCAGTATCCGCGCCTTTTCCTTTCCTGAAACAAGAAAGATGATTTCTCTTGCCTGGTTAATCACCCGGTATGTCAGGGTAAGGCGGTATACATGGGGATCGCCACCTTTTACCGCGACGACAGGCCTTCTGGTATTCTCAACGGAATCATCACCTGGAAAGAGTGAGGCCGTATGCCCGTCATTACCCATCCCCAGAAATAGAAGATCAAAGACAGGTATTTCGGTTTTGTCGATCTGGAAAAAACGGGCGAGAGTTTGCCAGTATGACCGTGATCCCTTTTCGGGATTCATATCAGCAGGCATTGGATGGATCTGATCCTCCCGAAGTCGCACATGGCTTAGAAAAACACGCCAAGCCGTTCCGAAATTACTCGAAGGGTCATTGAAGGGCACGCATCTTTCATCAACCCAGAAAAAGAACATCTTTTCCCACGGAAGGCCGGATATGAAAGGCTCCTCTAGCAGAAGCCCAAACATCTTTTCAGGGGTACGGCCTCCGGACAGGGCGACCCTGAATCTCCCGTACAGGCTCACTGATTCATTCGCGGCCCTTAAAAGGGCGTTCGCACCTGCAACGGCAAGTTCGAATGGATTTTCTTTGATAATTATATCAGGCTTTCCCATGCTGCGATCCCGACCACCGGATATAGAGATATTGTTATCTTATTAAGCTTATATATATTCATCCGGTATTTTCCTTCAACTAACACTCATGGCCCTCCGGGCCTCCACAATGCATGAAAATAACAACCTATGGTCTCAGGATCGCGGTATGGGGGGCCTTTTTTAACGGCGAAGACCCGGGTAGCAAATTAATAGCGTAAGGTGCATGCCAGGCGGGCGGAATCCTCCTCGGTTGTTCAACCTTAAT
>JAFGDF010000110.1 GCA_016932235.1 Deltaproteobacteria bacterium | reverse complement strand
TGAATTTAAAGACCAATTACGAGGAAAAACCCCTTATTAATATCCATATCAGGACAAGGATTACACAGGGAGAAGCCAGTGAAGAAGGCACACCCTGATTCACCATCAAAATGCCGCCGGAAGGCTGAAAAGAAGAATAATTCTAAGGAGGATATTTAAAGTGGACCGGGAAAAACAGATTCTTTCTGAGACGTTCAAATTTCACGGACATATCTGCTGGGCCAGTGCGGCGGGCTGCCGTGCCGGCATTGTTGCGCTCAGGGCATTGGGGGCTTCGCGCGCGGGAGCTTCCGGTGACCTGCACTGTATCCTGGAGATAGGTGACAATCATGGGGCTCAGTGCTTTGCGGATGGAGTACAGTACAGCACCGGCTGTACCTATGGCAAATGGAACATCGAGAAGACGGACTGGGGGAAGCTTGCCTTCACTTTGATTGACAAGAAAGGGCAAAAGGCCCTACGTGTATCCTACAAAAATGGGGATCACCATAAAAAGGTC
Source organism: Deltaproteobacteria bacterium (assembly GCA_016932235.1). The sequence continues at coordinate 3,302 of JAFGDF010000110.1, read as the reverse complement.
GCGGAATCAAGTTTCATGAGAAAGCGGGGCCAGGGCATTCCTCCCACGGAGATCCCTGAGGAAGAGGCATGGGAGATGGTTGACATTATATGGGAGACCCCTGAACATGAGTTGTTCTCTATCGGCGAAATCGAGACCTACGAGTGGGAAGAGTACGGTGAGATCATGGGACTGGTGCCGTGTGATCAGTGCGGGGAGCTGGTATCGAAGGTTTATTTAAGGGTTGTGGGTGAAAGCCGCATGTGCATCCCCTGCTCTGGTTATGAGAGGTAACTCATTCCACGGACGGAGTCGCTGAAATGATCACGGCCGCCCTTGCCGGGCTCATCACATTTGTATTCACAACCCTGCTGACCATCGCGGGGGTCGGCGCGGCGTTCATACTTATCCCGGTGTTTATCGCTCTGGGAATCGACGTACACATGGCCATGGCAACAGCGCTTCTGCTGAATTCCATTGCCATGGCATTCGCCTCTTACCGGTTTATCAAGAACAGGCTTGTCATGTGGAAGGTGGCGATACCGATCCTGATCGTCGCCACCACACTTTCACCAGTGGGCGCTTATGTCAGTAAGGGATTGAACCGCGATCTATTGCTCTGGCTTTTTGTGACTTTTTTACTCTTTGCGGCCGGGATGATGCTCTTTTACAAGCCCAAACAGAAAGACACGGCAAGCTCAAGAAGCAGGCAGGTGGTATCAGGTGTCTCGGTGGGAGCCTTTGCCGGTTTCCTCGGTGGTCTCCTTGGTGTGGGCGGAGGAAACTTTATTGTTCCTGTACTGGTCTGGCTTGGTTACGAACCTAAAAAAGCATCTGCAACCACCTCATTTATAGTGATATTTTCCTCTTTTTCCGGATTCCTGGGTCACGCGAGCGTGGGAAGCATCAACGGGGCCTTATTGGGTTTCTCCGCTGTCGGATCGGCGCTGGGCGCAATCACGGGGGCCTGGCTTATGACTGAAAAGCTGAAACAGGGGCAGGTGAAAATCATTATAGGTATAGTGCTGCTGTGTATAGCTGTAAAAATGATATGGAATCTTTTGGGCTGATATCCACGCCTGTCCGAAATCAATTTTTTATTTGGACAGCATTTGCAGCATCTAAAGTGAATGCCATGGATGCTTAGGGCAAGCATGCCCTGGAAACGCTTTAATCCAGGGTCGAAGAATGACAAAAAAATCTGAATTCTGAGGCCTTCTATCGGGTCATTCTGCGGCTTTTGGCCATAGAATCCACATTGCCTATCACCTTGCAGGTTTTGTTCAGCTCGTTTGCGCCAGGACAACCTGAATTTTTAATCGCAGAGGCATTATATAAAATCAAATACTTATCTGCCTAAATAACCGAGGTTAAAACCAGTGAATAGATTAAGGAAAAAACTATTATGAATGAGAAGGTTAAAATCTTATTTTTATGCACGGGCAATTCCTGCAGGAGCCAGATGGCAGAGGCCTGGACCAGAGAATTGAAAGGTGATCAGTTCGAAGCTTTTTCAGCCGGTGTGGAGCCCAAAAAAGTTGATCCAAGGGCAGTCAAAGCCATGGCCGAGGCCGGTATCGATATATCGAAACAGAAGTCAAAAGATATATATTCCCTTAAAGATATGGAGTTCGATTATGTGATCACACTCTGCGATAACGCCCGTGAATCCTGCCCCTATTCCCCTGCCGGAACCAGGCTTTTGCACAAAGGATTTGATGATCCTCCCTATCTGGCCGAAAAGTCGGAGACTGAAAAAGAAGCCATGGCCCATTACCAGCGTGTGAGAGATGAAATCAGGACATTTATCGAGAGTCTTCCGGAAGCGCTGAAAGAGGAGAAAGAGGAGAAACCATGAACCTGAAAAAGGTAATGATTGAGCTGGATATCCCGGAGGTCCGGGAGATACTGAGGCTTGACATGGATGAAGATGTTGAGGGGGCGTTGGCGCTCATAAAAGAAAACCTGGCAAAACAGGTGAAGGCATCCCTTCAGCCCCACTGAGTGCCGGTTTTCGAGGCCGGTTACGGCCCCGGGAATCCGGGCAGGTTATAGCTACCAACCAGGGGAAATGCGGCGGGACGCCCGGCGAAGATGAGATTTTGTCGATGCTTCGGAAATACATCAGCCCCTTGTCCGGCAAGGAGAAGATGGTAAAAACGGTCCTGCCGATGGCTTAAAGAGATAGGCGAGGCCATCCTGGCTACGCGCTTTGCCCTGGCCTCAACCACCTTTGCCACGGTCATTGAAGGGATGGAATATCTTGTTAAAATGTGAAATGGAACCAAAGGAGGACAGGACATGTTGGCCGCCTACGCGAAATTCATTCGAGAGAAGTACACGATGATCATTATTTCCACCCTGGCCCTGGCGACCGTTTTTTTCAGCCCGATTACGATCCTGGTGCCGGCCATCAAGCCGGTTATCCAGATCGCTTTTATGGTGGCCTTTCTGCGTCTGTCTCCCCGGCTGAACCAAAAATTCTAAGGAAGCTATTCAGAGAAGAAGGATGATTCCCTATCCAAACATTAGTCCTGATATTTTTAGAATCGGACCTTTTCATTTGCGATGGTACGGCATGATGTATGTGATCGCCTTCCTGGCAGCCTATTTCCTGATCAAACAATAGGAAAAAAGAAGGCCCATGGGCCTCTCAACCCTAATGGTCCAGGATCTTATTTTTTATCTTATAGTAGGACTTGTGATAGGTGCCGGATCGGGATATATTTTCTTCTGTTCTCCTTCATCCTATAGGAATTGACTTGTCTCGAAAACTGTGGCACAAAATAACAAAAGCCGTTTTTGATGAGACCTCTGCAGTCATATCTTTTATTGGTAATTTAATATTGATGACCACCATTGAAAAAGAAAGTATCCTTAAATCCATTGCCTGGGACTATGACATCAAAGGCGATCACCTCCTGGAAGTGTTACTGGGTCTCCGTGAAAAGGAGGGGCCTTTCGGGCAGGATAAACTCCTCCTTAGGATGCTGGAGAGGCTTCCCTGGCACGATGTGCTGGAACTTGCAGGCAAAGAGCATTTAAAAAAGCTTTTAACTGAAGAACGGATCGCCAGACTTCGCTTCCCTGAACAAAGAAAGCGTTATGACCGAATACGAAAAATTTTACAGGGAGAACCTGTATCCTTTTCAGGATGGAATACTCAACATCGTGAGGCATACGGACGTTCCCTTCTATCTAACAGGTGGTACCGCACTAAGCAGGCGGTATAACCCTGTTCGATACTCGGACGACTTTGATCTGTTTACCAACAGGGACCCTGAATTCTCGAAATGGGCTGAACAATTATACGCCGAACTGGA
>JAFGDF010000109.1 GCA_016932235.1 Deltaproteobacteria bacterium | reverse complement strand
TATCATCGAGATTTATTCCTACTATAATCCCTAATCATTACCGCCGGATGATGTTTATATCACTACTCGATCCGCTGCCATTTCCACCACTTATTGAATACCATATTTCCGCCCTCAATCCCTGTGAATGCTTCTTCAAGCGCCACTAGTGATCCATCGACCGTGCGATAGAAGGTAAAATAGGCGCCGATTACAGCGGAGGGAATATTATTGGGGTTCTCCTCAGGCGGCGGTGGAAAATTGTTGACAATCACCAATCCGCCCTGCCTGCAGTTGTAGACATGACTCTTATATGTCCATAGTCCCTGCCTTTCCTTTCTGAGCATAAAATCTAGAAGGGGCTTGTCATGGAGACCGGCACAAACCTCAATTGTGCTATTGGTCAGATTTTGAATTTCCACCCAACCGGCCTCGTATTTTTGGTCGGATTGAGCAACCTCGGCTTCCAACGCGGCAGCGTAAAGAGTGAGGGCGTTCCATGGCTCATAATCTTTATCTTTGAATGCGCCTGCAAGGTGCCATGTTAAAATTCGCCGGCCAAGCCGCGGTATGGGCTCCGGCTTCCCGAAAGTTATGAACATAAACATCTCCCGCGGGTGGCCGCCTGGCGGATAGACAAGGGGCGCCGCTTCATCGCTTACGGGCCGATACCTTCCGGAAATGTCAGGGCATATTTGTCCGGTATCCAACGCAGGCCAATTCGCGGGATAGATCGGACGAGAAGAAACCCAGATGCCGCCACAACCGGAGAGGCAGATGGCAATAATCAGAAATGCCAGATAACGGATGCATTTAGCGCGCAAACACCTTACATTCCTCGCGGTTAAAGCCATCGTTAATTTACGTCCGGCCCCAAATATTTGTTGGATTGCGTCAGCAGTTGGTGTGTTGAAAAGCTCCGCGTGGATTTCCACGCCGCCTATTGTCATTTTAAGTTTTCGCATCGTATACGCCCTGGTAGTCCCTGTTATGCGCTTCATAGTTGTCTTTGAGATTGCCCCAGTAGCCAAGGGGAAGTTCTCCGATATGCACCTTGCCGTTCGATTGCTTCACTGTAATAAATTTGCGCCACTCCGGCGGATCCGGTTGGGGATAGTCAATCCTGTGAAAGCCGAGGAATGGACTGCTGGCCTTGCGGGCCAGAGAGGCATGCAGATGGATCTGGGCATGTGTCAGGATACTCAAATCCTCCAGGCTCCGCACCAGCTTGTGGGGGTCCAGGGCATGCAGCGCGGGCGCCCATTTTTCTTCGATTTTCTGAAGCGTTTCCAGCCCGATTTTAAAAAGCGGTTCGGTCTTGTATTCGCTGCAGTAATATTGCATCACGCGGGCAATCCCGGCATGAAGCTCTTTCCAGTCTATTCCATCACCTCTCCGAACAGGGGCATAGATTCTGGCCTTCTCCCCGGATATCTGATCCCCGGACACTGCCCCTGCGTCTGCCTCCCGCGCGAATGCCGCGGCCTTTCTGCCGGCATACCTTCCGGTGGCGGCCGCGAAGCTGTGGTCTCCCGGAGAAAACAGCTGCGTGCCCGCGGCGTATAATCCGTCGAGGGTCGTTTTCAGATCCCAGTCAATCACCAGGCCGCCGCCATTGGCCTCACGCCATTGGGGCAGACTGGATCCCTCGATCAGCGCGTAGTTCTGAAGCTGATCTCTGGCAGGATTGAATCCGGCCCCCGAATAGGTATCCACAATGATCTTTCCCGTGCTTTCTTCTTCCAACAGCATATTCCAGACGACCTTGCGCTCGATCTCCGGCATGGAAGGGAAATCGCCATAAAAGGGAAGGGCGTACTCGCCGCTGAGAACCTTTTCACGAATTGCCGAATATCCCATTCCCATGCGGTCGACATCCTTCTGTCGCCAGCCCGGCTCGGTAACTATCGGAAGCGCCTTGCCGTTGGCGTCGACCAGCATGACGTTCTCGTAGCTCGCATCGCCCGCGCCCGTGTACCATCTGTGTTTGAAGCCGGGCGTGATGCCCATGATCCCGGATCTTTCCATGAGGGTGAATTCGGCGCCGGCCCGCCATGCCATGGCAATGCCGTCTCCGGACACCGCGCGGGGCGACATGGTATTGTAGCCGGATAATTCGGTGCTGATGAGCCAGATGGATCCGCCTGAAGACGCGCAGAGCACGGTGGCCTTGGCCTTGAAGATCATGAATTCGCCCGTGCGGGCGTTTACCCCGGTAGCGCCGACAACCCTGGCGCCCTGGATGCCTTTCTCCGTCAGCAGGCTTGCAGCCATTACCCTGTCATAAATTTTGACTCCCAGCCGCTCGCATTCCTTCTTCAGCGCCGGCTTGAAGGTTGTTCCCCAGACGCGGATAACGACATTGGTCTCGTGAAACGGATTCATGCGCGGCGAGATCAGGAACCTGGTTTTGTCGTCGCGGCCCTCGACGCCTTTGAACCGGTCGTCCGAATCTCGAATCTTGCCGCCCATCTTTTCCAGTTCCAGAAGCGTATGGTAGTTTTCCCTGCACTGGATTTCGCGTCCGATGCCGTTGCCGTATCCGCCGAATCCGTCGGTAAGCTTTTGAGCCCACTCGTCGGGATCGACCTTTGAAAGAGGATTCGCCGGTGTATCGCACCAGTGGTCGCATCCCGGACCCCCGGCGCCGCTCCGGACTGTGGCGGATTTCTCTACCAGCGCGACCCGCATCCCTTTTCGCGCGGCGCTGATGGCAGCCCAGCATCCGGCAATGCCTCCGCCGATGACCAGGACATCCGTTTCGATCTCCTGTTCCTGATCATAGCGAATTGGATACGGCCATGCGGGAGCGCGGCCTTCTTTCCCTATAAACTCATGAAATGTAGTCACTGTTTTATTGCCTCCTGAACAGAGCGGAATAACGCGGATTAGAGCGAAATGCCTGATAAGAAATTGTTTTTTGATGAACGGAGTATATGGAATTTCTCATTTGTATGTCAACCCACAACCGCATGATGCAGTTGTGAGAGGCAATAGGCGAAGAGTTTACATTTTATGCCGGAAGCGAATGAAATCATCAATCCTTATTAAAAAAAATGTAACCTTTTTCGAAAAATCATGTATTAAGAGGATAATTATGAGCATTATTTCCAAAATAGTATTTTTCATAGCGATACTCTCTTTGGTGCCGGCAGCGCAACCGGCGTTTCCCGATGACGGCATTGTCGCCAAAACAGGGGATGTGCCCTTTCGTGTCCCTCTGGTAGAGTCGTCGGTTACAGTCGACGCGATACTCAATGAGGCTGTCTGGGAAAAGGCTGTCAGGATCGAGGCCAATATAGAGGTTAATCCGGGCGAGAATATCCCTGCCCCCGTTAAGACAGAAGCCATGCTGGCATATAATCAGGAAAATTTATATGTAGCGATCATCGCGTATGATCCCGATCCGTCAAAGATCCGGGCGCATTTTTCAGACAGGGATAATATTAGTTTTAACGGCGACGACTGGGTTCTGATCCTTTTTGATACCTTTAACGACCAGCAGCGTACGTATGATTTCATGTGTAATCCGCTGGGAGTTCAGTCCGATTTCATTGAAGTATCTAATGGCAACGGGGCATATGACGCTATCTGGGATTCTGACGGTCGCATAACAGATGAGGGATATATAGTCGAAATGGCGATTCCCTTCAGCTCTATTCCTTTTCAAAACTCCGAAGATGATCAAATCTGGGGCTTCGATGTTGTAAGGAGTTACCCGCGAACGGTACGCCACCATATCGGGGCATTCCCAAGAGACCGCAACAACAACTGTTACATGTGTCAGTCGCTGAAACTTATCGGATTCGCAGGCGTGAAACCCGGGGAAAACCTTGAACTGGATCCAACGTTTTCCGCACGGCTTACACAGGAACGTGAAAATGAAACCACCGGCCCGTTTAAAGAGAAAGACCGGGCCATAGACCTTGGCATCACGGCGCGATGGCGCGTGACACCGAATATGATGCTGAGCGCAACACTGAATCCTGACTTTTCGCATGTAGAGGTTGACGCGGCGCAGATGGACATTAATACAAGATTTCCGCTGTATTATTCGGAAAAGCGGCCGTTTTTCCTTGAGGGTTCCGAGATTTTCTTGAGCGGTTTTAATCTTGTCCATACCCGCACCCTCGCGGAGCCGGACTGGGGAATTAAGCTCACTGGGAAAGAGGAAAAACATACGATAGGAGTTTTTTCCGTGAGCGACAGAATTACTCCGCTTGTCTTTCCCGGCCCGGAGGGAGGAAACAACACCACGCTATCTTTGCAGAGCATTGGGACTGTTTTACGCTATAAACACGACGTGGGGGAATCATCATACATCGGGACGACCGTCACCAGCCGTGAGGGGAATAGATATCATAACCGTGTCGTAAGCATTGACGGAGAACTGAAATTTACGCCGAAGGATCAATTCAAGTTCCAGGCTGTTGGTTCGAATACCGAATATCCATATGACGTTGCTCACGAATTCAATCAGCCTGCTGGTGACTTCCTCGGTTCGGCGTATCAAGTTGGTTATAATCACAATACAGATAAATACTATATTTTTGCACAGCATAAAAAAGTGGATTCGGATTTTCGTACAGATACGGGATTTATTACACAGGCAGGATTCGATTCCAGCGAGATAGGCGGGCTATACAAATGGCGTCAGGGGCCTGGGCATTGGTATACCTGGATAAGTATATTTACAAGCTATAATATGACGAGAGACAGCGCGGGAAATACCCTGCATAAAGCATTCACAACAGAGCTAAGCTACAATGGGCCTCTTCAGTCCTCTCTGGAATTAACCGGCCAATTCGGAAAAGACCGCTATAAAGGAGAAGAATACGGGGCAAACAGGTTATTTCTCTGGGCCGGGATTACACCAACCGGATCGACAAATCTCAATCTTTTCATAAGTGCAGGAGATAAGATTGACTATGACAATTCAAGGAAGGGAAAGAACTATACATTCGATCTGGTAATTGAACAAAAGATCGGACGTCATTTTTCTTTCTCGATAAATCACTCATACCAGCGAATGGATGTTGACGCGAAACGTCTTTTTGATGCCAACGTTAGTAATTTGCGTCTCACTTACCAATTCAACCGCAGGGCGTTCCTTCGCCTCAATCTCCAGAATGTGGAATACAGCCGAAACCTCGATAACTATCTCGAAGAGAAAAGGATTAATTTCGAGGCATATACACGAAGATTATTTTCGACGATTCTTTTTTCATACAAGATAAATCCCCAGACAGTATTTTACCTCGGTTATTCGAATAATTATCGCAACCGCGATTACACGGATGAACAGGGCCTGCTTGATGACAGCCTGAGACAGACTAACCGGACATTTTTTACCAAAATCGGATACGCCTGGATGTTGTAACAGCCCGTAAAATAATCATAAATTATATCCTTAATCATTTGTTCACCGAGGCAACACAATGAGCCTCATGTAACTTTCTTGACACACAAGTCTAAATCCCTATATCCTGCTCCCATTATCAGAAGGATCCAGTATTTTTAAGAACTTTCTGGATCCCCCGGTCAAGCCGGGGGATGACGGGTGTGGGTTGGATTTCCCGATCCCTGGCCCAGACCTGATATTAAGCTGTTCGTGATCCTAGTTTCTGAAAAGTGATCAATAATATGACAATAGGTCGTGTCGCGCCAGGGCGGGCAAGCCGGAGAATGACGGAAAAAGGACTTATTTGGTTCTTATAAAATAATATCGATCATGAAGCCCTGCCTTTTAAGGCGAGGAGCTCCACTTTTTACGAAGGGGGGATCACTATGTTGAAACGTATTGCTTTTTCACTACTATGCACTGTTATATTAAACAGTATTGTTTTTTCTCTATTGGGCACAGCGATAGCAGCGTCGACGTGCGAAAATCTCACAGATCTTAAGCTTGCCGATGCCACCATCACCGGCGCATCTGTTGTTCCCGAGGGCCCAACGTCTAAGATGAATATCCCGGCTCATTGCAGGGTTCAGCTGGATCTCCGGCCTTCTTCCGATTCCCTGATTAAAATGGAACTCTGGCTGCCCACAGAAGATTGGAATGGAAAATTCATGGGCGTTGGGAACGGTTTTTTTGCGGGCTCTATTCAGGGCAGGATGTTCGATATGCCGGAGGCCCTTAGGCTTGGATACGCCACCGCGGGTACCGACACGGGCCACCAGGAGGAGGGCGGCGGTTGGGCCATCGGCCATCCTGAAAAAATGATCGACTTTGCCTATCGCTCAACCCATGAAATGACCGTCAAGGCCAAAGAGATAATCAAGGCATTTTACAATCGGAAGGCGGAATATTCCTATTTTAAAGGATGCTCCACCGGCGGCCGCCAGGCCCTGATGGAAGCGCAGCGATACCCGGATGATTACGACGGCATTATTGCCGGTTCCTGCGCCAACCGGCACATCCATATGTGGACTGCAGGAGTCGCTCAAAGCGTCGATCTATACCGCCATCCGGAACGGAATCTCACGGAGGAAAAGACCTCTCTCGTGAATCAGATGGTCATAAACGCCTGCGACACGCTCAAGGAAGGATTCCTGAATAATCCTCGTCAGTGCAAGGTCGATTTCTCGAAACTGCTCTGCGCAGGGGATAAGGATGACAACACATGTCTAACGGCAGAGCAATTAAAGACCGTCGAAACATTTTACAGCGGTGTGAAGAACTCAAAAGGAGAACTGATCTTTTCGGGTCAGGCCCTCGGCAATCCTATACCGCCCCAGCTAGGCATAAACCAGGGCCCCGGCGCCTTAAACGTCTTGTTCGACATTGTCCGAATAGCATTTAACGATCCGGATCTCGACTGGCGGGAATTCGATCTTAACAGGGATATGCCGCTGATTGACAGGGCCTTAGATTATGTCGATGCCGTGGATCCCGATCTCAGCGAATTTAAGGCCAGTGGCGGAAAACTGCTGCTGACCCATGGGTGGTCTGACACCGGCATTACTCCTGAAACGACCATCTGGTACTACGAGAACGTCCTCGATGCCATGGGTAAGGATCAAAGCGACTGGATACGTCTCTTTCTTGGGCCAGGCATGGGACATTGTGGAGGCGGTCCCGGTGTCAATTGGTTTGACTCCATTGGCACGCTGGAGAAATGGGTTGAAAAGGGCGCGGCTCCTGACCAGATAATGGGATTTGGAAAAGATGGCCTTGCACGTCCTATTTGTCCATATCCGCAATACGCGGGATATAAAGGGACCGGAGACCTGAAAAACGCGGAGAACTGGACCTGCAAAGAACCTGCTCCGGAAAAATAGAGGGGGAGTTATCCAATATGGTATTGACCGGACCGACTTCGAATGATCAAACGCAGATTTCAAAAATAAGCGACATTATCGACAATCGTCCTATGAGCCGTTTCCAGATTCGGACGATCCTGCTGGGAGGACTGGTACTTTTTTTAGACGGCTTTGATGCGCAGACAATCGGCTTTCTTGCCACTCCCATCGCCGAGAGCAGGGGTATACCGGTCACTGCCTTCGGTCCCATTTTCTCCGCCAGCCTGATTGGCCTGATGATCGCCGCTATGCTCGCAGGCCCGATCGCTGATCGCTGGGGACGCAAGTGGCCGATAATATTTTCTACTTTCACGCTTGCAATATTTTCCATGTTGACGGCATTCTCGACCTCGTTCAACCAACTGTTGATTTTCAGGTTTTTAACAGGACTGGGGCTCGGCGGCGCCCTGCCGAATGTTGTAGCCCTTTCCTCCGAATATGTTCCCAAGCGCCTCCTGGCCGTTCTCGTGGCGGTGCTTTTCTGTGGAATGCCGCTGGGAGGTTTCATTTGCGGAATGCTAAGCTCGGCGCTGCTTCCAGTCTGGGGCTGGCAATCAGTATTTTACATTGGCGGAGCCCTGCCGTTCCTTCTTTCTCTCCTGTTAATCCCGCTACTCCCTGAATCGGTTAAATTCCTGTCTCAGAGAAGAGACAATCCCCGGAAAATAGCGAGGCTTATGGCGTCGATTGCACCGGAAATAACCGTTGACAGCGATCAACTTTCCTTTGCCGCCCCTGTAGCCGCGCGGCAGGCTATGCCTGTAAAATATCTTTTTACGGACGGCCGCGCTGTTGGGACCGTCATGCTATGGGTCCCCAACTTCATGAATCTGCTTCTCATGTATGTGATCCTCAATTGGCTGCCCGCGCTCCTGAGGGCATCCGGCATGACAGTTTCCGATGGGGTGATGGCGACCTCGTTCTTCAGCCTGGGAGGCATCTTGGGGAGTTTATCCGAAGGATTCCTGATCAAATTCGTAGGATCATACAAAATCCTGCTTGCGGAGTTCGGATTATGCGGTCTGTTTATTGTGTTGATGGCCATGATGGCGGGTTCCTGGCCGCTGGTAATAACACTGGCTTTTCTGCTGGGTTTCCTGGTGATCGGTGCTCAGGCGGGTCTTAATGTGCTGGCCGCAAACTTCTATCCAACCTCCATTCGATCCACCGGAGTCGGATGGGCGCTGGGGATCGGAAGGATCGGTTCGATCGTGGGTCCGATTCTTGCGGGAATGCTTTTGTCCATGGAATGGCAGCCATGGCAGGTTCTGCTTGCCGGCGCGGTCCCTGCCTTATTTGCCTTAGGCGCCATTTTATTAAGCCGTTGGGCGCCGGCTGAGGAAAGTCCCTACGCCACAATATAGAGATTCTTAATAAAGTGAACGACTTAATAAACCAGGCATTATGACGATTGTTATTCACCTATTGTCCGGCAGATACCCTTTTTTTCAGAGGCGAAAGAATACAGTGCCCGGGTTTGTGTCGTCGGCCTGTTGGAGTTTTCCGGTTTTGTCGATCTTTTCAAGACGACATCTAATTTTTACTGTGCGGATGGGCTGATTTTTAAGGGTTTGATTGGCTATTTCTCTATAGCGGCCTACCATTCTGACATAATACAGTGGCGTAAACCCTTTAAAATCAGCCCATTGCTAGGCTAAGTTGAAATTTATATGAGATGTCGTCTTTCAAAGATCACAAAACCTGGATTAAGGAGGCTGTTTTACATCGGTCTATGAGAAGATCAGCGTGACATCCGTAGCCTGCTTTTGCGAGTATGGCCACTTATTTATGTCGTTCACTATAGCTATGATTGTTTTTTTTCTAAATCGGAATTCGCAGTAATCTCCTGGCATTATCCGCGAAGATTTTCTTTTTATCCTCGTCACTGATTCCCATGTCATTTATGGCATTGATGGTAACGCGGTAGCTTCGGACGCCCCAGAAGAAGTCCCCCAAGGGCAGATCAGCGCCGAAGACCAGCTTGTCTGGGCCCCAGAAGTCATAAGCCAGCATGAGGGCAGGAGTATTGCCATGAATAGCGGTATCGCTGTAGAACATCTTATAGTATTCCAGGGGGGTCTTCGCGATATCTGTAACATTACTTAACTGAGTGCCGTAGTGCTGGTAGATCCTGCCTGCGTAGAAGGAAACCATGCCTCCGCAATGGTGTGTAATAATCTTCAGGCTGGGATATTTGTCAAGGATGCCGCTGAAGATAAGACGGGTCATAGCGACGGTAGTTTCATAAGGCCAGCCGAAATTGCAGGCGATGTAATACTTCGATTCTTTTTCGGTTGCGTAATCAGAAAATTCTGGCGGTCTCCAGGGATGGATGTAAACGGGAAGATCGTACCTGGTCATTTTCTCCCAGAGGGGCAGGAATTCCGGAGCATCAAGGGGTTTACCGTTAATGTTGGAATGGACGTAAATGCCCTTAAATCCCAAATCCCTGATAGCCCGGTCGGTTTCTTTTAAGGCGGCATCAATATTGTTCATGGGTAAAAGGGCGATAGCCGCGACAAACCTGTCACGGTATTTCAAACAGAGCTCAGCCATTTCATCGTTGGCCATCTTTGCCAGTTCGACAGTCTGTTTCTCATTAGCGAAATATTCAATGGGCGGTACCGGACCTATGGTCAAGACCTGGACAACCTCTGGAAACTTATCCATAATACGAAATCTTGCGTCCATGTCATATAGGGGCACACATGGGCCAAGCATGTTGTTATACATGATTGGATATTTTTCTCTAATAAACTCGGTATATTTGAGAGGCGAGACATGGGAATATGCATCGATGATAATACAATCCATTTTTATTCTCCTTTAAAAATAGGGTGGGCGTAATCGAATATTGGTAATTACTGCCTTTTATAGCTGCAACCCCTGGTTTTCAACGAATTGTTTCATTTCCTCTGATAGTTCAGGCCCATCCCATGGCATGAGAAAAAGATCATTCACAGGCTTGCCACCGACGTCAATCCCTTGTCCAGGGATGTTGTAGTCATATAGTTCGACGAGCCCAATGTGGATTTTAGTTCTGACACTGCATATTAAATCGTATTCGGACCAGATAGTCTGGGCTTGCGACTTTAATTCCCGCAAGTAGGAGACTGATTGTTTTGCGTGGCTGTCGGGAAATGTAAAAAAAACCTCTTTTCCCAAGAATTTAATAACCTTGCCTCCGGCCTTACTTAACAGATCTTCTACAAGTCTGTAATACTCTTTAAGCATTTTGTATGCATCAAGATCAGTCTTGTTTTCTGTTATGCTGTCAAAATCGATGATGTCCGTCACTCCAATTATCATCCTGTATTGTTTTGTCTCGTTCATATACATGCTCCCAACCATGTATGATATCAAAGCAGAATACTCCGCTTTTCAAAACAGGGATGAATTCTTAATAATAAAGTCTGTATTATAAATCGGCATCATAAAGATACCTTAGCAATACTTTGTCAAAAATATCGTCATCCTCCGGCCCGTTCGACGCGCCATTCGGCAGGCTCATGGTCCTGAGCAACGTCGAAGGACTCACGGCCCTGAGCGAGGTCGAAGGGTTGCCCGCCCG
>JAFGDF010000108.1 GCA_016932235.1 Deltaproteobacteria bacterium | reverse complement strand
TTTAAGGCAAAGTATTTCTCTGATCTAAACACCTCAAAAGACGTCAATCTTGGTGATATTCCGCTCGAAAGGTAGGCGCAGGCTTAAGCTTTATTACAAAAGATATTCAGGCCTGACGTTCTGCAGGGCGTGGAATATATTCCCTTTTATCTTTTTATTTGTGCGATAAAGGTCGTGGAGCAATTTCCTGATCTCATATCTTTTTGAAACACCTGCCGAGGGGCATCCGAGTTCTATCGCAGGCAGGGCTGATTCCATGAAATACTTTGAGATGATATCCTCATCGATCATGAACATGGGCCTGATCGCCCTGATTTTTCCGTTAAAAAAATCCTGCACGGGCATCATGGTACTGACGGAAGCGCCGAAGAGGATATTAAGAAAAAAGGTTTCTATCATATCGTCCTTGTGATGGCCCAGGGCAATCTTGTTACAGTTGAGTTCGCCCGCAAGTTCAAAGACTGCTTTTCTCCTTTGTCTGGAGCAGAAGAAGCAGGGGTTTTCCCTGTTTTCCGGGCTATGCGCCTTTGGGCCGAAATCGCCGGTTATTATTTTATAATCAAAGCCACTGTTTTCAAAAAAGTCGGCCATCCTTGCCGCTGAATCATTGCCAAAACCGGGATCAACGTGAACCGCGGTAATACGGTAATCAATGGGTATTCTCTGTATCCTCTCCCTCAGGAGCCATAACAACGACATGCTGTCTTTTCCCCCGGAAACGGACACCAGGATGTGATCACCTTCCTCAGTCATGCCGTATTTATAAATCGCCTTTCCCATCAGGCGTTTCATCTCTCTTTCAGCGAATCTGGTCATCACTCAAATTCGGTCCCCGAATATTCCTGTTCCTATCCTGATCATATTTGCGCCTTCCTCAATTGCGACCTTATAGGAGTTGGACATACCCATGGACAGATATTTCATATCAACGTCCGTAATGTTCATGTCCCTGACTTTTTCAAATACTTCTCTTGTTTTTTTAAAATATGGCCGCGCGTTTTCAGGATCGCCGCTAAATGGTCCCATTGTCATGAGCCCCTTAATCCTGATATTTTTAAGCTCGGCCATCTCCCTAATCATAGATATGGCATCACGGGGCAGGACCCCGGTCTTCCTGACCTCCTCCCCGCTGTTTATTTCAATGAGCACCTCCATTATTTTCCCAGTGTTTTGACAGGCCTTTTCAATTGCGGAGGCAATTTTCATGGAATCCAGTGTTTCGATCATGTCAAAAATCTCAACCGCCTTTTTTGCCTTGTTGCTCTGGAGATGCCCGATCATGTGCCATTTGGCTTTTCCTCCAATAACAGAATAAGCCCTTTCCGCTTCCTGGACATAATTTTCCCCGATTATCTCAAGACCCGCGTCCAGCGCTTTTATAATCTCTTCCGGCGTCCGCGTTTTGGCTGCGCCCACGAGGATAACTCCCGGCGGTAATTCGCCTAAGATACTTTTTATATTTTCCTTGATCATTTTTAAAATTCTCCGTAGTTTTCCATGCTGCGATTTTTAGCCATCAGGCTAAATATAAGCCTGGGAGCCTGTCGGACTTTGTCCGGCAGACTGCTGGTGTCTATCTCTGGCTGATTTCTTCAACGATATTGGAGAAGAACCTAACATATTATATCTGACGTCATTAGGACGCTAAAGCTCTCATTGTTTAAAAGAAATATATCAAATTCGGAAAAAGCACTACAAAATAATAGTTTAACCCGGCATTGAAAACCTAAAATCTATCTATCCATTATAATCTGTGATTTCATTTTAAAAGTTTCAGTTATCATTCGATTGCAAAAACTTCGATAAGTCGGTCTTATCAAAATCCTGAACTTTCCCGTTGATGCACTGAAGGCGGCATTTTATATATATTGTGCAAGAATGTACAATTAAATGGGCAGATAAATAAGAGATATTGAGTTGACCATCATGAAAATATCCTAAGTCTTTGATATTTTTTACCTGCGGTCTTCCCTTATTTTTTGGCACAGATGATGAATATAGTAATAAAAAAAAGGAGGGGAAAAGGGATGACACAGCCGGAAAAGAGATTCAAATGCGGGGCATGCGAGGTATCAATATTTGAAAATGTTACTGTGACGAAAGATGGAAAAGAGATCAAAAATAAAAGGGCATCTTTCAGGAAACGTTATAAAAGCGCGGACGGAGAGTGGAAATCAGCGAACAGCCTTGATGTCAATGATATCCCCAGGGTAAGACTGCTGCTGTATGAAGCCTACAAGTACATGGTACTTGGTGAGGGCACAGAGGTAAATACAGAGGATAATCCTCATTTCTGACAGTCTTTTCTTTCCTGAAGGCCTTCTTTATGGTATATGCCCATAGATGGATCTGCCGGTTATTTATATTTCAGGTCAGGAGGGAAAAAGATGGTCTATGTAGTCGCATTCACAAAAATCAGACCGGGGAAACGCGCGGAATTTATTGACATGTTCAAGAAGGAACTCATGCCGGAGACACTCAAGGAGAAGGGCTGTAAACAATATCTGCTTACAGTGGATATAGATACAGATGACCCTGTTCAGGAAAAGGATGAAAATATAGTCACGACGATTGAGATCTGGGAGGGCATGGAAGCCCTTAAAGAGCATTTGTCAAGCCCGCATATTAAGGCTTTCCAGAAAAAGGCGGATGGGATAACGGAAGGTCTGAGCGCGAGACTGTTGCGTGAGGCCTAAAGCCTGCTCGTCCGGTGGCCATCAATCGCGCGTGTAAGAATCTCTGAATGATATGAAATTACCATAGGGAATATGCTATGTGATAATTGTCTCTCAGTATCACACCCCTGCGGGCTATTTTTTATAAAGTTTCATCTAATAACTGGCTTCTGTATAAGCCCGGTCCGTATTGTAAAAGGAAGGTTTGTGCTATATTTGATGTGTAGAAGATTATCTGCTTAAGGATATCCATCAGCTCCATGTGTACTTCATGAGTCTCAACCGATTGCAGGCGCTCATGCCGCACTCTTTCCAGATGTTTTATCCTGTATTGTGCTTCCAGGTCCAGATACCTTCTTTCTCCTTCCATGATCTTTTGGGCCTTTTCCAGGTTGCGTTCTGAAAAGGCTTCCTGAAGGCGGTTGATCTGGCTGCACGCCTTTTCATGATAGATCATCAGTTCCTCTTTTCCTTCCTCTGAAAAATCCACATTCAGCTGCCTTTTTTTAGCAATCAGTTTTACCAGATTTCTGTGGATAATATCACCAATACTCTCCAGATCGCTTGATATGGATATCATTCCATATATCTCATTCGCCAGGTTGGCAGTGGACTCCTGCTTGGCGATCCTTATTAAAAAGTCATGTATTTTGTCATTGAGAAAATCAATCTTTTCTTCTCTCATGTCCAGGGCTTCAAAGAGAGTGAGGTTTGGGTGTCGTTCGTCCATGACAGGTATTTCCCTTAAAAGGAGTTCTTTTTCATCACTGCCCAATGATTCCCTTTTTATCCATTTTTCATCGGAAACGAATGGAATAATGATTGCTCGGAGCATTCGGCCGACGATCTCCGCCATGTGAGAGATTTCTCTCCTTGCAAGTTCGATGGCCATAGCGGGGGATGAGAGGCTGTTTTCGTCAAGATATATCGTTCTGGGTCTGATGCTTAAATCTTCCGTCTTATCCGGCAAAATCTTTAAAATAAGCCTGAGAAAAATATCTATGAATGGGAGAAAAACCACTCCAAGGCTCACATTGAAGATAGTATGAGCATTGGCAATCTGTCTGGCTATATCTGATCCGAATCGGAGAGATATGTTTCTGACAAGTTCAGAGAAGCCCGGAATCCAGAAGATGAATAACATGACCCCCGCGACCTTGAAGAGCACATGCGCAAGGGCCACGCGTTTTGCTTCCCGTGTGGTGTTAATGGAGGCCAGGCCCGCGGTGATGCAGGTGCCTATATTTGCCCCTAAAATAATGGGAATACCCGATTCAAGTGTTATCAATCCCTGGTGCGCCAGAACGATAACGATTCCAATCGAGGCGGCGCTGCTCTGAACAAGGGCGGTGAAGACGGTCCCGACCAGCAGGCCTAGGAAAGGATTTTCCATGCCTTTCATTGCTACAAGAATGCCTGGCAGTCCGCGTAGCGGTGCCATGGCATCGCTCATTAAATTCATCCCGAAAAAAAGGATTCCAAAGCCCATGATGATTTCACCTATGTTTTTGAGGCCATCGTTCCTGGAAAATAAATTCAGGCCAAAACCCATTGCGATCATTAAAAGGGCGTAATCCGTCACATTGAAGGCTATCAACTGTGCGGTGACGGTCGTCCCTATATCGGCACCCAGTATAATCCCTAGGGATTGCCCAAAACTCAATAGGCCTGCCTGAACAAAACTCACCAGCATCACGGTTGTTGCGCTGCTTGACTGTATCACCATTGTAACAAATGCGCCTACTAACAATGCCGTTACCCTGTTCCTGGTGAGCGCCGCGAGGGTCTTCCTCATTTTATTTCCGGCGATTTTTTTCATGCCCTCACTCATTTTTCCCATACCATATAGAAACAGCGCCAGCCCTCCAAGCATTCCGATTATTAGAAACTCCCAGGAGATTGGATCGGGGGCTCCCTGTGATGCAAAAAGATGTTGCGCTGAAAATAATAACGGGAAAATAATGGCCAGCTTCACATTGATCTTTTTGGGGATATGTTTATGAGACATAGGCTGTTCCTCGAAAAAATAATATATAACTATCCGGGATTTTTATCTTTCTCTCCAATATATAGGAGGAAGAAAAGAGAGGCAATCATATATTTTTTAAAGACATTATTGATTTCGGGTGGTAATCTGCCTAGCCTGTTTGAGTTAAGATACCATCAAATTTTAGAAGAATGTAAGGAATAATTTGAATGGATATTTTGATATATATCGTATTTATTTTAACATACCTCCTAATCTCATCCAGGAGGCTTTCTCTTTTACCTATAGGAAGACCGGCCGGGGCTCTCGTTGGCGCTTTTCTTATGGTGGCCATAGGGGCCCTGACCCCGGTGGAAAGTTATGCCTCGATCGATTATGACACAATAGTGCTGCTTTTTGGGACAATGGTGCTCACCGTTTACATGGAATCAGCGGGTTTCTTTCAGATGCTGGCCTGCCGGGTTATTTATTTCTCGGGCACGCCGCGCCGACTTCTCATGGCGGTGTCTCTCGTTTCAGGTTTTTTGTCTGCATTGATGGTGAACGATACGGTCTGCTTATTCCTGACGCCTGTCATTATTTCGGCCTGTGTAAATTCCGGCTTGCCTCTGGGCCCATATCTCATGGCGCTGGCTACTTCCGCAAACATTGGAAGCGCGGCCACTCTCGTGGGAAATCCCCAGAACATGATCATAGGCAGTTTAAGCGGGTTCTCGTTTACCGAGTTCCTTTTTATTGCCGGGCCCGCGTCGGCAGCCGGATTGCTTATCAATATGTGCCTTTTATCGCTTTTTTATAACCGAAAACTGCCAGCGGGCAGGCTGAAGCTTCAAGCGGTATCTATTGAATATGATAAAGGGCGTCTCACAACAGTTATAATAGTAACGGTGTCCGTCATCTTCGGATTCTTTGCAGGATTTCACCTCGGATTTACCGCCCTTGCCGGTGTGGTGGCACTGATATTGATCGGAGGTAAAGATCCACGGGATGTTTTTTCCAGAATCGATTGGGCCCTTCTCCTCTTTTTCTGCTGCCTTTTTATCGTCGTTGCAGGACTTGCCAAATCAGGCATTATCGAAAGAATCTGGAATCTGAGTTCCTCCCATATCTCACTGTCCAGACCCTCGGGTCTGATTATTTTTTCCACAATCATGACTCTTGGATCAAACCTTATTTCAAATGTCCCGATGGTACTTATGACCGGGCCATATCTCGAAGGACTGGGTTCGGCCCCGCTCGGCTGGGTGCTTCTAGCTTTTATTACCACGGTGGCGGGTAATTTTACCCTGATCGGATCGGTCGCCAACATTATCGTAGCGGAAAGGGCCAGAGATGCATATTCACTCGGGTTTTTTGAATATTGCAGATTCGGGGCAGTCTCAACGATCCTGGTCCTTTTTTCAGGCGTAGCCGTAATAAATCTTATAATGAAGTGAAGCTGGCAGAATGTCGGTCTTTACCCGACATTCTGCTAATAAAATTTTCTCATTTGAATACGCCCCTGGAATCGAGGGCCAGAAAATCCTCATCGCTGACTCCGAGGATCTCGGTACAAACATAGTGATTATGTTCACCAAGGCATGGAGCGGGCATTGAAACGACCGGCGGAGTCTTCGAAAGCCTGAACGCTGGCAGGTATGTTGTATATTCACCCATTTCGGGATGGTCTGTCTTCTGGAAATGTCCCCGATAATTAAGTTGCGGGTCCGCGCGAAGTTCTTGCATGTCCTTGACCATGCCCGCGGGAACCCCGGAGTTCTGAAGCATAATCATTACTTCATTTGCGGTCATGGATTTTGTCCATTCTGTGATAATCTTATTTAAGTCTTTTTCGTTTTTCTTCCTGGATAACCTGTCAAGGAATCTGGGATCACTGACCAGCATTGGTTTTTCCATCGCCTGGCATAGTTGACGCCACTCGTAATCGTTTGAAACGGAGATTACGCACCATTTATCGTCTCCCCTGCATTGATACGCCCCATGAGGAACATTAACCGGGTGCATGTTGTCACGTCTTTCGGCAATCCGATGGTTTGCCGTATAATCCATGACAGCGGGGGCTATGAAGTAGAGGCACGCCTCAAATTGCGACAAGTCAAAATATTGCCCTTTTCCTGTTTTCAATCGACTTATCAGGCTCGCCATTAATGCCGCCGCGCCGAACTTGGGGCCGATGATATCGGTGTAAGCGCTTGCGGGCCGCACAGGAACACGATCTTCCCATCCGCATAACTGGGTAAAGCCGCACATGCCGGTAAGCTGTCCGCCGAAACCAGGTTGATTCGCCCTTGGGCCGTCCTGGCCGACCATGCTGGAACTTAACATAATGATGTCGGGCTTAAACTTGATAATCTCCTCATATGAAAGACCCCAGCTTTTCATGACTTTGGGGGTGAAATTTTCTATTACCATATCGGACCAGGATATGATTTTTTTTGCCAGCTCCAGGCCCTCCTGGCTTTTCATGTTGAGTGTTACACCGTATTTATTGGAGTTAAAGAGGGCGTAAGCGCCGCTCCGGTTCAGGCCGGGTTTTTTATCCTTAAACGGGGGGATCGTTCTCCCCATATCCGCTACTTTGGTGCTTTCAATTTTTATGACTGTCGCGCCATAGGCTGCAAGAAACGTGGATATGCACGGCCCTGCTGCAACCCAGGAAAAGTCGGCGATCTTGACTCCATTCAATGCTTTTTCAGGCATATTTTCACCTCACAATTTGATAATTCCGCACTTTTGATTTTAATCCCCATTCCGTAAAACCGATGGGGTTGCAGGTAATCCTGGCACCCTTGGGATTCCGGATAAGAACATATGGAGGGCCACGCTCCGGCGTGGCCGATAAAAGCGGACGCGATAAAACGCGTCCCTCCAAATGCTTGATCGCGGAATATACTCAAAATGCGGAGATAGCGTTCCCCGTAGCTTGCTGCAGGGAGAGACAGTTTCACGAAATTTCCTATGAGTATTCTCAATAGCATCTGTACGACCATGCAATGCCAGGGGAACGAGGTTTATGACTGCCTTCATATGACCCTGGCCTGTTTCAGGGCAATGAGTTCTTCATCCGACAGAAGCAATTCTTTCCCGTAGATCTCCCTGTTATGTTCTCCAACAAGCGGTGAGCGCAGCCGGATGGCCCGCGAAGATCCGGGGATTTTCACAAACCTTCCGAAATAAGGGATTGATGTGTTCAATTCGGGATGATCGACCGATTCCCAATAGTTTCTGGCCTTGAGTTGTTCATCTTCGGCGATATCCCTGGTGTCGGTAACGGGAAATAATATGATTCGCCTTTCTACTGCTCCCCGAAAAAGCTCCTCCTTTGTGTGGGTCAGAAAAAACGTGCCGATAAATTCACTAATATGGTTGTGTTCTTCCTGTGTGGCGGCAAGATAATCAAACTCCTCCCAGTCCATTTTTACAAGCTTTTCATCAACCATCCCTTCATCAGACGCCCAATTTACAATAGCTCGATTAAAGCTCGCACCTATTTTCCCTCCGAGCACTTCAAACGTTATGTAACCGTCCTTACAAGGCCACGTATGTCGGGTAATAATATCTTCCTTGCTGATGGAAACCGAGACAGAGCCGGTTCTTTTTCTGATTAATCCGATCATGTCGTAGAGAGGGGCGGATTCTATTGTGGCGACTTTTACGCTTTCCTGCGTGGATACGTCAATGTGCTGGCCCTCACCGGAGACCTCCCTGTGATACAAGGCTATGAGAGAACCCGTGGCAGCGTCGGCTGAAGCATGGTAATATGCCTGGTCAACACTCAGACGTACGGGAGCCCGGTCAGGGTCACCCCATAAATACATCACCCCGCTCATCGCCATTAAGACAATATCCGACGCCTTGAAATCGGCATAGGGGCCGGCCTGACCAAAAGGCGTTATTGAGGTCATTATGATATCAGGTTTTATCTCACTGAGGGTTGAATATCCCAGTCCGATATTATCCATGTACCCGGGCGGGAAGGACTCTATTACCAGGTCGGCTTTTTCCACCAGTCTAAGGAAGATTGTCCGGCCGTCAGATTTTTCGATATCAAGCGTTATGCCGCGTTTGTTAGAATTGAACGCAAACCAGGACAGACTCTTCTCTGAATCCGGAATGTCATGATAGAAGGGACCGATATTGCGGGAAGGATCACCACCGGGGATTTCAATCTTGATCACGTCAGCCCCGAGATCCCCGAGGATTTTTCCGCACAGGTAGCCCTTTTCGTCGGTTAAATCAAGAACCCTGTAGTGAGAAAGTAGTTCCATCTTTTTTTCAGTCATAATAGCTTTTTCCCCGGTCGAACCCGTTCCTGGTAAGCTTAACTCATACCCGATTCCGACAACCGGCTTAAGGCATCATTATAGACACGCTATCGTTCGACCTGGAGGCTCTAGACAGACTTGCGGCGTATTACTTATACTCCTCGGTCGTCGCTCCTTGGCGCCTGGTATCCAGCACCCAGCTGTTGGCCAGGGTTCTGCCAAAATCCGGCACAATGAGTATTCTGTCTGAGATTTGATGGTGGATTCCGTGCAACAGCCGATCTTGACGATTAAAAAAATTTTTAATATAATTATAACTATATCATATATAAGATGTTCTTCCAAGGATCTTTCCTGATGATGACCCTCTGACTGATGTAAAACAGGAATGAAAAATTCCTGATCCGAATCCGGCGCGCGTTAATAAAGAAAAGAGCCTGATCTCTTTCCGGCGCATCCTGTTATTAAATATCTTAACCGTCATAAAGAAAGGAGAAAGTCATGAAAAGATATTTATTTTTTGCTGTCATGATAACAACCTTTATCGTGATTGGCGTCAAATTGGGATACTGTTCGACCGTTGTTGAATTCTGGACCGCAGAGACCCAGTCTGACCGGATGAAGACGATCCAGCTTTTAATGGACACCTTTCAGGCATTAAATCCTGACATTACAGTGAATCTTGTGCCTGTGGAAGAGAATGACATGCCTGCTCAGATGGCGGCCGCTTCCGCAGCAGGAAAACTCCCGGGGTTGGTCGAAGGGAGCTCCGAGCTGATGATGGCTTTTGGAGAGGAAGGAATTATGGATACTATAAGCTCAACCGCTCTTGTGAACAGCATTGGAAAGAGCAGGTTCTTTCAGGGGGCTTTGAAGATGCTTGAGACTCCATTTCCTGATAAATACTACGGGCTCCCCTATCACGGATGGGTGCAGGGAATATGGTACCGGGCTGATTGGTTTAAAGACGCTGGACTTGATCCTCCAGATACATGGGGGAATATTCTTAAAGCGGCAAAGAAGTTTTATGAGCCTGAAAAAAATAAGTACGGGATCCTTGTCGGCACAAAGGCTGAGAACTATGCGGAACAGTGTTTTACCCATTTCGCCCTTTCCAATGAAGCCGCTGAATTCAACGCTGAAGGAGATCTGATATTCAATTCCAAGGAAATGCTGGAGGTTCTCAGGTACTATGCGGAACTGGCAAAATATAACCCGCCAGGCCCTCAGACATGGCGTGCACGGGATTATTACCTGCAGGGAAAGATGGCCATGTTTTTTTACTCCACATATATTATGGATGATCTCGCGCTCGCCGAAGCCGCCGCCGGGTCACTTACAAATGAGAATTTTCCACAACTTGAGGGCAGCAGTTTTGATCCGCAGCTCGTCGATAATACCAGGGTGGTTACGACTATAATGAAGAAGCGCAAAAGCAGCTACGGCTCGATTGTGGCACTTGGTCTCATTGATCAAAAATCGGAAGAAAAGAACAGGGCGGCCGGGAGACTGGTTCAGTTTCTGTTTGAGCCATCAAGCTATATAACTTTCCTGCACATGTCACCGGGCGGAATGAATCCCATGCTGAGAGATATTGCTCAAATGCCCGAATATCTTAATGATCCAATGGGGATTTTTAAACGATATGGCAGGGAAAAGATTGAGGAGATTATCTCAGGGCTTGACAGCATCGGATCATTCACGATTGTCGGAGGAAAATCTTTTCCCGCATCCGGAAAGATCTTCGCGAAGCAGATTATCCCCAGAATGATATATGCCGTTACCATTGAGGGGATGAAAGAGGAGGATGCCATCAAATGGGCCGAAAAACAGATGTCAGAGGTTATTAATGAGTAGATGACCGTCACGATTGCGAAGAGAGAATCGCGTCTGGGGTGGAAGCTTATAGCCCCCAGCCTGGGCGTGATTGGTCTTCTGATAATATACCCCGTGGTCTATAACTTCTATCTCAGCTTTTTCGATGTGAGGCTTACGGGAGAAAAGATATTTATCGGTCTTGAGAATTATGAAAGGCTGATAAAGGATGGGGCGTTTTACAGCTCCGTGATCACGACAATAATTTATCTTGCCGGATCAGTTGCCGGTTCAACGCTGGTAGGCCTTTTTGTGGCACTTCTCATGAATTTGAGGTTTCCCCTGAGAAATGCCGTGAGGGCAATAATCCTTCTGCCCTATTTCGCGCCTGTTATAGCGGTTGTCTTCGGATGGCAATTCATTTTCGATCCTGTAAACGGCATATACAATCATGTCGTAGTGGAGATCCTTGGAATAACAGGATCAAGGCAAAATCTTATCGGGAATCCAAAGACGGCTCTACTGATAGTGGTCCTGTTCGATATATGGAAGCACTTTCCCATATCCTATCTGTTAATCATATCAAAACTCCAGTCCATTAACAGGGATCAATATGAAGCGGCCGCCATCGACGGTTGCGGCCCGGTTGGACGTTTTTTCCATGTTACATTGCCGGAAATATATTTTGTCCTGGGCACTCTTGTGATACTGAGGTTGATCTGGAATATAAATAAGTTCGAGGATGTTTTTTTACTCGCTCCGAACGTAAAAACTCTGCCGGTCTTTACATACTATACGGCGTTTACAGGGATCATAGACCAGGGTTTTGCTGCTTCAGTATCGGTCTTTCAGTTTATCATGCTATCTCTCCTGGTCTTTTTTTATGTAAAGAAGGTTTTGAAATGGTGACCGTGATGCTTGGTAAAAGAAGTACTTTAGGGAAGATAATGATTCTGATCGGGATGATCGCAGTGCTCTTATTTTCTCTCTTCCCTTTTTTTCAGATCCTTTCCACATCCCTTAAATATCAGTTTGACTGGGGAAACCCGTCTCTGATCCCTGCAAAGATAAATCTGGACGCCTATAGAGAACTGCTGGGTCTGGCCGAAAGACGCGCTGAAGATATTCCTGAAAGTATCGATAGACTTCTGGATAATCCGCATATTACTGAGTCGCAAAGGGAGAAGATACTGGAAAAATATCAATCCACCGGAGATGTGTTTCCGTTTATTAGGTACTTTTTTAACAGTTTTGCGCTTTCAGGCACCGCCGCATTCATATCTCTGTTTCTTGCGATATTCGGAGCGTATTCCTTCAGCCGCCTAAGGTTTCAAGGAAGGGAAATCATCCAGAGAAGCATCCTGTTCGTCTATATGATCGGCGGTGTTCTTCTTATGGTCCCGCTGTATCAGATGAGTGTAAAGGCGGGTCTGGCAGGGTCTGTATGGGGATCTTTATTCAGCCTCCTGCTTATATATATCATGCAGACGCTTCCGGTTTCCTTATATATGCTTGGAAATTATTTCAGGACAATACCATACTCGCTTGAGGAGGCGGCTGCGACTGACGGATGTTCCAGGATAGAGGCGATTTTTCTCATTATTCTTCCTCTATCAATCCCCATGTTAATAACGGTTTTTGTGTATTGTTTTATAATAGCCTGGAATGAATACCTTTTCGCATCAGTATTCCTCAAACAGTACCACGATTTTTTCACCCTGCCTCTGGGACTCCGGTCACTATTTTATTCGAAAAACGCGATCTGGGACAGGATCATGGCCGCGTCAATGCTGACAATCATTCCTGTTGTCATCTGCTTTATGTTGATTATGCGTAATCTTACAGGGGGATTGGTGGAAGGGGGGGTCAAGGAATAATCATGGCGCGTGTCCGCCTTAAAAATATTTCGAAAAGATTCGGAAGCAGTAAAGTGCTCCATGATATTAACCTGGATGTTGAAGAGGGCGAATTTGTGGTCCTGGTAGGTCCCTCCGGATGCGGAAAGAGCACTACCCTAAGATTAATAGCCGGTCTCGAGGATGTTACCGAAGGTGAAATAATGATCAACAACAGGGTGGTGAATCTTGTCGAACCTCAACATAGAAATATTGCCATGGTGTTTCAAAATTATGCCCTTTATCCCCATAAGAATGTGAGGGAGAATATCCTTTTCGGCCTAAAAAGGGCCAGGGTCAAAAAGGACATAATGGAATCAAAACTTGAAAAGGTCTCCAAGATCCTGCAACTGGATAAGTTGCTTGAGAGAAAACCTGCAAAGTTGTCCGGAGGTGAAAGGCAGCGGGTGGCTATGGGCCGTGCTATTATCCGAGATGCGGATGTCTTTCTGTTTGATGAGCCGTTGAGCAATCTTGACGCTAAACTTCGCCACAGAATGCGATCGGAGATAAGACGTATTCACAGGGAATACAGGACTACGAGTATCTACGTAACACATGACCAGGTTGAGGCCATGACGCTGGGTGACAGGGTTGTCGTGATGAGAGACGGTCGCATCGAACAGCAGGGAACCCCCATGGAGATATATCTCTGGCCAGTGAACATATTTGTTGCCACCTTTATTGGCGCGCCTTCAATGAACATTCTCGATGTGAAGGTCAATAATAATTTTGTTGAGCTTGAGGGCGGAAAAATTCTCATTGATAAGGAGGATAATACCAGAGAGCTGTTTTCGATGATGAATGAAAATGAAATCAAGCTGGGTATCAGGCCTGATTTCTTCATGGATGAGAGATTCGTCTCCGATCCTGATTCATTGGCAAGGATAGAGAATGCGCATGTTGATCTTGTGGAACCTCTGGGATTTGATCAGGAGCTGAATGTAAGGATCGGTGAACAGATGATCAGAGTCAAACTTGATCTCAGAACAAAGGTAAAAGAGGGAGAAAAAATCGATCTCTGCTTTGATATGAAGAGGGCCCATTTTTTTGACCGGAAAACCGGCAGAAATATCAGGTCTGTTAAGATTCGGCGGAATAATAGTGATTTAAACTTGCAGCACTAAAGGTTCCTTTCCAGTTTGACAGATTTCAAGCTCCTTTGGGTTCTTGACTCTTATCCAATTTATAGTTAGATTGATAGTGGATAAATGATGTTAAGATATTAAGAGAACGCAGGAAGGAGAGAACCATGATTCTGGGATTTAACGCGATGGAAATTTTTGAGGTGGCCATAAAGATTGAAGAAAACGGCCGTTTATTTTATGAGAGGGCCGGAGAATTGGTGGAAAACACTGAAATCAGGAAACTTTTTCATGATCTGGCCGGGCAGGAGCAGGAGCATAAAGAAGCTTTTATCTCCATGAAAGCGAAGCTTCCTGATTCTGCAAAGAAACAGGTGGCGTGGGATCCGGACAATGAAACAGAGGCCTACCTCAAGATGATGGCTGATATAAATATCTTCAAGAAAGAAGCTACTGTTGAAGAAAAACTCGAGCAGGTGAAGGATATAAAGGAAGCCCTCAAGTTCGCAATTGATTTTGAAAAGGAATCCATACTGTTCTACGTGCTCATAAAAGATTCCATCGAAGAGGATAAAGGCAGAGAATTTATTGACAAATTAATCGAAGAGGAAAAAGGGCATCTGCGTATACTTTCAGGGGAGCTGAAGAAATACGCGGAATGTTAGGATCTTTGCCGCCCTGACTTATCCCGTCTTTTCCCTCTCCTGGAAAAAGGGCATGAAAGCATGACAATTAGATGAAATTGCATTTACGCAATTTCAATCATATAATATCTTGCATAATTGCAATACCGATAACGCCTATCGGTCTCTTGCTTCCCCCTTTTCTTGGATAACCTGTTGATAAGTTTAAAATTTTTATTTTTTAATGTTAACTTATATCTATGGCACCGATCTTGCCTTTCCATGCGATATGGGGGTTAAAGGGCGATGAAGGTAGTTCTGACAGTCTGGGAAAACAGGATTTCTCCTGTGGCTGACTTGACGAGGCAGTTGCTTGTCGTGGATGTTGAAAATGGAATCGTTTGTAACAGGCGCACTGAGTTTTTCGATGTGGAGTCAGTATTCTACCGTGCCAGAAGGCTTTCTGATTTCGGCGTGGAGATTTTGATCTGCGGCGCCATATCAGATTTCTTCGCCGGCCTTTTGCAAGGGTATGGAATTCAGCTAATATCGTTTATCTGCGGGGAGGCGGAGGAGGTTTTGAATGCATATCTTGAGGATTCCCTGAACTGTCGAAAATTTATGGTGACAGGATGCCCCAAGTAAAGAATCGAAAGGGAGAAAAAAATAATATGGAATGGAGGACTATAGTTTTATGGCAACAAATAACCAAGATGTAAGTAGGGATGAAAAGCATAGAATACAGGATGCGGAGATCAGGGAAACCTTGAGCCACATCAAACACAAGATCCTTGTGATGAGCGGTAAAGGAGGTGTGGGCAAAAGCAGTGTAGCCGCCTACATGGCAGTGATTCTTGCTGACAGAGGATTCAGCGTCGGACTTATGGATGTCGATCTCCACGGTCCGAGTATCCCCAGGATGCTGGGATTAAAAGGAGACATCCAACCGTCTTCGCATTCAGGAAAAGCGATACCCGTTCTTTTCTCTCCAAATCTGCAGGTCATATCTATCGAGACTCTTCTGGGAGAGAATAAAGACGCAGCAACCATATGGAGGGGACCTCTAAAAATAGGTGTAATACGTCAGTTCATCTCGGATATGGAATGGCCCCGCCTTGATTATCTCATTGTTGATTCCCCTCCGGGTACAGGGGACGAACCCTTGACAGTCGCGCAAACGATACCCGACGCAAAAGCGATTATTGTAACGACACCGCAGGAGGTCTCCCTCGCTGATGTAAGGAAGTCCATCAATTTTTGTCGTCAGGTTAATATGAAGATACTAGGGATAGTGGAGAACATGAGCGGGTTGCTTTGTCCGCACTGCGGAAAGGAAATAGAACTCTTTGGAACCCGTGGTGGCGAAATACTGGCCCAGAGGGAGAATCTGACTCTCCTGGGGAAATTGCCTATTGAGCCCGAGATCGTCAAGCAAGGAGATACGGGGAATGTTGCCGACCTGAACAGTGATCGCTTGCCATTCAATAAAGCCTTTAACCTAATGGTGGATAATGTGATTGAATTGACCAAGGAGCGGGTCGGGCGTGATGTTTCGCATGAACAAAGCGACGGGAAATCGGTTTCGGCGGCTCCAAAGGCAGGTCATGAGGATAAAATCATATTCGCTATTCCTCTGATGGAAGGGAAGCTTTGTTCCCATTTCGGACATTGTGAGCAGTTTGCCTTGGTTGAGACCGAGGCTGGAAAGATCAATGGCAAGGTGATGCATACGCCCCCTACGCATGAGCCCGGGGTTTTGCCCAGATGGCTTCATGATCTGGGCGCCAATGTAATAATAGCCGGAGGGATGGGATCCAGGGCTCAACAGCTTTTTGTGGAAAATGGAATCAGGGTTATCACAGGCGCGACCATGGATCCGCCGGAATCGCTTGTCAACCAGTATCTTGCAGGCTTATTGGTGACAGGGGAAAACGCGTGTGATCATTAATGGAGCTTAAAGGAAATAACGTCCAGTCCTTAAAACCTTGATGGATTATTTCAATCGGACTTTCATGATCCTTTCTTGCTTGAGGAAATTTACCCCAGCAGGGGGAGGTTTGTGGAAGATTTTTTAATGAGGTAGAAACCAAATGAGGAAGAAAAATAGTCGCGATAAGCTCGAACTGAAAGGCAAAATGCTTAAGGAGGAAGAAGATTTTTTCAGCCCCTCGGCTTATGAACGATGGAGGAATCCGATATACAGGGGAAGCATAGAGCATCCTGACGGCCATGCACGCCTTACCGGCAAGTGCGGGGAAACAATTGAGATCAGTCTGAAGTTTAACAGGGGACATGTGGCACAGGCCGCGTTCCAGACAGACGGATGTGCCGCCATTACGGTTTGCGGTTCTTTTGCCGCCGAAATGGCTATCGGGAAAAGTCCTGAGGAGGTTCTGGAAATTACTGGTGATAGTCTCATGGAAATTGTGGGGAGTTTCCCGGAAGAGGAGGCCCATTGCGCCTTTCTTGCTGCGGAGACTCTCCAGGAAGCTCTCAACGATTATATGGTCAGACAAACTGCATTGACCAAGCCAAAACAGGAGGAAAATAATGTCAAATAATAAGATGAAAATCGCAGTTAGCAGCACCGGACCGACGCTCGATGATGTTGTTGAACCCCGCTTCGGGCGTTGCCCTTACTTCTTAATCATCGATCCGGAGACCTTGGAATTCGAGGCAATTCCGAATCCCAATGTCTCCCTTGGAGGCGGTGCGGGCATACAGTCAGCCCAGTTAATGGCTGACAAGGGCGTATTATTTGTCTTGACCGGTAATTGTGGTCCCAATGCGTTCCGTACATTCGGAGCTTCCGGTATTAAGGTGATAACCGGGATAGAGGGACAGGTTCGGCAGGCGGTTGAAAGATTCAGAAGGGGAGAGATTAGTGCTGACTCCGGTCCGAACGTAGAAAGCCATTTTGGAATAGGTCGCGGTATGGGCGGCGGAGGGATGGGCCGCGGAAAAGGTATGGGACGCGGCAGGAATAGATAATGAGCTAGAGAAGGATCTCATATCCCGAAAAGAAGAGCTCCACCGCTTAAGGGAGCAGGCGGAATAAAGGCAAGAGCAAGCTGAATCGAATCAAGACTAAGAGAACTTTTGAATTAATAGATAGTGAGTAACGCTCAATGTATGACGAATTTGATGATTTTGCCAGAGAGTTACAGGATCAGATTTATAGAGAGACAAGGAAGGCATATGGGCAGGTAGCTTTTGATAGATGGCTTAAGCCTCTGTTCATAGGCGTGATGTCCGATCCTGATGGGTATGCCCGTGTCACTGGGGCTTGCGGCGATACGATGGAAATTTTTCTTAGATTTGAGAGAGACAGGGTGAAAGAGGCGTCATTTCAAACCGATGGATGCGGTCCCAGCATAGTTTGCGGTTCCATCGCTGCCGAGCTGGCCCATGGGAGGAATCCTGATGAACTTGCTGAAATTACAGGAGAAATGATCCTTGATGTTCTGAGTGGCCTGCCAGAGGAGAATCAGCACTGTGCTTTTCTTGCAGCGGAAACGCTTCAGGGAGCTCTCGATGATCATATGAGAAGACAGCTCGAAAAAAGTAATACATAATAGAGAATTAGGAGTCATTGATGATAATAAGCATAGCAAGCGGAAAGGGCGGGACTGGAAAGACGACGGTGGCTACCAATCTGACCGTTTCGCTTGAATCAGGGGTTCAGCTACTGGACTGCGATGTTGAGGAGCCAAACTCTCATCTTTTTATCCGGCCGGTGATTGAAAGGGTTGAGACTATAACCACCCCTGTG
This sequence comes from Deltaproteobacteria bacterium, assembly GCA_016932235.1. Next base: position 11,358 of record JAFGDF010000108.1, on the reverse strand, counting down.
CCCGAAGTGGATATGGAAAAATGCACCCTTTGCGGGAAGTGCAGCGAGATCTGTCAGTTCAATGCAATCGTAGTCATTGGTGAAACAGTCTTGCCTTTCCATGAACTCTGTCATAGCTGTGGAGGATGCATGGAGGTGTGCCCGGAGAAGGCTATTACCGAGGTGGGGCGTGAACTGGGTGTGATAGAATTGGGGCGCAGGAACGGACTGGAATTTGTGCATGGCAGATTGAGAGTAGGGGAGGCCATGTCTCCCCCTCTTATCCGAAAAGTCAGAGAAAAAACGCGACCGGGGATGATCACCATCATTGATGCCCCTCCTGGCACATCCTGTCCTGTGATCGCCTCCATGAGAGGGGCGGATTTTGTATTGCTGGTCACGGAACCGACACCGTTCGGCCTTTATGACCTTAAGCTTGCCGCAGGCGCGGTGGACATCCTCGGGATTCCCTGCGGGCTAATCATTAACCGGTCCGATATGGGTGATGATCGGGTAAGAGAGTTTGCTGAAAAGGAAGGGATACCTATTCTGATGGAGATTCCTTTTGATCGAAAAATTGCGGAGTCTTATTCCAAGGGCGAGATGCTGGTCGAGGCGATGCCCGAATGGAAGGAGAAATTCAAGGATTTGTTTCATCAAATTGAAGGGATAGTGTCCCGTCAAGAACTGGAAAGATCTTAAACAGAAGCAAAAATCGTAAAGCGGGATAGATTGAAATGAGGGAACTGGTTGTCATAAGCGGAAAGGGTGGAACAGGGAAAACGAGCATAGTGGCAAGCTTCGCATCCCTGTCAAAGAACAAGGTGCTTTGTGATGCGGATGTTGACGCGGCGGATCTCCATTTGATTATGGATCCGCACATAAAGGAGCGTCATGATTTTGATTCAGGACACACTGCCGTAATAAATCAGGATAAGTGCACCCGGTGCGGTCGTTGCCGGGATCTGTGCAGGTGGAACGCCATAAGCGAAGATTTTGTCGTGGATAACATCGCCTGTGAGGGTTGCGGAGTATGTCACTATTTTTGTCCTGAAGAGGCAATTGACTTTCCCCTGAATACATGCGGAGAATGGTTTATTTCTGAGACGCGTTTTGGGCCGATGGCCCACGCGCGGCTGGGCATTGCGGAGGAAAACTCAGGCAAGTTGGTGACACTTATCCGGCAAGAAGGTAAAAAGCTTGTGGAAGGACGCAACCTTGATTTACTTCTCACAGACGGCCCTCCGGGAATAGGATGCCCCGTGATTGCATCACTCGGCGGGGCCACGGCTGTCCTTATTGTGACAGAACCCACGGTTTCGGGAAGGCACGATATGGAACGTGTAGCAGAACTGGCCGCCTTTTTCAAGGTCCCGGCCATGATATGTGTCAACAAATTTGATCTCAATCCTGAACAGGGAAAGGCCATAGAAGTCTTTGCAAAAGAGAGCCACATAAAGGTGATGGGCCGAATACCGTTCGATCCTGTCTTTACGAGGGCAATGGTCAGGGGGCAGACAATTTTTGAATATGACGGGCATTCCATTGGCGCTGAATCGATCAAAAAGATCTGGAAAGATCTCGAGAATGCCCTTGGGATATGAAGCATCCACCGTTTTACCGATAATCAAGATTTGAGGAGGTTGATAAAATGCCGAGAGGAGACGGAACAGGTCCGGGAGGGCAGGGTACCGGAAGAGGGCCCGGTAAAGGCAGAGGACAGGGCCGGGGCGGTAGCGGACAAGGCCGCGGAGGTGGTTTTGCTGCCGGTCCGGGAGGATATTGCATTTGCCCCAATTGTGGTGAACGATCCAGCCATCAGCTGAGGAATCCCTGTTATGAGCTTAAATGCCCGAAGTGCGGCACAGCCATGATACGGGAATAGCGGTGCGAAATACATCGTAAACGAGAAAGTGATGGACGCGAATCAGGATAACCAGGAAAAAACAGTCCAGGAGAGAATGGCCGAAGAGGATCTTGTCCGGGAGAGGGTTGATGAAATGGGAAACAGGTGGCAAAAGGTCTATTTCGGTGGCGGAGAGCACTGTAACAACTGGCTAAAACAGTTCAAGGAATTGGGGGAAGTACAGGTGGAAGAGGTGGATTCAAGAGGCTTCAAGTGTTTCGATGAGGGCGGAGAGAAATTATGCAGGGTCTGGTTTAAGATTGATAAAAGCGGGCTGGATGATATGTTTTGACAGGCGAAATAATAATTTAATCATAAACCAAGGCATTGAAAGGCAAGGAGGACCAGGATGCCGATATACGAATATCAATGCGAAACCTGCGGGACTATATCAGAGTATCTGGTAGGCAAGGGAGAAGATGAAAGAATCCAGTGCAAGGAGTGTGGTGCATCTGTCATGAGCAGGGTACTTTCCGCTTCTTCTTTTACGTTACAGTCGTCCGGGCGCATGTCGGGCCGAACTTGCTGCGGCCGCGATGAACGATGTGAAAAACCTCCATGTTCCGATGGCGGGGCATGCAGAAGAGAATAGTCTTATCCTGTCAGTCAAAAATGTATTAGATATGGAGAGCGCACTGATATTTGTCCTGTAGATATTTACGAAATTCAGGATTAAAAATCAGGTCCTGTTGACGTAGATGAATGAGTCTGTTGCGAGAGCTGCGTTGAGGTCCTTGAGCGGTGTGACTGCCATTACCGATCGCTGAGGATTTTTAGGAAAAAGTTATGGAAGGAACCTTTTGGACGGCGTTTGGAGCAAGTCTCCTGGCAGCAGTTGTGACATCAACAGGCATCTACGTTATCCGACGTTTTGAAAAATGGGGGCACAGAAATACCATATATTTTATCTGTTTTGCCGCTGGTGTTTTGATTTCCGTCTCGTTTTTGCATATCATTCCAAAAGCTTTTAGGATGAATGTTCATGCCCCTTTTTATCTGCTGGCAGGGTATTTCGGATTGCATTTGTTCAACCGTTTTGTGAATGCCTTTGTGTGCGATAAAGACCCCAGTGTTCACTCTTCCATCGGTTTGATCACGATGCTGGGAATAGGCTTCCATTCATTTATTGACGGTTTCATTTACTCCATAACCTTTACTGTCAGCCTTTTTACGGGTCTTATGACCGCTGTTGGATTGGTCCTTCATGAGTTCCCTGAGGGTATTATTACCTATCTGCTTTTATTGAGGAGTGGCTTCAGCAAACGGATTTCCCTTTTGCTTTCCTTCATTGCGGCGGCATTAACCACACCCGCAGGGATGCTTGTATCATTCCCGTACATAAGCCAAATTGACGAATCGATCCTAGGGCCACTGCTTTCATTGTCTGCCGGATCATTGGTTTATGTGGGTGCGTCTCACCTCCTGCCCCAGTCTGAGACGGAACGAAAGAGTTACAGCTTCATTGCTTTGGCAAGCGGGGTTCTGGTGGCCCTGGTGATCATATTTTCTAAATAAAAGACTGGGAATCTGTCGGACAAAGTCCAAAAGGTTCCTAAAAAGTTATTTCAGAATTTACAAGGAACAGGTGTTATGGTCAGAAGCAATCTAATAAGTTTGACAAAGATGCGGTCCGGGCATAGCGGAGTAATAGCCGAGATTAAAGGAGGATTTGGCTTTATTGCGCGTCTTAACGCCCTCGGCATCATGCCAGGCAAGAAAATTACTAAGATAAGCTCCATGATAGGACAAGGGCCCGTAACCATTGAGGTGGACAGGGTTCAGTTGGCGATAGGGTTCGGCATGGCCAACCGGATCATGGTTAATATGGATCAGGTCAGATGAAAAAAATCCTACTGGTAGGGAACCCTAATGTGGGTAAGAGTGTTGTATTTTCCCGCCTGACCGGTGTGCGTACCACCGTCTCTAACTATCCCGGATCTACGATAAGCTATACCAGAGGTTTTTTAAAGGTTGGACAAGAAAAGGTTGAAGTCATTGATGTGCCCGGGACCTATACCCTGGAACCGACCTCCGAAGCCGAGAAAATCGCGCTTAAGATGCTGCAAAGCGGGGATACAGTTATCAATGTGGTGAATGCGACCAATCTGGAGAGGAGCCTGTATCTTACTTTGCAGTTGTTAGAAAAAGGGATTCCGATCGTTGTCGCATTAAACATGTGGGACGATACGAAGCATCGTGGAATACATATTGATGTGAAGAAATTAAGCGCCCTTTTAGGGGTTCCGGTTATTCCAACGGTGGCCCTGACCGGTGAGGGAATAAAGGACCTTGTCCAAAATATTCCCCATGCAACAACACCGGGCACATCTCCCCGCGGGCGTGATGAGCGATGGATTACGATTGGAGAGATCATAAGCCATGTTCAGCGTATTGACCACCGGCATCATACCTGGATCGAAAGTCTCCAGGATGCCAGTGTTAAACCGATAACAGGCATTATTATAGCAATCTTAATGCTTTTTATTGCATTTAATGTAATTAGGCTTATCGGTGAGAACCTTATCAAGCATGTGCTTGATCCTTTCTTTACGTGCTTATGGGAACCGGTGGTATTGAGGCTAAGCGCTATCATGGGGGGGAGCGGTTTTCTACACGATGTCGTGGTAGGGAAGCTAACCGAAGGGGAGGTAAATTTTGTGGAGTCCTTTGGGCTTATTTCGAGTGGACTTTATGTTCCTTTTGCCATGGTATTGCCTTACATTGTCTCTTTTTACTTAGTAATTGGTTTACTTGAGGATACCGGTTACCTGCCGCGACTGGCAGTTCTGGTAGACACCATGATGCACCGTCTTGGGTTACATGGGTATGCGATCATTCCTACTATGCTTGGGTTCGGTTGCAATGTGCCTGCTGTACTGGCGACGCGAATACTGGAAACCAAAAGAGAAAGATTTATTGCCTCTACACTGATAACTATTGCTGTTCCCTGTGCCGCTTTGCAGGCCATGATTTTCGGGCTGGTTGGTCAACACGGGGCGCGATACGTGATGATTGTTTACGGCACTCTCTTTGTGTTCTGGCTTATCCTTGGCATTATTCTCAAGCATGCGGTGAAGGGATTCAGACCCGAACTTTTGATTGAGATCCCACCCTATCGTTTGCCACCATGGCCTGTCGTGTTGCAAAAGGTGTGGATGAGGGCCTATGGTTTTTTGGCGGAGGCCGTTCCCATTATTCTCGTTGCGATTGTGGTTATTAATATGCTCCATCTTCTTGGAGTATTTAGAGTAATCGCCAATTTTACGGCGCCCGTAATCATTGGTCTTCTCGGACTACCTGAAGAAGCGGTAATTTCTTTGATCATCGGCTTGTTAAGAAAAGATGTGGCTCTTGGCATGATGGCTCCTCTAGGATTGAGCGCCAAACAACTGGTTGTTGCCAGTGTGGTGCTGGTAATGTTTTTCCCATGTATAGCAACTTTTGTTGTGTTTCTGAGGGAGCTTGGGGTTCCAAAAACATTAATGTCAAGCGGTATAATGATTTTTACCGCTCTCTTGGCCGGGACAATATTAAATGTCGTGTTATAGCGGACATATTGATTATATATGAAAAAGATTAATACTCTTGAGATATGGAGGTTTAATAAATGAAGATATCCGTTTGTGGAAAGGGAGGGAGTGGAAAGAGCACTATTGTAACACTGTTGGCCAAAGCTGCTAAAGAAAGAGGGTTTTTGGTTCTGGTTATTGACTCCGACGAGTCGAACTCCAGTCTTTTCAGAATGCTCGGTTTCAAGAGTCCGCCTCTCCCACTTATGGAACTTTTAGGAGGAAAAGGGGCACTGAAGAAGAAAATGCAAAAGCCTAATGTTTTTGAGGGCGAAGAGATTAGACTTGAGGAGATTCCATCCCGTTATATCCGGAATAATGATGGATTCATGCTCCTCAGCATTGGGAAGATTCTCAGATCCCTTGAAGGATGTGCCTGCCCCATGGGAGTGCTGAGCCGTGAATTCTTGAAAAAGCTTCGTCTCAATGAAAATTGGATCGCACTGGTTGATATGGAGGCTGGCGTTGAGCATTTCGGGAGAGGGATTGATGAGGCTATTGACAAGGTTATTCTTGTGGTTGAGCCGTCATTTGAGTCCGTGAATATAGCTGAAAAGATAAGGGAACTCGCCGGCGGCATGAAAAAGGACGTCATTGCGATTTTAAACAAGATGCCCTCTGAAGAAGTGACCCAGAAATTGGAAAGAGAAATAAAAGGCAGGGGAATAGAAATAATCGGAACCATGCCAAATGATCCAGAGGTATTTGATGCCTGCCTGGAAGGCCATGTGCTGGACAAGGGAGAAGCCTTTCACGCGGCAGAAAAGGTGCTGGAAAGGCTGTTGTCTGAGAGGTAGCAAATAAAAACTACGGAAATGATTTTTTGGCGTGGGATAATACATTTCGGTTTTCGAGAGAAAAGTAAGTATATCACGCGACATCGCCACAGAATAGGCGGATAAGGAGGCGAATATGTGTTTGAGTACGGTGTATATTAATTTGGGCAATGAACAAAAAGAAATTATGAAAGATGTGGCCAGAATAGAGGCTGGCCAGGATGGTTTCTGGCTGATCAACCTTTTTGGAGAAAGAACATTTATCGAAGGAACAATTCAGACAATCAATCTTATGGACGGTCACTTTGTGATGATCGAAAATCACAAAAGCCTTCGCTCAATGAATAGCATAGGAGATTAAGGGTAAGAACGCCCTGGGTATTTAAAAGTGATACACCGGATTTATTGAGGAAAGGCGGGTCAGATGGAGAGAATTAGCAAAGACGACTACTATCTAAACATTGCGATAGAAATTTCCCGGCGGGGGACTTGTCTCAGAAGGAATTATGGCGCTGTCATTGTCAATTATGACGAAATTATTTCTACTGGATACACAGGGGCTCCAAGGGGAACAAGAAATTGTGTGGAAATAAAATATTGCCCCAGATCCAGCATGGGCGTGCCATCAGGTGAGAGATATGAGCTGTGCAGATCCGTGCATGCGGAGATGAACGCCATCATTCATGCTTCAAGAAAAGATGCAATTGGTGGAACTATGTATCTCATGGGTGTGGACATGGGAGATGGGAGACCGCTTCAAGCCGGAGCGGAGCCGTGTAGATTGTGCAAGAGAGTGATTATTAATGCGGGCTTGGACAAAGTAGTGACACGAAATGGAAGTGGTAACATAATCATCCATTATATCAAGGATTGGATTGCTAATGAGGATATAGAATATGACATTGAAAAACAGGAATCCGGGGGTTAGAGGATGTCATTATATCCGGGATGTTTACTGAAGGATGAGAAAATTTGCCGATCTTTATGCAATTTCCTAACCGGACATTGATATATTATTATAAGACTAAAGTCCAATGTAAGAAAGTTATCATGGAACATGTATATTGTTGAGATCAGATATTTTGTCAAAGAGTTAAAAAGTATCTCCATACTTTTTTTTCTCCTTGGCCTCTTCTTGATATCAGGATGCTCTCAGGAGGAAGATATTTCAAATCTGGGTAGTAAAGAAAAAAAGATATTTCGTGAAAAGATGCCGCTGATAAGCGAAGATGAAGATATTGTAAAAAAATCGGGTTCAGATATTAAACAGGTAGAGGATGAAAAAGAGCGCGAAATCCAATCTCTATCAGAGAGATACTCCCTGGGGGAAACTATCTCTAAACAAGATTTTAACAAGGATGTTCAAGAACAATTTCGACAGGAGATTAGAGAGATAAGATTTGAGGCATTATCCGGTGGTGAAGAAAAAGTATTATTTGTTATGAAAGGCGATGGAAAGAGAGAGCTGTTCGCGCTTGAAGGTTTTCCACCCAGGATTGTTTTGGATTTTTTCTCGGCGGAGATTGCCGATAAAGTGCATAAGCGTATTGATATTAACGGGAAGATTATAAAAACCATAAGGGTCGGCAAGCACGAAGATTCTGAACCAAGGGTCAGGGTGGTACTGGACCTCGCCGCCAGGAAAGAACATGATTACGAGGTTCAGCCGATCTCTTATAATGATGTTAATATCTACGCGATAATTGTTAAATAATGTTTCTTCTGCGATAAGCCGTGAAATCATTAATGATGTCAGCTCCGGTTCTTGTAACCGGGGCAACAGGATATGTTGGAGGCCGACTGGTCTTAAGGCTTCTTGAGGCGGGATACCGTGTCAGGGCCATAGGCCGTTCTCGTCGTAAACTGGGCGGCAGGATATGGAGCACTCATCCGAATATGGAATTTGCCAAGGTCGATCTCCTGGATGAAGACCTGTCACCCCTGCGAGAAGCCCTGAAGGGCTGTTTAAAAGCTTATTATCTTGTTCATTCAATGGCTCCCCAGCATAAAGATTTTGTCAAAGCTGATCGTAAAGCGGCCAGGCATTTTATCAAAGCCGCGGAAATGGCGGGATTGAAACGGATAATCTATCTCGGCGGACTCGGGGAGGATTCATCCGACCTGAGTCCTCACCTGAAGAGCCGTGCAGAAGTAGGGCGTATACTGAAAAGCGGCGGTATCCCGGTAACCATCTTCCGAGCCGGCATTATACTTGGCTCCGGCAGCGCATCTTTTGAGATGCTTCGCTATCTGGCGGAGCGTATGCCTCTGATGCTCCTGCCCTCTCAGATAATTGACAGCAATGTTCAGCCGATCAGCATCCGCAACGTGTTGAATTACCTGGTAAACTGTCTGGAGAAGGAGGAAACGGCCGGCGAGGTTTTTGATATTGGAGGTCCCGATATCCTTTCTTACAGGAGGCTGTTTGAAATTTTTGCCGAGGAAACCGGGATACGAAAGCCTCTGTTTTTAACTCCACGTTTTGTGACTGTATCGGACATAGGAAGAAGGCTTGGCATATCTGTGGCCAAGTTAGTGCTGCCTATGTCTCCCGCGATATCAGAACCATTACTTCAGGGGGCAGGGAATCAGATAGTGGTGATGGATGACAGGATTACGTGGATCATCCCGCAGGATCTGATATCATGCAGGGAAGCAATAAGAAGGGCTATCAAGAAGGATTCACTCCAGATAGTAGAAACACGATGGACTGATGCCGGCGAGTTAAAACCTCCTGAATGGGCGCATCTGGGTGATGCGCACTATGCCGGAGGAACATTGCTCCAGGGCGGTTTCAGGGTCATAGTTAAGGCTTCTCCGGAGGATATATGGCCGTTCATCAGCAGGATAGGAGGGAAAAACGGGTGGTATTATGGTGATTTTTTATGGCAGGTGAGAGGCTGGATGGACAGGATGGCCGGCGGCGTCGGTCTGCGAAGGGGTCGCAGGCACCCGGAGCAGCTTTATGTCGGTGACGCCCTTGATTTCTGGCGTGTTCTGAAGGTGAATCCGCCTTTTAGTCTGACTCTTCTCGCAGAGATGAAACTGCCCGGTGAGGCCGTACTGGAGTTTGGATTGATCCCCAGAGAGTCAGATGTTACTGAGATAAGGCTTAACACAAGGTTCAGGGCAAGAGGTCTTTATGGGTTTTTCTACTGGTATTTTCTCCTGCCGTTTCATGATCTTCTCTTTGGGGGCATGCTCAAGGCGATTGCGGCAATGATCGGAAGACCTATTCTCAAAGGGCCTCAAAAATTCAAGCCTTGATGCAGATTAATCATTACAAACGGTCGCAATTTATCATTGCAAGCTGGTCTTCCATGTCTTCAGTTATGTCTTCAATATCGAGGGGTCTCGTATATCCGCGCTACCTGCGGACTAAAAAACCGCTGATCAGTTTTTAACAAGAATCAGTTTTTTCCCGCATTCGCATTTCATGATAAAAACCCTGTTTAAAATACATTTTGGCTACTTAAAGAAAGCAACCGCCTTTCGTGTCCTTTCAACGACCCGCTTCTGGCCGATGGCCGTTAAAACATCAAAGATACCGGGACCCACGGCCTGGCCGGTGACGGCAGTTCTGATTCCATTTATCAGTATGCCGGCCTTGACGCCGAACTCTTCGGCTGTCTTACGAAGTAAGATTTCTGTTTCTTCCGTGGAAAAAGTCTGCAGGGCCTCTAGCCGGTCTGCGAGGACAGGGAGGTATTCCCTGAGCGCATCATGTTTAAGGATATTATTTTTAAGCGCATTCTGGTCCATCGGATAATCGTCGCAGAAGTAAGCTTTTCCAAGTGTCACGAAATCAGTCGTGAAGTTAAACCTGCTCCGGATAAGGTCGATGGTCTTGAGAAACCATTGTCGCTTTTCACCTCCAAAATCAGGATGCCAGATCCCCGCTTTTTCCAGTTCTTCCCTGACATATTTTTCCAATTCTTCCACGGGCATATTCCTGATATAATGAGAGTTGATACTAATGGCCTTGGGATCGGTAAAAAATTTCGGGTCATCCTTTCTTACGTCAAACACCGAATTTGCGCGGTTGATTCCTTCCAGTGAAAAAGCTCCTATCAATTCATCTTTTGTAAAGATCTGCTGCGAATCGGAAGTGGACCAGCCGAGAAGAACCAGAAAGTTTACAAAGGCCCACGGGATAAAACCTCTCTCCCTGTAAAAATGAATCGCGACGACTTCACCGTGACGGCGTTTGGATATTTTGGCCTTTTTACTGTCCAGTGTCAGAGACATATGAGCAAATTTAGGGATTGGTTTGCCCAGGGCCTTATATATAAGGATCTGTTTTGGTGTGTTGGCAAGGTGGTCCTGACCGCGTATCACATGAGTGATTTCATCGCGGATGTCGTCAACGGCATTTGAAAGGACATACAAGGGTTGACCGTTGGATCGGACTATTACGAAATCCTCTATATCTTCATACCTTTTTTCTATAGAACCGTAGACGATATCGTTAAAGGATACGGCACCCTCCCCTGACGGCACCTTAAGCCGGATAACATAGGGGATACCGGCAGACTCTTTTGAAGCAATCTGGTCCGATGTCAGATTTCGGCATGTGCCGTCATATTTATAATCCCCCTTATTTTCCCTGGCCATTTCCCTTTTTTGCTCGAGCTGCTCTTTCGTGCAGAAGCACTTGTACGCATGTCCGGCTTCAAGCAGTCTCCTCGCTGCCGCGGAATGATCATTTGCGAACCGTGACTGGAAATAAGGCCCCTCATCCCATGTGATACCAAGCCATTTCAGGCCTTCCAGTATTCCTCTAATGGATTCCTCCGTGGATCTTTCGGCATCCGTATCCTCTATTCGCAATATCAGTTTCCCGTTACATTTTCGCGCATAGAGCCAGTTATATATCGCGGTTCTTGCTCCTCCTATATGAAGATATCCCGTGGGGCTGGGGGCGAATCTTAATCTTACCTGTTTTTCCATTTATTTAAGCCTTGTCTTGTTAAACATTCATGGCCCTAGGGGCCTCCACAATGCATGAAAATAGCGTCATGTGGTCTCAGAGCCGTGGCCCGGGGAGCCCTTTTTACGGCGAAGACCCGGGTAGCAAAGTCATAGCGCAAGGTGCATGCCAGGCGGGCGGAAACCTTCTCCGGTCGTT
>JAFGDF010000107.1 GCA_016932235.1 Deltaproteobacteria bacterium | reverse complement strand
GCGATCAGGGACCTTTCATGAAGGATATGCTCAGGATATGGCCACCTTCAGAAGCCGGAATCAATGGGGGTTGCTTATTGCCTTTCTTCTCCTGCTTTTAATCTGTCCCCTGTTTTTAAGTGACAGGGTACTTACTTTTCTGACCATGACCGGTATTGCTGTTGTCAGCGTCCATGGTCTCAATATACTTACCGGCTACTGCGGTCAGATATCCATCGGCCATGCGGGTTTTATGGCAGTCGGCGGTTATACCTCGGCTGTTCTGTGTGCCAAGCTCGGTTTTCCATTCTGGGCAGCCCTACCCTGCGGTGCTCTGGCCGCTGGTATAGCGGGCCTGCTTTTTGGCTTGCCATCCCTGAAGATCAAAGGCTTCTATCTTATTATGGCGACCATAGCCGCACAGTTTATTATTATGTGGGTAATAATCCAGCTTCGGGGCATTACAGGCGGACCTGATGGTTTAGGTGTGCCCAGGGCAACAATAGGTCCTGTCAATCTAAATACGAAGACCAATTATTTTTATATGGTAATGATTTTTGCCTGCCTGGCCACAGTCACCGCTCACAACATAGTGAGGACGAGAGCGGGCCGGGCCTTTATTGCTATTCGGGACAACGACCTGGCTGCTGAAGTGATGGGGATCAGCCTGTGGAGTTACAAGCTTCAGGCGTTCTTTATCGGCTGTGTCTATGCAGGCGCGGCAGGGGCATTGCTTGTTCATTATATCAATTTCGCCAGCACGGACCAGTTTCCATTTATGGATTCAGTCTGGTATCTGGGTATGTTGATCGTGGGAGGTATGGGCAGTACGACAGGGGCCATTTTAGGTGTTGTTGCCCTCAGGCTGCTGGATGAACTTATTACCATTGTCGGACCGATTCTGTCCGCGGCTATTGCCCCTCAGGCAGCTGCCTCGGTGGCCATAATGTCCCATGGATTGGTAATCATTATCTTTCTTATCTTTGAACCCAGGGGGCTGCATCACCGATGGGAAATGATCAGGACCTATTTCAGGCTCTGGCCTTTTTCCCATGAGTTATCAGAGTGAAAGGGAGCGATATTCAATTTTTAGGATGCCTCAACTATTTGTTTTTTAAACTCGAAAAGAAAGAAAGGAGGTGCAAGGGGGTAAATTTAAAATGTAGTTGATTGACCGCATCAAGCAGATCTTGATTATGAATTAATTAATAAGGAGGAAGATCATGGGTAAAATAAAATGGATTATGTCAGTTAGCGCGATTATGTTAATGGCCTTGACACTATTATTGCCTGTTAGCTCCAGTGCGGAGAAAACCATATATGTCGGCGGCACCCAGTCGCTGACAGGGGCCTTTGCCGAGGATTCGGCAGCAGTGCTGGCAGCTATTCAGGACTATGTCGCATATGTAAATGAGACAAAGATGATGGCTCCCTGGTATCAAGAGAAATGGCCCGCCGATATAAAACTGGAAGTAATGTGGCGGGATGACGAGCTCAAACCGGCCAAGGCCCTATCGATCTATGAAGAACTTAAGGCCAAGGGAATGATGGTCGCGAGGATTTCCGGATCACCCATAGCCCTGGCCCTTAAAGACAGGCTATGGGAGGACCGTGTTGGAGCCACGAGCATGGCCACCGGACCCTATTATCTGTCTCCACCTCAAAGCTGTCTTACCTATTACCCTATCTATACTGATTCCGCCGCCGCTATTGCGGACTGGTTTAAGGCAAACTGGAAAGAATCGAGAAAGCCCAGGGTTGCATACCTTACCGCTGATAATGCCATGGGCAGGTCCATTGAGATACCGGAGATGAAGGAGTATCTCCTTAAAATAGGTTATGAGTTTGTGGGCACCCAGTATGTTCCTTTGGTCGTCACCTCACCTCCAACCACACAGCTTACATGGCTGAAGCAAAAGGGTGTTGATCTTGCACTGGGCGTTATGATTAACCCGGGATCACAGCCGACCGTAAAGGAGATGGTCAGGCTGGGTATGGGCCCTTTTCAGCCCTATAAGATGACCCTTGGTGTCGGCGCACCGGGCCACGCTGCCGTGTTTGCCGAGGCCATGGGAGAGCTGGGCGACGGCTATGTCTGTGCTGGGAGTTTCCGTCCCATGGATGACCTCTCTGTTACGGGGATCAAGTTCTGCGACGACCTTCAGAAGAAGTATCATCCCGGCAAGCGGGTTACCCATATCATGTATGAGGCGGGGGTACTTGAGGGAATGATCCAGATCGAGGCCTTCAGGCTGGCCTTGCAAAAGGTGCCTTTTGAAAAACTCACGTCGCGCATTGTCCTGGAGGAAGGCTTCTTCAAGATCAAAAATCTTCCCACCGGGGACATCAGCAGTACGCCTTTGACCTACGGTCCCGGCGATATCGAGGGCGTTGATCAGATTCGAATTGATCAGGTACAGAAGGGCAAGGTTGTAGAAGTAGGTCTCACCCCGTTGCGCCACATTTATACAAAAAAATAACCACAATTGATTATTATTTCAGGGGCTCTATCATTAATAGAGCCCCTGTAGAGCATCAATGAAACCAGAAGACACCTTTTGAAATAAGCTTTATTTAAAATCGAGCCATGATTAGATAAACATTTAAAAAATCCGGGGAGTTGTCATGAAACTGAATGCCCATCAAAATGATTTGCTGGAAGGGAAAAAGGGCAGGGGTCCCCAGAAGGCGATGGAGATTCTTGTCGCCTATGGAAATTGCTATGACGCGGAAAGGATGATCCCTGTAACAAGCGTGCACATAGCGGGAAATTTTCCGGTGCTTCAGGATGAAGGGATAGAGTGGATTGAAGATCTCTCCCGGGATGGCACAAAGGTATCGGTCTATACCACAAAGAATCCGGAGATGTTTGACTCTGAGGAGGCAGATATTTTCCGTATCCCTGATATCTACCGGGTAAGGCAGAAACGCATTCATGAGGCCCTAAAGTCCCTTGGGGTGATCCCGACCTATTCCTGCCACCACTATCTGGTCGGCAACGTGCCCAGGTTCGGGGATCACATTGCCTGGGCCTCATCCGGGAGTCAGGTGTTCGCAAATTCGGTCATAGGTGCCAGATCAAACAGGGACGGGGATCATGTAGCGATAGCAGCCGCTATTGTCGGGGCCATACCCGAATGGGGTCTGCACATTGAAAAGAACAGAAAAGGAGAATTTCTCATTGACGTGAGCTCTCTTGATCTCAATGAATATGAGCCTTCAGATTATAAGGCCCTCGGGTGGTATCTTGGGAAGATAGTCGGGTCTAAGATCCCTGTATTTATAAACCTGCCGGCTGATCTGCATATTGAGGGGATAAAAGGTCTCCTCTATACACTTACGGTCACGGGTGCGACAGGACTTGTCCACCTTGTGGGTATAACCCCTGAAGCGACTTCCCTTGAATCGGTTTTCAGGGGAAGCCCGCCCGCCTCAGCGGATATTGTTCCTTCCCAGAAAGACGTTGATAAGGCGTTTAATGAGATTTCAAGCAGCTCTGAAGAAAAGGTGGATCTCGTTATCTTCGGATGTCCCCAGTGCAGCATTCAGGAGATTCAAGAGATAGCAATCCTGCTTGATGGAAGGCATGTTCATCCTGAAACACAGCTCTGGATCTGTACTTCGAGATGGGTAAAGACCCTGTGTGAAAGGATGGGCCTGCTTGAGACCTTTAATAACTGTGGCGTGAGGGTAGTGGCCGATGTGGGCGCGGCCGATGGCCCCCATCTTTATCTGAAGGAGCAGGGTGTCAGGGTTATTGCCATGAACTCTGCCAGGGGAAGCTATTATGCCCACAACCTGTTTGGGATGGAAACCTGGTTCGGTTCGACCCTTGAATGCGTCCGGACAGCCATATCAGGGAAATGGGAAGGAAGATGAAATGATGAAGTTCAAGGCAAAGTCCGTAACAACGGGTGTCGCGGAAGGTGAAGCAATAGTCTCAAGGATGCCCATTTCTTTCACCGGGGGTATGGACCCGGACACCGGCATTATCAGGGAGCCTGGGCATGACCTGGAAGGACAAAGTGTGGCCGGGAAAATACTTGTTTTCCCGACTGGAAAAGGTTCAACGACCGGTTCCTGGCAGTTCTATGCCGCCTATAAGCGTGGCAAGGCTCCGAAGGGGCTTATAAACATCAAGGCCGAAGGAGTGGTGGCCGTCAGCGCTATTATTACGAATACTCCAATGGTTCATGAACCGGAGACGGATCTCCTCCAGGTGATAAAAACCGGTGATTTTATTAAAATCGACGCGGATGAAGGCTTTATAGAGATCAATCCATCAGGTTAATTTCCCCTGTACTTTTCCTTGAGTTCTCTTTTCAGGATTTTACCCTGGGGATTTTTGGGCAGAGCCTCTAAAAATTCAATGGATTTGGGCGCCTTGTAGGATGCCAGATGTTCCTTGCAAAACGAAATAATCTCCTTTTCTTCCGCTTTTGCATCCTTCTTTAAAACAACAAGCGCGTGCACACGCTCTACCCATACCGGATCAGGGACCCCGATTACGGCCACTTCCAGGATCGCGGGATGGGT
>JAFGDF010000010.1 GCA_016932235.1 Deltaproteobacteria bacterium | reverse complement strand
CAGTCCGATCTTGGTATAGCGGAAGATGATCATGAGTATCACCATACAGATGACAGATACAATCAGACCGATCAAGGATTCCGAAGGAATGGATATCGTACCGACATTCAATGTTAGCGTCGGTAACAGTCCATGGTAAGCCTTATATTCGGCTCCCCAGATAAGTGTTGCAAGCCCCCCCAGAACCGTAGAAAGTGCTATGGTCATCATAACAACGGCAAGCACGGGTTGACCGATCAGCGGACGCAGCATCAACCTTTCGATTAACAAACCCATTGCGGTTGCCACTGCAATTGCCAGCAGCAGCGCGGCCCATATGGGCAGACCAAGGGGAACCAGGAACGTAAAGCCGAGATATCCCCCGATCAGGACAAAATGCCCCTGGGCAATATTAAACACTTCGGAGCATTTCAGAATAATAACAAACCCGATCGCGATCAAAGCATACACCATGCCCTGGGCAAGGCCTGTTATAACTAATTGCAAAAAAAATGTCATCGTACGGCTCCTTCAACAGACTCGATTCTAATCATAGTTTTTATTGCTCCTGTAGGCGCTTCACGTTCGGCAACCAGGGCCTCAATGGATGCTTCGGTCTTTTCATCATAAATGGCATCGATAAGTTCGCGATAGCGTTCTTCGAGGAATCTCCTTCTTAAGTTCCTGGTCCTGGTCAGTTCACCTTCATCAGGGTCGAATCCCCTGTGCAGGTTGACATATTTTTTTACCCTTGCACCTGGTGGTAACATATCATTTATCCTGTCTATATCTTTTTTAATGAGTTCATAAACTTCCGGCGCCTGGGAGAGTTCGGCAAAGTTATTAAAATTTATTCTCCTTTGACCTGCCCACCTGCTTACATTGTTATAGTTAATAATTATTATGGCTGATAAATATTCTCTATTCGGGCCTGCAAGGACCCAGGCATCCGTGATATAAGGACTGAATCTCAACCGGCTCTCAATAAGTTGCGGGGCGATTCTTTCAACGCCGGCCAGCTCAATTACATCTTTCATCCTGTCAACTATGACGATGTGGCCGTCTTCCCTGACATGGCCGCTGTCCCCGCTGTGGAACCAGCCATCTTTAATGGCCTCGGCGGTCATCTCAGGATTGTTATGGTAGCCTGCAAATACACCTTCCTGCTTATAGATCAGCTCACCCTCAGCAGTTGTTTTAATCTCCGCGCCCCTGTGCGCCGGACCCACGGTATCAGAACTGATATCATGCCTACGGGCACCGCTCAGTGCCCCTCCTTCCGCCGATCCGTAAAGACTTTTTAAAGGAATATTAAGGGAGTGATAGAACAAGGAGGCCTCAGGGCTGAGAATAGCCCCTGTGGAATAACAGATTCTGGCGTTTGAAAGGCCAAGACTCTTTTTTATCGGGCGAAAGATTATTATGTCAGCCAGAAAATGGAATATTTTGTCTGCTATACCCGGCTTCTGCTTTTTCATTTTTATGTGATTCATCTTATCGCCGATGGACATGAACCGGTAAAAGAAAAACTTCTTGATGGCATCAGCGCCGAGGATACGCGCCTGCACAGAGGCCGCCTGACTCTCCCACAATCGCGCACCGTAGAATATGATGCTTGGACCTGTTTCCCTGGTATCCCTCTGCTGGGTCTCTGGTGATTCGCCGAAATTAAGGGTACATCCGGATAACAGATGACAGCCGATTCCGAAAAATTGCTCGTATATCCATACGGGCGGCAGATAAGGGACGATGTTGTCATGATCATACCAGGGGTCGAGGCCTAAAATGGAATCGACACTGGCTCTCATCGTTTTATAGGTATGCACGGCCCCTTTAGGCAAGGCCCCGGTTGTCCCCGCAGTATATATTATTGAGCATATGTCATCCCCCTTGCCGGCTTCCACATTATCTTCAAATACCCCGTGGTGCTCCCGTTCATACTCCTTCCCGAGTTCTATCACCCGTGTATACCCGACCAGCTCGTTTTCATTGTAGTGGACCAGACCTTTATAATTCCAATAGATGATCTTTTTAAGCATGGGCAGATCATCAATAATTTCCAGAATCTTATCAACCTGTTCCTGGTCTTCAACAATAGCAAACCCTGCCCCGGAATTTTCAGCAAAATATTTTATCTCCTGTGGAGTGGATTCAGAATATAATCCAACGGAAACCCCATGAATTGCCTGAACAGCGAGTTGCCCATAGTAGTATTGGGGCGCACTATCCCCCAAAATAAGGGCCCTGTCCCCTGATTCAAAGCCAAATGACAATAAACCAAGCGCCAGGTACTTGACATTATGATAGTAGTCCTTCCAGGTAAAAGGTTTCCATATACCATGGTGTTTGTATCGCATGGCCCGGTTATCATCACCATATTTTTCATAGTTATACTTGAGAATCTTGGGCCATGTGTCGCCCTTTGATCGGTATGCTTGATCCATCCTGGTTGTTATTTCCCCCTGATTTTTTATTAACCTACCCACCGTTTCCTTCGCCGATAGTGCTTGACGTCACGATAACTCTTTTGTGAGCCTACGGCTGACAGCCCCATATAGAACTCTCGAATTTCCTTATTATCCTTTAAATCATCAGCCGGACCGCTCAGAACCACGCGGCCATTCTCCAGAACATGGCCATAGTCGGCAATACCAAGGGCAGCCCTGACATTTTGTTCCACAAGGAGTATAGCCTTCTTTCGCTCTTCGCTGATTCTCTCAATAATCCTGTAGATCTCCTGAACCATTAACGGAGCAAGACCTAATGAAGGCTCATCTAAAAGCATAAGCTTCGGACTCGCCATCAAGGCCCTCCCTATCACCAGCATCTGCTGTTCTCCGCCGGAGAGATAACCGCTTACCTTGTTGCGAAGATGCTTGATGTTTGGAAAATAGTCAAAAACCATTTCCACATCTTTCTTCACACCGGCCCGGTCCTTGCGGCAGTAAGCGCCGACCAATAAATTTTCTTCCACACTGAGGTGTTCAAGTACCCTTCGTCCCTCCATGGCCTGGCTTATGCCCATGCCGGCAATATGTTCAGGGCCATACCTGTCAATCCTCTCATCCATGAACTCAATGCTTCCATCGGTTACCTCACCCTCTTCAGTCTTCAGCATCCCTGATATCGCCTTCAGAGTAGTTGTCTTACCTCCTCCGTTGGCGCCTAACAATGAGACGACCTGACCTTCACCTACTTCCAGGGAAACTCCTCGCAATACCTGGATGACATTCATATAAACGACTTCAATATTGTTTACTTTCAGCATTTTTTCTCTTTCAATATCATTTTAATTATTAATACTATTCATCGCCCAAATAGGCCTTGATAACCTCGGGGTTGTTTCTGATCTCTTCAGGTGTTCCTTCGGCTATCTTTCGTCCGAAATCCAGTACGACAATCCTGTCCGCGAGATCCATTACCACGCCCATGTCATGCTCTATAAGGATAATACTGCTGATCCCGTCCCTCAGAACCGGTGTGTCCGGATAGGTGTCCCCCTGCCCTTCAAATACATCTATAATAAACCGGGCAATATCTTCCTTTTCTTCCAGATTCATCCCTGCCATAGGTTCGTCAAGAAGCATTATTTTCGGCTCAAGTGCTAATGCCCTGCCAAGTTCAACCCTTTTTCGCATCCCGTAAGGCAGGGCCCCGACCACTTTTTTCCTGAGGGGGGCCATTTCAAGAAAATCGATAATCTCTTCCACGGTTTTGCGATGTCTTATCTCCTCCCTTCTTGCCCACCCGAGATAGAGCGCGCCTGTGATGAAATTTTGATTCATAAGCACGTGGCGCGCAGCCATAATGTTATCCTGGGTACTGAGATAGGTATACAGCTCGATATTTTGAAAGGTCCTTGCTATTCCAAGTTTGGCGAGTTTATCCGGACGCAACCGTGTGATCTTTCGTCCCTCATAGTATATCTCCCCTCTTTGGGGTTTATAGAAACCGTTGATGCAGTTGAGGAGTGCTGTTTTCCCGGCGCCGTTCGGACCGATTATTGCCAGTATTTCATGGTCCCTTATATCAATACTGACATCTGTAAGGGCATAAACACCACCAAAATGAAGCATAAGATTTTCGGTCTTCATCTTAACATTATTAGCGTTCACCTGATACCTTCTCCTTTTATATTGCCTGTTTTAATTACATCCTGATAAGCACTATTCCACCGGGGATTCTCATTATCGGCAAAATTTGAGGTGTGGGGTTCTTTAAATAAGGTGTTCTTTCAAACCTTGAAAACATAGAGCCGTTGAACATGAACCTGAATTAAAAAGAATATTTTTAAAAAATCTTCCTTTAGAAAAAATAAGTGGGAAGACCCGGGGCCTATAAATTGCTGTAAGTTTATTATTATTCAGGATCGTTTCTGTTTCTGTCCCAAAATCAATAATCGAAAAGGTAAACAGATATTTAAGATAAAAATGTTATATCGCAATAAATCGTTTAAAAGTTTGCCTGTAGAATTCTTTTTATACTCAGGATAGCTAAATCCCTATTAACCAAAAGACATGCAAAACTTATTTCCTTTTCCCAATTTATTACCACCCGGGCGTTAAAGGTGAGAGAGATAGAATCAAATATATATAGTTATTATCATAACTCCGAATGATTTGATTAATAAAAATCCTATAGGACAAAATAGTTTTCTTGTCAAACTATTTATGAATATATTTGTTGACTTGAATCAAGAAAGATAGCAGCTATAATGTCGCTTTTTAAAAGTGCTTTATATGTATAAATTTAGTTTAAATTTATTTTAATTCGGTTATAACAAATTATTTTTTAAACCCTTAAAATTTAACTAAAAGGAGAACATCATAATGAAAAAGACAGCATTTTTATCGGCAATATTGGCAGGCTGCATTCTGGTGTGATGTTATTTTGCCTGTCATCTTGTTCAGACCCTCATTAAATACTTCAGGGAAGAAGGAAATAGATGACCCTATCTGGTTCGGCATAATTATAGCGCTGGTGGTGGAAATGGCCATGATTACCCCGCCTATCGGCAT
>JAFGDF010000106.1 GCA_016932235.1 Deltaproteobacteria bacterium | reverse complement strand
CGATATTATTAAAAAAAATTAAAAAATGAACTTATATGCTTAATAATACATGAAAATAACTTGACAAGCTATTAGGATTCTGGTACTCAAAAGGCAAAAACACATATTCTTGAATTTTTCAGCAGTATGCCGGTCTGAACCCGCTAGGTTGCTTGAATGACAAATAATAGATAAAGGAGAACATCATGAAGATAACTGAAATGAAAACCTGCGCCTTATCAATACCCATGCCTGTCCGTGAGGTCTTTGGAAAACCTGGTGTGAAAGGAAAGGCTAATCCCGTGATAGTCCAGCTCAAGACAGATGAAGGCCTTGATTCATTTGCCGTCGCTTATGCATTCGATAATTTTCAGGTAAATTCACTGAAGGCCAGTATTGACGATCTTGAGGAGGTTGTGATCGGGCAGGATATTTTCAGGTATGCGGAGACCTGGAAGGACCTTCATGTCGCGCTGAGACATACGGGACAATGGGGTGGTTATGGAATAAATGCGATTTCAGCAATTGACGCGGCTTTCTGGATTTTAAGGGCGAAACAGGTTGGACTTCCTCTTGCACGCCTCCTGGGCGGATTCAGGGATGAGGTGCCGGCTTACGCAAGCGATGTTCTCAGGGAATTCAGCACAATGGATGAACTGCAAAGAGAGGCATCCTCTTTGGTGGATCAGGGTTTCCGTGCCATGAAGATGAAGATCTCCGGAGGGCCGGCCAAAAAGTTGGCGGAACAGATAGCCAGAGTAAAGGCAGTCCGTGAAGCCGTCGGTGATGAAATTGATCTGCTGGTAGAGGTGCACTGGTCAATGAACGTAACAGATGCCATCCGGGTCGGCCGTGAGATTGAATGCTGTTTGCCTTACTGGTTTGAAGATCCTGTAGGGCTGCATGGCGGGGGAGTTTCCCTCGAGGATGTTGATGCCCTCGCAAAAGTTACCAACTCCATTGATGCACCGGTTGCGGCAGGTGAAACATTTTCGACAAAATATGATTTTCGCAGGCTTATTGAGAAGCAGGCCGTGGATATTATTATTGTTGATCTCCTGCGTTGCGGGGGAATAACGGAATGGATGAAAATCGCAGCCATGGCCGAAGCATGGAATTTGCCCGTAGCAAGCCATTGCATACATGATTTTTCCGCACATGTTATTGCGGCTATTCCAAATGGCATCATCGTGGAATATATGCCCTGGTGGGACATTATATACAAGGAACCGCCAAAGGTTGTTGACGGCTGTTTCAAGATACCGGACACACCAGGCATAGGACTGGACCTGGACCCTGAAATGATAAAAAAGTATCAGATAGCTTAGGAGACCATCCGGCAGCCTCCTTAAGAGAAAAAAATACGCCGTGGGACCGGATCCAGACCTCGGGTTAAAAACTTGGAAAACGGGAGATCAGAGAATGGACAATCTAGTTCCAGTTTATCAGCAGATCAAAGAGGCAATAAAAAACTGGATTATTGACGGGGTTTATAAATCTTCTCAGAAAATTCCTTCTGAAACAGAGCTTATAAAGGAATTTGGTGTCAGCAGATTAACCATCCGGCAGGCCGTTGGGCAACTTGTCCAGGAAGGTTATCTAGTAAGCAGGAGAGGAAAAGGAAGCTTTGTCGCAATATCGCCCGACAAGCTGAACTTTTTTTCAAAGAAGTTGTGCGGTTCAATTGATGATCTATTTTACCACTCCGAGAAGATGAAAACAAGGCATGTCAGCATTGAAAAAGTCACGCCGTCTCCTATCATAAGCCAGAAACTGAAATTGAATCCGGAAGAAAAAACAATCCACGAGGTTACGCGTGTTCGCTATGTCGATGACAGGCCAATCGCCGTTACCAAGAGCTACATCCAGCTTAAATACGGAAAGTTCCTGGATAAAGAAAAATTGATGAAACAAAGACTCATAATCGGGATACTGGAAAAAGAGGCCGGAATTACTTGGAGACATGTTGTTCAGACCATAGAGGCGACTTTCGCCAGTAAAGACCTTGCTGATCAACTGAAGATCGCTTCAGGCTCTCCGATGTTGCGTGTGGAAAGAATCATGATGACGGGAAAACGCAGGCCGATCATCCTGGCAATATCCTGGTACAGGGCGGACATATTTAAATACTCAGACGGATTCAGGATTGCCCACAGGAGAGGAGTGACGAGGATGATCTATGAAGGTTTTGAAAACAATACGCATGGTATCTTTTGAAATTATCGCAATCCTGCATGTGTTTTTTTGCCTCAGGGGAATGAAATAAAAGGGGTAAACCATAATGAACTGGCATGATGAGGTTGAAGAAATAGCTCGAAGAAAAGAACTGGCTTGCGGACTGGGCGGAAAGGAAAACATAGACCTGCAGCACAGCAAGGGAAAACTGACCGCCAGGGAGAGGATTGAGCTATTACTGGATGCAAGCAGCTTCCGGGAAATCGGCGCGCTGACAGGGCACGCAATTTACGATAGTGAAGGTAAAATGACCGATTTTACTCCGGCCAACGTGATCATAGGGCAGGGTATGGTTGATGATCGCAGGGTTGTTGTCGCCGCAGAAGATTTTACGGTCCGGGGCGGATCAAGTGAAGCGACTATATCTGAAAAGTGGATATGGTCCGAAAAGCTGGCACTGGAGATGAAACAACCCCTGATCCGACTGGTTGAGACGGCCGGAGGCAGTGTAAAAATCATTGAAAAAATGGGAGCGACCAAGATCCCCGGATATTCCGACTGGCCTTTTACCCAGTTGCTGGGTCATGTGCCAGTCACGTCTGTCGCACTAGGTCCTGTAGCGGGACTGGGCGCCTTTCGGGTCGTTTGCTCCCATTTTTCCGTTATGATCAAGGGGACAAGTCAGGTATTTGCCGCAGGGCCGCCTGTCGTCGAGCCGGCCACGGGCCTTAAGCTGACAAAGGAGGAACTGGGAGGCTACCGGGTTCATGCAAGGGGCAGCGGTGTAATTGACAACGAGGCCGATTCCGAAGAAGAAGCATTCGATCAGATACGCCGTTTCTTATCCTATCTCCCCTCGAATGTATATGAAGTTCCTCCTTTGATGGAGACTGGCGACGACCCTGAGCGGAGGGAAGAAGATCTTCTCTCGATTGTCCCGCGTGACAGGAGAAAGACGTATGATCCAAGGAAGATTATTGAGCTTGTTTTTGACAAGGGATCGGTCTTTGAGATAGGCCGCTT
Organism: Deltaproteobacteria bacterium; assembly: GCA_016932235.1. Next base: position 6,084 of record JAFGDF010000106.1, on the reverse strand, counting down.
TCAGGGTCCGTCCACGCTTTCATTTTTATGCAGGCTGTCCGGAAGACCGGCGGGGGTGATGATAAATGACACTCGCTATTTCGGTGGAGGTATGACCGCGTCGTCGGCGGAAAAAATAATTCGTTTTGTCGATCTTTGCGATACCTTTCACCTGCCCGTTGTTCATTTTGTGGATCAGCCCGGCGTAGTAGTAGGTCCGGAGGCGGAAAAGGCGGGTACGATTCGTTATGCGTTGCGATCCTTGCAGGCTATTGAGCAATCCAGTGTCCCGTGGTTGGGGATTATAATCCGTAAAGCCTTCGGGGTGGCAGGGTCCAGCTATGGCCGGTTAAGGGACCTGAACTTACGCTATGCATGGCCATCCGCCCGTTGGGGTAGCCTGCCGATAGAAGGAGGCGTAAGGGCTGCTTATAGAAGAGAAATTGAGTCTGCGGAAGACCCTGCGAAAAAGGTCCAGGAACTGGAAGGGTACTATGATCAGTTCCAGTCGCCATTCAGAACCGCAGAACGGTTCGGGATACTGGATCTGATAGATCCGCGCGATACAAGATCCCTTTTATGCAACTGGATTGATCAGGCCTACAGGATCCTGCCACAGCAGGTGGGTCCGAAGTCCCGAACCATGCGTGTTTGAGAAGCACGGCAGGCTTAAAAGATCTGGAGATATAAGAATTGATTTTTAAGGAGATATAGAATGGTCCATGATGATCTGATGGAAATATTTGCGCAGAAAAAGAAGGCCATTTTACAGATGGGTGGTCCTGAGAAACTGGCCAAGCAACGGAGTGAAGGCAAGCTGAACGCCAGACAGCGGATTGACAGGCTTTTTGATCCCGGTTCATTTCAGGAAATAGGAATGTTCGCTCATTCGGATCAGCCGGGCATGGCCGAAAGAACGCCGGCTGATGGGAAGATAACGGGATTCGGAAAAATCGCGGGGCGATCAGCGGCAGTCGTGGCGAATGATCTTACCGTGCTGGCGGCATCGAGCGCGAAGGTAAATACCAAAAAGATTTCTTATATAAAACGCATGTCTTCCAGGCGAGGCCTTCCACTTGTTTTCTTAAGCGAAGCCGGAGGAGGGCGTATTCCGGATAATATGGGCTCGATAAACATGGCATCCAGCGGACAGGACCCGACAATGTTTCAAAGGCTTAGAGAGTCACCCTGGGTTTCGTGTCTTTTCGGCCCCTGTTACGGAAGTCCGACCTGGTTTGCCTGCATGTCTGATTTTGTTGTCATGACCAGAAAGGCTGTCATGGCCGTATCCAGCCCGAGAGTTACCTTGCTTGCCACTGGGGAGAACACGCCTACGGAGGAACTGGGAGGCTGGAGGATACATACGGAGATCACGGGACTGGTGGATGCCGTGGTAGAGACGGATGAGGAATGCATTGACCTGGCTAAAAAATTCCTGTCATTCCTTCCCATTAATTCAAGTCACACCCCGCCGAAAGCGCCTGTTCCGGCAGAATCAGGAAGTGACATGCCCAATATCCTCCGGCACTTGCCTGAGAGCCGTAGGAGGATCTATGACATACACAGGATTCTCGAGTGTATGGTCGATGGAGGCGAGATATTTGAACTCAAGAAGAACTTCGGCCGCTCGGTTGTCACATCCCTTGCAAGATTGAACGGGGAGTGTGTTGGCATAGTCGCCAATAACACCATGCATCTCGGAGGCGCCATTGACGCGGATGCCTGCGATAAAGTGACCGGTTTCCTGGTTCTCTGTGATTCCTTCAATATCCCCATTATCATGATTGTAGATACTCCGGGGTTTCTTATAGGGAAAGAGGGGGAATGGAAAAAGACTACCGGGAAGATAGTGAATTATATGAACGCGCTCCAACTCGTAACGGTCCCGAAAATATCGGTGGTTATAAGAAAGAGTTACGGTCAGGCCTACCAGAACATGGGCGGAGGCAAGAACTCGGACACCTACGTGGCCTGGCCCACGGCGGAAATCAGCTTTATGGCGCCCGAGCCCGCCGTAAACGTGGCCTATGGAATTACCCGGGAGGAAGACAGGGAAAGATTTGAAGAATTAAAGGCCGAGGTGGAGAGGGAGAGCCAGCCCTGGGAGGCCGCCGGCAGGTTTGACGTGTATGATATTATTGAACCCGCCCAAACCCGGGACTGGCTGATAAGGATGCTGGACTATCACCGGGATCAGCAGGCAAATGGAATAGGGAGGCATCTTATGTATTGCTGGCCGACTTCCTACTAATGGATTGCAAGTCAAGTAAGTTTAAATTACAAAAGAGAGGACGGAATGATGAAAATTTTAAGGGTTAATCTAAGCACCGGAAAAATAGATGAAGAGATGATTGAAGATAAGACCGCAAGAAAGTATGTAGGAGGCACAGGGATGGGCACAAAATTCCTCTATGACGAGGTCCCTCCCGGAGTCGAGTGGTCGGATCCGGAAAACAGGTTCATGGCATTCTCGGGGCCCCTGGGGGGAACCAGGGTCGCGGGATCCGGGACTATTGCATTTGTCGGGAAAGGACCCATGACCAACCTTGCCGGAGCAACACAGGCGAACGGTTTCTTTGGCGCATTTTTAAGACAATCAGGATTCATGGGAATGGTAATATACGGCGCGGCTCCTAAATGGAGCACCCTCCATATAGAGGACGGCAGGGCCGAACTGCGAGATGCGGAGCATCTCAGGGGCAAGGATACATGGGAAACGGAGGAGATTATTAAGAGGGACATTCAAGGCCGGTCAAGTGTCTTCAGCATCGGACCGGCCGGTGAAAATCTCGTGCGCTACGCGTGTATTGTCGGGGATGAAGGACACGTGGCCGCCCACAATGGATTAGGCGCAGTCCTTGGTTCCAAGAAACTCAAGGCCATTTCGGTAAAGCGCGGGAAAGAACCAATAGAGGTCGCTGATCCAGAACTGTTAAAGGAAAAGTCGCTTGCCCTTTTTGAAGAGGCCAAAAAGATGGATATGATGCTCTATGACTGGGGAACACCGCAGTTGTTCGTCATTATAGACAAATTCGGCGCCCTGCCCATAAGGAACTATATGACAAATATCTTCCCCGGCAACGAAAAGTTTGCCGGGGAATACCTGAGAACACATTTTAAGATTAAGGCAAATCCCTGCTGGGCATGCCGAATGGCGCATTGTCATATTATGGAGGTCACGGAAGGTCCTTACAAGGGGTTTGTCGGGGAAGAGCCCGAATACGAGGGTCTTGCAGCCATGGGACCGGTGATCGGTCAGACTGACCCTGGAGCGGGAATCATGCTGGCAAATACCGTCGATCGTCTCGGTATGGACGTGAATGAGACCGGCTGGACCATCGGGTGGCTCATGGAATGTTATGAAAAGGGGATCATAAGCCGAAAAGATCTGGACGGCATAGATCTGCGGTGGGGCGATGTCGAGGCAACCCTGCAGATGATAAAGAAGATCGCCAACAGGGAAGGCTGCGGCGCGCGCTGGGCCGAAGGTGTCAAACGTTGCGCTGAGGACTTGGGAGGTGAAGCTCTTAACTGCGCCATATTCACACAGAAGGGCGCCTCGCCAAGGAGCCATGATCACAGGGCCGTATGGTCCGAACTTATAGATACCTGTCTTTCCGAGACAAGCACTATTCAGGTGGTGGGCGGTAAATTACAGCCGGAAATTCTGGGTCTTTCCCCCGTTAAAGATGGTTTTGATCCCATTGAAGTAAGCACGGCAAACGCAAAGCTGAACGGGAGGCGGCAGTTTGATGACTGTCTGGGGATGTGCCGCTTCTGCCTGTATGATCTCCAGCTTACGCTTGACTGCCTGAACGCTGTCACGGGATGGGGATTTACCGTTCCGGACGCCATGGGTGTCGGACAACGGATCGTCCACCAGCTCAGGGTATTCAATATCAGGCACGGTTTTACCAAGGAGCTTGACGCGCCTTCCGCCAGATACGCATCAGCGCCGGTGGATGGACCGGCGAAAGGGGTTTCCATAATGCCTCACTGGGAGTCCATACGGAGAAACTATTATGCACTAATGGGGTGGAACCCTGAAACGGGGATACCTTTATCCGAGACCCTTGATAAGGCGGGATTGGGGCACCTGAAAAATGATTTGGACGGATAAATGCCCGATGATCGTCAGAAGAAGGCGTTACGCGTCAAAATAGCCATGAACCAGTTCGACCGTGAAAAGGGCTCGCCATTTCGCGATTTTCAGACGTAACGCTCAATCTATGGTCAGCGTATATTACAACTCATTTTCGTATCAAATGAGGACATTAAATAATGAAACGGAGGGAAAAAGATGGATAAACCGACAGTAGGTTTTATCGGATTAGGGGTTATGGGCGGCAGAATGGCACGGAATGTATTCAAGGCCGGCTATCCTCTTGTGGCATATGATCTCAGGAAAGAGGCGACAAAAGATTTCGTTGAAATGGGGGCACAGGCGGCGGAGACACCTAGGGAGGTCGCTGAAAAATCGAATATAATCATGATGAGTCTTCCAAACCCTGATATTGTAAGGACGGTTGTTCTTGGCAAAAACGGCGTGCTCGAAGGAGCCAAGAAAGGATCCGCGGTGATAGAATTCAGTACAATTGATCCAGCGACCATGCGGGAGATTGCCGCAGAGGGCAAGCAGAAGGGTGTTGATATGCTGGGGGCCCCGGTGGGCGGCACGTCAAAAGAGGCGGAGGAAGGGAAACTCCTTATATGGATAAGCGGAAATAAAGAATGCTTCAAGAATTGCGAAGATGTTATTTCCAAAATGGGCAAGTCCGTATATTGCGGCGAAGATCCGGGGACGTCCAAGGCCATAAAGCTGGTGAACAATCTCATGGCTATCGGAAATCTTATGGTAGGGATCGAGGCCTTCGCATTGGGTGTGAAAATGGGCGTGGATCCCGGTTTCCTTTTCGATGTTGTGAATCAGACAGGAGCCAGGTCCGCCTCATTTCAGGCAAAATATCCCAAGGTGATTGACAGAAGCTTCGAGGAAGTCACTTTTGCCCTCTCCCTGGCCACCAAAGACGCAAAGCTGGCGATCGCGATGGCCGGTGAAAACCAGGTGCCCGTTCCCATAGCCAGCTCGTTTTTCAACATGTGCATGGCGACGATAGCCTTGGGATATGGACAAGAGGATCTGACGGCGGTAGCCAAGCTATACGAGGGGTGGACAGGAGTATCCGCGGGCTCCGGTAAGAAATAGCGCTGAGTTACGATACAGGGAAATAAACGGGGGATGTTTTATGTCAGGAAACCGTCTTGTAATCGAAAGAGTTGCCGACTATACCGATAATGTGATCAGGGTTTTTTGTGTGATACTCATACTTTTTATATTTTTGACCGTCATCTCACAGATAATCCTTCGCGCGATGAATCTCTCCGGAGCGTTGTGGGCCGAAGAGATTGTGAGGCTCATGACGATTATCACGGGATTTCTGGGAAGCAGCGTGGCCTTTAAGGCCGGAGCGCACACGGTAATGGACAGCCTGACCATGAGACTGTCGTCCAAAGCAAGATTCAGGGTTTCCTGTTTGGCGAACGCGTTTATAGTCGCTTTCCTGGTGGCTTATACCGTCTGCGGTATCCGGATATGTCTTATGATCCCTACTCATACTCCGGTTTTGAGAATCAAACTTGCTCACATGTTCATCGCACTTCCTTTATCCGGGATTCTCATGCTTTTCTATCTGGTTATTCCATGGATCAGGAGTTGGAGAAGTAAAGACGGAAGACTCCATGACCGGAATCAGCCGGAAAGGGGGGAGGAATCATGATTATAGGTCTCATATTATCCTTTCTTTTTTTACTTCTTATCGGTATCCCGATCTCGATTATCCTCTGCATTTTATCCTTCGGGTTTATAGCAATCACGGGCATTATACCCCCGGAAGCGGTTCCACACAAAATGTGGGGAGCCCTGGACCAGTATGTATTTACCGCCATTCCGATGTTCATGCTTTCGGGTGAGCTGATGAACGAGGCAGGGGTCACTCAGCGACTGGTGAACGTGGCATCCAAGTGCGTTGGGTGGATAGCGGGCGGCCTTGCCCATGTCGCTATTCTAAGCGCCATAGTTATATCCGGAATAAGCGGTTCAGCAGT
>JAFGDF010000105.1 GCA_016932235.1 Deltaproteobacteria bacterium | reverse complement strand
GCCTATGGCTGAAGAAGTATTGGAGATCAAACGAGGGGTAAGTGAATACAGAGAAAAAATCAAGCAATTACTACCTGATGAAGGGAATCTAAATCTCTGCTTTACATGCGGGACCTGTTCAGGCGGGTGCCCGGCAACAGGTCTTGAAAATATGGACCCCAGGAAATTTGTCAGGATGATCGCACTGGGGCTGGAAGAAGAGGCCATAAAATCGCCCTGGGTATGGATGTGCAGCATGTGCCAGAGATGCGTCTACGCGTGCCCGATGAAGGTCGATATTCCCCGCATGGTGGGTCTGGCCCGTCAGTCATGGCCCCGGGAAGAGCGTCCAAAGGGTATTCTCGGTTCATGTGATATGGCACTCAGGAACGATAGTTGCAGCGCTATGGGGGCATCTCCTGAGGACTTTCAGTTTGTCGTGGAAGATGTTGTTGAGGAAGTAAGGGAAACACAGGAAGGTTTTGAAACGATCGAGGCGCCTATAGACAAACAGGGTGCAGTGTTTTTCCTTAATCAGAATTCAAGGGAACCGGTAACAGAACCTGATGAAATGATACCACTTTGGAAAATTCTCCACATTGCAGGGGTTGACTGGACTTACGGAAGCAAAGGATGGGGAGGAGAAAACTACTGCATGTTTCTCCAGGATGATGCGGGTTGGAAACATATTGTCAGTACAAGCATTAAACATGCGGAGGAATTGGGGTGTAAAGTATATCTCAATACCGAATGAGGCCACGTTACTTTTTCGGTCCTGGAAGGGCTGAGAAAATTTGGAATCAAGACTGATTTAGAGATTGCCAGCATCTATCAATACTATGCCAAGTGGATAAGGGAAGGGAAATTAAAGGTTAATTCCGACTGGAACAAGGATTTGAAGATAAAATTCACGGTTCAGGATCCGTGCCAGATTGTTCGTAAAAGTTATGGCGATCCAGTGGCTGAAGATCTTCGTTATGTCGTTAAATCCGTAGTCGGAGAAGAAAATTTTGTAGACATGTCTCCCAATAAGTCAAATAACTATTGCTGCGGCGGGGGTGGAGGTTATCTGCAGTCCGGTTATGTCGAAGCCAGACATCAATACGGAAAGATAAAATTTGACCAGATTGTAGCTACAGGCGCTGATTATTGTATTGCCGCCTGTCATAACTGTCACGCCCAGATCCATGATCTCGCGGAACATTACGAAGGCAAATATCATACCGTCCACCTGTGGACTCTGATCTGTCTTTCACTTGGCTGTCTCGGGGAAAATGAAAGGACCTATCTGGGACCGGATCTCGCGGAAATGGGCCTGGAATAGGACCACTTTTAATATATAAATCCGAAAACCCCGCCTGATGTCAGACGGGGTTTTTTATGAAATACGTGGGCAGGGGATTCCAGCCGAAGACATTTTATCGAGATTATTCTTTTGAGCTTGTCTAAGGGCATATGATACTTTGATGGTGATCAGGGGTTTCCTAACTTCTTGACAGGCAAAGCCCCTTTGGCTATAGTTTTGTACGGAACATGTTTGTCGAATGCCTTAATACATGGGTCATTGAAAGGAGTTGTCTTATGAGCAGGGAAAGATACACGATAAAAACAACGTGTCCCCAGTGCGGATGCAGTGCCGTCTCCCACCTGACACATGAAGAGATCATGGAAAAATACGGTGATATCCCGAACGTAGAGATGGAATGCAGCGAATGCATGAAGAAATATGAGACCAGCATGAAAGAAGCATGCCCTGAGTGGGCGGAAGAATGCAATCTTTAGACCTTGAAACAGCGTCGGCTTGTATCCCTATAGATTGTGTAGGTGAGCGAAACAGGGCGGAGTCATCACTTTGCCCTGTTTTATTTTGTAACCGTATCATGACAGTAGTCATATGATGCTTCACAAGAAACTGCCGGATTCCCCCGCCCGCGACTGTCTGCGTGCGAGGATCACAGGCATGGGGGAATGACAACGGTGAAGTAAAAAGTATGTAATTAAAATGCCGAATAGACAAAGCATGGATCATGGATCAATAAAACAGGTGCTTGTTGTGGGTGGTGGTGTTGCCGGATTATCCGCGGCCAGGGCACTGGAGGGATGGGGTGCCCGTGTGCATCTTGTTGAAAAAAAGGCGTATCCGGGAGGGAACGCATTTGAATGGGCCTGCATGGCGACGAATGAATGCAGAAATTGCGGGGCATGTCTGACCGGGGAACTGGTGAACGACGTTGAGCGTCTTGAGAATTCCAGGATATATCTTGAGACTGAAATCAATAAAATAGTGAGGGACGGAACACGCTTTCAAGTAGAACTGAAAGGCCGCTGTCCGGTTTCCCTGAATGTTGATGCGGTTATTCTCGCCACGGGGTTTGAACCATTTGATCCCTCTTCAATGCTCACCCTGAAATATACAAAGAACGATAAGGTTATAACGACCAGGGATTTGAACAGGATCATCAGGACGGAAAGACTTCCGGATTTTTTAAATGGCAATGATGTCCCCAGGATCGCCTTTATCCAGTGTGTGGGTTCCCGTAACCGGGAGCAGGGCAGGGATTATTGCTCTCAGGTCTGCTGTAAGGTGGCGCTCAGGCAGGCCGAAAAGATCCTCGATCTGTGTCCTGGAGCTGAAATTTCAATATTTCACATGGACCTGCAGGTAATAGGAAAGGAGTTCAGGACCGGATTCGGACGGATCAAGGATCGGGTGAGGATACTACAGGGAGTACCCGCAGAGATACTGACTGATTTAGAGCCCGGGAGCCTTACTGTTTTTCAGGAGAGAGAAACAGACGGAGAGAGGATTGCCTATCACTTTGACATGATGGTTTTATCTGTAGGGATGGTCCCTTCAAATGATTCAACGGCCCTTGCGAAATTGTTTAATATACAGAATGACCAGTGGGGCTTTTTCAGGGGGGAAGGAGTATCTCTGGGGGAAGGGGTCTATTCGGCAGGAACGGCCCTGGGACCGGTGGATATATTGGGAGCCAAACAGCAGGGTATTATCGCTGCCCACAGAGTGGCCGGGGATTTGGGGCTGCTGCCGGATAAGGGCGCGGCTTTTTCCGTATGCGTGATCGGCGGCGGCCCTGAAGGTCAAAGGATTGGCAGGGAACTGGTATCCCATGGGTTCCGGACAGTGCTTGTCGACAACGGATACCACGACACAGCGCCGGGTGAAGTCCCGGAATATCTTGCCAATGCCCGGCTGACCGGCGTGACAAGGGACACGGGAAAATTTACCATAAAAATGTATCAGGGAGATGAAAAGAGATCTGTTAAAGCCGACAGTATCATCGTTGCTCCTGGTTCAGAACAGAGGCAGGTCCCGGTTCCGGGCCTGGAATACGGGAAGGGAAATGTGATCGGGCTTGCGGAATTTCTCCAAAGAACGGAAGAGTCTTCCGGAGATCTGCCTGAACGAGTAGCCTTTTTACTGGACTATTCAGGTGAGGAGTGGAAGATTAATACGAGAAATTCCCTTTTAACCGCCTCAAGACTGGCCGAACAGGGAAAGGAAGTCTTCGTTATCATGAAGAAGATGCTTGTAAACGGTCTTGAGGGGCAGAAGATGTATGATCTGGCACGGGGAAACAATGTCAGATTTCTGCGCGTGTCCGAGGGATATCCACCCGCCTTCAACCTGGACGGAAAATCAGTGGAAATAACACTGAGAGAGGCAACCTTAGGAAGTATCCCCATAACTGTCCGGTCGGATCTTCTGGTGATCCCTGATGCGATTTTACCCTCCCCTGATAATCCTTTTTTAAAACATATCCTGAATATTGATCAGGATGGGGAAGGGTTACTGCAGTCAGCCAATACCAGGCACCGCCTCGTATCCAGCCCCCGCAAGGGCATCTTTTTTTTCGGCACCTGCCATGATGAAACTGATGAAAATGATCTTTTAAATGAGATTAATGAAATAATCGCTGATCTTGACATGATCAGGGACAGACATCCGGCCGGTTCCCAAGCCGTGGCCGTGATTAATGAAAAACTATGCGGGCGGTGTCTGACCTGTTTACGGATCTGTCCCCATGGGGCGGTTATG
>JAFGDF010000104.1 GCA_016932235.1 Deltaproteobacteria bacterium | reverse complement strand
GGGGGCCTTTTTGAACGGCGAAGACCCGGGTAGCAAATTAATAGCGTAAGGTGCATGCCAGGCGGGCGGATACCTTCTCAGATCGTTCCACCTTGATCCTTCGTTGCAGCGACTGAGATGGTTTGCCGCCCGCCTCGTAAGGCTTCATACGATGAACAAGCCAGGAACGAGTTCGACCGTAAAAAAGGCCCCCCATGACCGTGATCTTTAGAGATAACGCTGAATTTCATGCAGATATATATTTAAACTTATTTTCGTGTTAATAACCGGCAAATCCCTGCCCTGGCGGGAGTGCGGGGAAGGCAAAAATAAATGAAACAAGACAGAAATAACATTTTGGATTTTCATAAGCGGGTAATACCGCCTCAGTTTATCGTGAATGCCATAAATAGGTTGAATGCCGCCGGTTTTGAGGCATATCTGGTGGGAGGAGCTGTGAGAGATGCCTATGTCGGTCGAAGGATCTCGGACTGGGATGTTACAACATCCGCTTCCTTTGATGAGATAAACAGCCTATTTTCCGACACAAAAAGATATAGTCTAAAATATGAAACCGTGATTCTTGTTGATTCAGGCCATGATTACGAAGTTACAACATTCCGCCGCCATGGCAGTTCCGCGCCTTCCCTGGAAGAGGACCTTAGGCATCGTGATTTTACGATAAACGCGATGTGCTATGATGTTTCTGGGGGGAAAATATTCGATCCTCATAATGGAAGGATGGATATCCGAGAAAGAACATTGAGGGCCGTCGGAAATCCCGAAGAACGTTTCATGGAAGATCCTGTTAGACTTTTAAGGGCGATACGCTTTTCAGTCGAGCTCGGATTTAAGATTGAAAAAAGGACAATGGATAAAATCCTGGAGATGTCTGAAGGATTGAATTCAGTCGCTGGAGAGAAGATTCGGGATGAACTGATGAAGATATTGATAAGCCCCAGGCCCTCCGGTGGTTTTTATATGATGAAGAAGGCAAACCTTTTGAAACATTTTTTGCCAGAACTGGAAAAGAGTTATTTGAAGAGACAGAATTCATACCATAAATATACGATATTCAAGCATATAATGGTCTGCGTGGACTCGGTCAGACCGGATCCGATCCTGAGGCTGGCCGCCTTGTTTCACGATATAGCTAAACCGTTTGTTCGCGAAAAGGTGAAAGGCGAGTTCAAGTTCCATGGTCATGAGGAAGCCAGCGCGCTTATGGCGGGGGATATTATGAGAAGGTTGAAATTCAGCAGAAAAAGTATTAGAAAGGTATGCCATCTTATATCTCATCATATGATAGGTTATGAAAGCAGTTGGAAGGACTCAACGGTGAGGAGGCTTATCGGGAGAGTGGGAATAGAAAATATAGATGACCTTATGCACCTCCGTAGATCTGATTTGATAGCTCATGGTATTATGGATGATAAAATAGAAAAGATAGGAGAGCTTAAAAGCAGGATAGAGGAATTGAATAGTGAGAGTATCGGAAAAGGATTGAGGGGGCTCGCCATTGACGGGAAAAAAGTTATGAAGATCCTTAATATCGGTGAAGGACCAGCTGTGGGGAATGTCCTGGGAGCACTTCTGGAAAAAGTCATGGAATATCCGGAATTGAATAATCAAAAGGATCTTGTCGAAATTGTGGAGAGGATAATAAAGGGGCATTAAAATGGATAAAAAAACCAAAATAATTGCTTCGGTATTTTCGGTTCTTGTATTATCTATACTGTTCTCTTGCAGCACCGTTCCGGAGATCAGGATTACGTACCGTGTTCCGGCAATAACCGATGATCTGTCAAATAAGAGTTTTTCTCTGGATTTTTATGATGCAAGGGCATCAAAAAATGTTATAGGTGAGAACGCCAGAGGGGAATATAAGGGATTCCCTGACAATTTTACCATGTTTTTATCCGATAACACGGATCGTAATGTCAGGGCCGGTATCTTCAATATAAGAGATCTTTTTTTAAAGGCTATTAAAATGAGGCTGGAAAATCAGGGTATGGCCGTTACAGAGGAAGATAGCATGAAGGGCAACAGGATGATAATAGTATTAAAAGAGTTTTCTCTGGACCTGGTTGAAAGAAAATGGGTTGTGAAAATTTCCTATGAAGCAAGGATGGAAATTAATGAAACAGAACGTGCAAAACAGACAATAAGCGCTCAGGGTGAACGTCTGAAGGTATTAGATCATAAACAGGCGGATATCCTTTTGAGTGAAATATTTACCGATAGTATTAACCGGCTGAATTCGGCGAACCTTTTGAGTGATGCAAACATTAACTAGCAGTGTGCCGGGCCAAGCCCGACACACTGACCGCGCATTTCAGGATTATCAAATTTCCGTAATAACTCACTGATGTCCTGTCAGGAAATTGCATAATAACCTTGATCTCCGGAAGATTGCGGGCCGGAGGGTCTGAAAAGGGGCCCCCTGGGCCATGCAAGGTTCAATAATATCTGTGATTTTTAGCCATCAGGCTAAATATGCCTGGTATATATTTTTGACTGATTTCTTCAACAAAACACTCATGGCCCTCCGGGCCTTTACAATGCATGAAAATAGCGCCATGTGGTCTCAGGGCCGTGGCCTGGGGAGCCCTTTTAACGGCGAAGACCCGGGTAGCAAGATAATAGCGTAAGGTGCATGCCAGGCCTCCGGCTCGGAGAGCCTACGCCTCGTAAGGCAGTTTGCGTCAAACTTGCCAGGAACGAGTTCGCTCGTAAAAGGGCTCCCCATACCGCGATCTTTAGACATAACGCTGAATTTCATGCAGAT
>JAFGDF010000103.1 GCA_016932235.1 Deltaproteobacteria bacterium | reverse complement strand
TTCCACCCTTCTTCTTCCGGGAAATACAGCTCTGCACCTGCCTCGAGTGCCGCCTTTGCCATTCCACTTTTATTCATGAGTTCCCTGGAACTACCCTTCAAATTCTCCCTTGAGAGCTTAACATGCTCAACTCCCGACATATCACTAACGATGACCTTGCCCGCCCCTTTTTCCTTCAGGAGCTCCACCATAGCCCTTATACCCTCAGGATTTGTAGTGGCCGGATAGGGATTTCCGGAATTCAATGCCGGCTTGATAAACACGGAATCTCCTCTGGAGAGCCAGGAGAAGTCAGTTGCAGCCCTCGCGGAGTTCTTTACAGCCTCAATCAGCACACGATCTTCAGAACCATTTTTTACACCTGTCAGACAGACTTTAGTGGGGAAGTTTTCAGTCAAATTTTCCAATGCCCCATGCACGACTCTCAAAGGAAAGAAAGCTCCCGTTGAAGCTATGGCAATGAGTTTGAGAAACTTTCGTCTATCCATACCTAACGAATCTGAACAACTGTCTTTTTTCATATATTATTCTTCCGATTCAAAGCTGATTAGCACAGGGACGACAATAAACATGATCTGCTTTTTCACCCACCTTAAATATTCATCGCTTTTCGGGGCCATACCCTGAATCTCGGCATGGTATTCTTGTGCTCCGATCAGGTTCAACATCAGCAAACTGATGCATCTGATAAAAGAACCAACCTGTTCAGGCTTGATTTTGAAACGGGAACGGCTGGTGAATAGTTCAGACCACAGATTAATGGTATCCCCGATAATCTGAGCATAGGGGACCCTTCCTTCTTTTTTAGCAGACTGGGTCATATTCAGTAAGATGATCCTGTATATTTCAGGATGTTTAAAATGGAAGCTTAATGCCCGGTCCAGATATGCAGACACCGCATCAGGAAGATCCATTTCACTGAGACCCGAAAACCAGTTTGGTACTTCCTGCCTAGACTGCTCAATCCATGCTTTCATTACCGTATCAAAAAGGGCAGCCTTGGTTGAAAAATAATAAATGATAAGGGGGTGATCGACCCGCGCCTCATTGGCGATCATACGCATGCTGGCTGATGTATAGGGATAAAGGGAAAAGACCTTTTTTGCAGCTTTCAAAATTTTCTCTTTCCTGGGCTCTTTGGCTGCCTTACGCTTCGAAGGCTTTTTTTTGGGTACTGTTTTCATGGATTATGATTTTAGTGGTCGCTACCGGTAAAGTCAATATTTTTTACCGGTTGGTAAATTAGTCTTGACTTTTAGTCTCCACAGACTGTATTTTACCATATGGTAAAACATTTTGCCGGATAGTATTTTCATCTTTCTAAAAAGGAGGAGAGAATGAAAACTAAACGAATTCTAATTATAGTAATTGCCCTTATCTTCATCGGGGGATTGGTCAGGCTCGGATTGCCGGTTGCCATGAAAGGCATGGGCCTGCACCCGGAATATGAGGGTCAACGATACCTGCTGCCCGAAGGACAGGCACTGATTATCTCCACAAGCCATGACAGGCTAGGGGATGACGGGGATGAAACCGGGGTATTCGGTTCTGAGCTGACCGCCCCTTACTATGAATTCCAGGACGGTCGTATGTCAGTGGATGTAGCCAGTATCAAAGGCGGTCAAATCCCGATTGATCCCAATTCTTTTACTTGGTTCATCAAAAGTGAATACGATGACCGATACCTTTCAGACTCGGCTTTTCTGGAGAAGGTCAAAAAATCATTGCGGATTGACGACATCGACTTCACCAAATACGACATCATTTATCTGGCCGGAGGGTGGGGAGCAGCTTACGATCTCGGTTATTCTAAGGTGCTGGGCAAAAAGATATCCGAAGCATACGCGGCCGACAAAGTCATTGGCGGCGTATGTCATGGTCTGCTCGGTTTGCTGCAAGCCCGCGATGAGAATGGCCAACCACTGGTCCGGGGGCGACGCATCACGGCTGTCACGGATAAGCAGGTTGAAGAACTCGGTATTTCCATCACACCCCAGCATCCGGAACGCGAACTAAGGGCGGCCGGGGCAAAATTCGAAAGCGCCACCGCGTTTCGTGACATGTTTGCCAACCACGTGGCCGTTGACGGCCGTATCGTCTCCGGGCAAAACCAGAATGCCGGTGCTGAAGTAGCCAACCTGATGATGAAAGTTGCAGGAGGGACTCGAAGATGAAAAACATATTCAAAACTGAAGTGACTGAGTCGGTCCTGCGCGTGCTGTCGGGCGGGGTCGGATTCATATTGCTTGTTCTCGGCCTGGGTTTTCTGATAATGCCTGAGGTTTTTGCGGTAGCTTTTTTTGCAGAACCCGCCCGTGCTGTCGGTATCAATTCCCTCAGGGGTGATTTCAGTGCCTTGTTCCTGGGCATGAGTTTCTTCTGTCTGTTGGGAACGTTGTCTTCACATCGTTGGCTGCTGCTGGTACCCATCGTTTTCCTGGCCTTGGTGATTATGGGCAGGTTGACCAGCTTCGCGGTTGACGGCCTCCCCATGGTGTTGGAGGGCACTCTCATTTCTGAGTTGTTGTTTTTATCTGTTCTTTCCCTGTCGCTCATTTCCTATTTATTTAAACCGGATTTACAGAGCAGTCCCCCGGTATTGAAAGTGCTTTACAGCACCCGGTTCCTGGTGGTGCTTGGAATAGTGATTATCATGGTTGCAGGTGCATTCATGTCACGTCGTCAGATCGGAACATGGTTATGGAACGGTATCGTCACCACCCGCCAGACATCGAATCAGAATCTGTTCGGGGAATTGCCCGATGGCCTTCATGTCGGTCTGGCCGGCACCGGTTCACCCATGCCGGATGCAAAACGAAAAGGGGTATGTACCTTTGTGCTGGCCGGCAAACACCTGTTTATTATCGATTCAGGTCCGGGAAGCACGCTGAACCTGGAATTGATGCAGGTACCGCTGGGAGGCATCGAGGCTGTTCTATTAACCCATTTTCACTCAGATCATATCGCCGGGCTGGGTGAACTGATGCTCAAGGCCTGGACCTATGGTGTAAGGACGAAACCCCTGAAGATAATTGGCCCCGAGGGTGTTGATACTGTGGTTCATGGATTCAATCAGGCCTTTTCCCTGGATGCAGGTTACCGGTTTGCACATCATGGCGATGCGGTTGCGCCATTGGAAGGATCGGGTGGCATACCCGAAACTATCGAGATGCTTAATGAAGATAAAGGTACAGTGTTTTTTCAAACCAATGATTTGAAATTGACGGCCTTTCCGGTGGATCACCGCCCGGTGGAACCGGCTGTTGGATTCCGTTTCGACTATAAAGGCCGGTCAGTGGTTATAAGCGGTGATACCTTACCGTGTGAATCACTTCGACGCCGGGCCGAAGGGGTTGATCTGCTGTTGCACGAAGCATTACAGCCGGAAATGCTCCGGGTCATGAATCAGGCAGGGGTCGCCAGTGGACGTGATGTAGTCGCGAACGTCTCCTCGGACATATTGACCTACCACACCTTCACGGAAGAGGCAGCGCGAATCGCCCGGGATGCAAAAGTCAGGCACCTGGTATTGTTCCACATTATTCCGTCGACGCCGGCGGCCGTTTTTCAATCTGCTTTTCTGGGTGATTCCAGGAAGTACTACGAGGGGCCTATCACTATTGGGGTTGATGGCATGCTCTTTAGTTTGCCTCCGAATTCGACGAAGATACTAAAGAAGTGGCTTTTACAATGAACCTTAAGGACATAGTCCAAATCGTCGATGAGGGGTGGGTCAAATAGGTTAAGGAATATCGCATTCATTTCCAGTCAAATTCGGGCTGGATCCGTTAGACATTATCCCAACTTTTCCAATAGCTGCAATAAACCTATAAGTCTAAACTGCGCCAAAGACGTTGCTTTTGGTGGTAATCGAAATCTTTACTTCTCAAAAGCATTTTTTGAGGGTCGTGGCTTCTCATGAAAATATTGAATATCTGCTATATATCTGGAACGAAATTGATATTGAGCCAACCCCAATATATAGTGGTCCGCTCCAACCGAAATAGGGCTTCGGAAATGACCTTTGGTGTCGAATTTCCCCGACATTGAAATTCAAGCATTATTATCCTATTCATGACTTTCGACCAGCTATTAGTTGTCAATCTTATCAGAAGTAATCATTAGCGACACACCAAAATATTGCATACTCCGGATCACGGCCAAAATCTGCTATATCTGCTATCGCTTCAGACTTTTATTATAAAAAGAATTTTCTGGGATATGAAGTACCTATCTCAGCAATTACAAATCCTTTGATACGAGAATAAATCTCCAGGTCAATTTTTACAATACCCAACCCAACCCTGGATATTCGATATAAGAAGTCCGAGTATCCGGAGGATCCATCCTTTTGATCAAGAAAAAAAGTTAAAAAGTTAAAAAAATTTCA
>JAFGDF010000102.1 GCA_016932235.1 Deltaproteobacteria bacterium | reverse complement strand
TGGCCGAGTGGTTTAAGGCGGCGGTCTTGAAAACCGTTGAGCGAAAGCTCCGTGGGTTCGAATCCTACTCCCTCCGCCAATAAAATCACTCCGTGATTTTATATTAAATTTTATGGAGAGATGGCCGAGTCGGCTGAAGGCGCTCGCCTGCTAAGCGAGTGTAGGGTCTAAAGCTCTACCGAGGGTTCGAATCCCTCTCTCTCCGCCATTTCAATTTTTTCGGGTTATATTCCATTACGTGAAGCATAGCGAAAAAGCACCTCGAATCAACCCCTCCCGGTCTGCACGACCGGGGGTATCACAATAGATCCGGCCGATCCTAAATGCCCGGTAATTCAATCTCAAGAACATCCAAATGAAAAAATAGAAGAGCATGATTCAGGCAACCTTTTTGCTTATCATCCGATTTGTGAAGACATGCAGTTCCGCATAATAAATACGGGTCAGATTCCGTAAGGGGGGTATCATGTTGGACAAAAAAGCAATCAACCCGTGGCAGTGGCAAGATCAAGTAGGCTTCTCACAGGCTATCGAAGTTCGAGGGGTAAAGCGCATTATCTACTGCTCAGGTCAGACATCTGTGGATGCTGAAGGAAGACCGATGTATGCCGGGGATATAGTCAAGCAAGCGAATCAGGCACTGGATAACCTGGAAAGCGTCTTGAAGCAGGCAGGGCTTACATAGGCAAATGTAGTGCGGTTGAATTACTATACGACAGATATGGTTGCTTTCCATGCAGCTGATCCTGTTCTTGGCGAACGCTTGAGGGCGGCAGGCTGTAAGCCGGCGTCGACCCTGCTTGCTGTCGTAGGTCTTTTTCATCCAGACATCATGATCGAGATTGAGGCGACTGCCGTTGCCTGAACCTTTGTGGTTTGTCTTCGGAATCGAAAGTGCGAAACACAGCGTGTGGTCTGTCGGCAGGACAAGGTTTTATGACAGTCAGGCATGGGCAAGGTACGAAATTGATAGGGTGCAGGACAAATCACCGCCGGCCCCGAGGCTGTTTATCAGGCGGTAATAAATGAGCTTGAAGGCAAAACAAGCTGGTGGACGCATCATCTTTCTCGTTAAAATGTCTTACCGGAGGTTCATGTCTCAATGTTTTCAGGATGGCCTTGTGTGATCCGGTCAATCGGTGATATATGATTGAAATTATTGTTGATATTGTATAAAGGGGGGAGGGCGAATACATGGAGCATTTATTAAAGGAGATTGAGAAGAGGCGGGCGTATCGCGCTTTCAGTGAAAAGAAGGTGCCGGAAGAGGTGCTTCGCAGGATCATGACTGCAGCCACATATGCCCCATCCTGTTTCAATAACCAGTCATGGAGATTTTTGGTGGCAATCACGGAAGAGGCGCTGAAAAAGATGCGGGATTCTCTATCAGAGGGAAACTATTGGATGAAAAAAGCCCCTGCCATAGTGCTGGCCGCGACAAGGCTTGATTTCGGCTGCAAGTTGAATGATCGGCGTGACTATGCCTTTTTCGATTGCGGTCTTGCCGTCGAGAACCTTATGCTGCAATCCTTTAAGGAAGGGCTCTACGCACATGCAATTGCAGGATATGACCCGATAAAATTGAAACAGGAATTTAATATACCAGAAGAGTTCATCATTATTGCTCTTGTGGGAATCGGTTATCCCGGTGATGCCGCGCATTTGAACGAAAAGCACATGAAGCTGGAGATTAGCCCACGACAGCGAAAACCGGAATCGGAAGTGATATCATATAATATATGGGGTTTTTAGGCATGGCGGTCTGTAGAAAAAGATCAGAAAGCATTCGGGATCATTAAACCCACTCGAAACTGATATCAGGCAAATACATGGAAATCAGGCTTGAACCTAACTTGCGAAGTTGCATTGAGACGGTTGCGAAAATGGAATACGAGAGGGTTTTGGGTCTGCTCCTCAAAAAGGGGCAGGTCGAAAGACAATTGGAGCAAAAGTTTGAATTACTTAAGGCATTCCTTGAATCTGCCGATTTTGGCAAATTAAGAAGTCTTTCTGAAGGGTTCCTCCTCAATGGCAGGCGTGTTGAATTCATTTTGAAATCAACCGGCATCATGGGTTCCTATAAAATTGAGATGAGTCAGCTGAAAAATGATACCGGGCAGAACGATACAAGCTTTTGATGATTGAAGTGTTAATCTTTGTCTTTCCATGCTTTATCATCGTTTTAGAACAATAGATAGGAGAAAATATGTCAAAGATCCAGATAGCAACGAATGCTTTTGTTTATCCGATGCCTGTGATTTTGGTGGGTACAATGGTAGCCGGTCGGGCGAACTTCATGGCCGTTGGTTGGGTGAGTCGAGTAAATGCCAACCCGCCGATGATTGCTGCTGCACTTGGGAAGCATCACTATACTAATGTGGGGATTCATGAAACAGGAGCTTTTTCTGTGAATATACCCGGCTTAAATCTACTGGAGAAGGTAAAAGGTTGAAAATCTAACTTAATCTGCGAAATGAATATTTATTAAACATTCATGGCCCTAGGGCCGCCACAATGGATGAAAATAGCGCCATGTGGTCTCAGGGCCGCGGTCTTTAGACATAACGCTGAATTTCATGCAGATATATATAAACTTATTTTCGTGTTAAAAAAGATGGTGATAAGTGAGTGAATTTTATTGACCAGAAAATGTCTAATGATATATGATACAGCCCGATTATCCCAATGAAATACAACGATGGCGTTAAAAAAATTATGGGGAAGAGGTGTTTTTCTTTTTTAGTTAAACATTAACAATTTATCAGGGGGTAGAGAAATGAATAAAGGAGATCTCATTAACGAAGTTGCAAAGGTTGTTAGTACCAAAAAAGAGGCTCAAGCCGCGGTGGACTGTATTTTGTTAACCATTTCTAATGCATTAAAGAAAAAAAATTCAGTCACACTAGTGGGTTTCGGCACTTTTAAGGTCGATAAAAGAAAAGCACGAACCGGAAGAAATCCACAGACCGGGGAAGCAATCAAAATTAAGGCAAAGAATGTTCCCAAGTTTATCCCCGGCAAGGCTTTAAAGGATGCGGTAAGTTAATTAACACCTCTTGATTCCCTGGTTTATAATTACCTGGGAAAACCATCATCGGGACCCCATGAGACTAATACACTTAAACCTGCCGGGGAAGATTCAAAATGGAATCTTCCCCGGCAGGTTTTGTGCAAGACGGGTCATAAAGGAGTATTTTTTCAGCCTTAATCTTAGGGGTTCCTGAGAGCTAATCCAACCAATGCCTTGTACACACGGGGATATGTAGAATATTATGTATTGCCGTCTGTCGGATTCCGTCCGTAAGATTTCCATGACAATGGAGCAGTTCTTGTGAAATAATAAAATGCAGACATATAAAAGGATGAATCCCTTTTATGGAATGAATGTCCAACGATAATAATTCTTAATCTAAGGAAATAACAAAGAGGAGGTTATGCAAAATGAAAAGTGTACCTGGATTAAGGACTCAAAATGGGCAATCAAAATGGATTCCTTTTTTAAAAGGATTTAATACAAAAGACCATAGAACAAAGTACCATCAGAAGAATTTTGTAAGGGCCTATAGAAGCTGGCTAGTTCCTTATCTGAAATCTCGTTTAAAAGCGAATGAATTCAGACCAATCCTTTCTTATCTTTATACCGATCTAAATTGCAATCTTAATTGCGACTATTGCTTCAGCAAAGGGAAGAAAATACCCGGGATGCCCATGAATATGGCGAAGGATGCTGTTGACTGGCTCCAGTCCGTTGGCTGCAGGGTATTGGCCTACATGGGAGGTGAGCCTTTGGTGCGCAAGGACTTTATCATTGACTTAACGCGCTACGCCTCGGAGAGAGGATTTTTTGTATATCTTCCAACTAACGGAATACTCATGGACAGGCGTTTCATAGACGAGATCGGCGAAGCCGGTATATCAACTATCAATCTTGCCGTTGATTCGGTAAATGGTTACAATGGGATGCCGAAATATTTTAAACGGATAAAACCGCAATTCGAATATCTGGTGGAGAAGGAAAAATATTATGGTTACATCACGTTCTTAAATATCAATATTACCAGAAAGAATGTTGAAGATGCGATGGAGCTTACAAATATAGCCCACGATTACGGTATCGCTACGGACTACCATATCTGTGAAACACCCCTGATCGATTATGAGGGTTATGATCTTGGAGATGAACCTTCCCGTTTTATGGAAAGTGATTTTAGAGCTGTGGATGAACTCCTGGACTGGATCATTGAAAAGAACCTTGCAGGATATACCATGGTGAATTCACTGGAACACCTTAAGGCAATGAAAAAGTTTATCCGAAATCAACTTCAACCTTGGCCATGCAGGGCGGGTGAGCTGAGTATGGTAATAAGGTTGGATGGCAGCTTCGCGCCCTGTTTTGAATTATACGGGGCGGAGGATGACTGGGGAAATATATATGATGGTCCGAAATTCGACAGCGAAAAGCTGGCTGGAATGAAGAAAAAAACGAGCACTCGCTGCCTCTCTACGTGTAATTACCAAGTATATCATTATTCACAGTCCATGATCTTTTCACTTCAGTGGATTGCGAAACATGCATACGGGCATTTTTTTGGTACGTCATAGCAGTTTGTCGGACTTTGCCGGGCAGGCTGCCGGTAATATAATGTAAATGGAGTTTTGATAATGAGATTTGTTATCATTGGTGGCGACGCGGCTGGAATGAGCGCCGCAAGCAGAGCGAAGAGGAACAGGCCGGATCTCGATGTGACCGTCTTTGAGCAGTCACAAGACGTGTCATACAGTGCCTGTGGGATGCCCTATAATATTGCCGATCCTTTAAGAAAACTGGACGATCTGGTAGTTAGGCATGCGCGAATTTTTCGGGAGAAGCAGAATATTGATCTGCGGTTAGGTCATTATGTGAAATCTATAGACCCAAAGAAAAAAATTGTGACTGGCGAATCAGCTGATAATAAAAGATTTGAAATGGATTATGATTTTCTCCTTATTGCTACGGGGGCCTCTCCATTAATACCTGATTTGCCTGGTATTGACCTCCCGGGAGTAATGTGTCTTAAAAGCCTTGAACACGGAAGAAAGATTAAAGAGTTTATCAGAGAAAAGGGTGTGGAGAATGCTATAATAATCGGCATGGGTTATATTGCACTGGAAATGGCAGAAGCACTGCGTACAAGAGGTATTGAGGTGGCGATCGTTAAGCCCAGGCCTGTATTTTTACCGTGGATGAGAAAAGAGCTTTCTGATGTGATTAAAAAGGAATTAGAGGAAAATGGCGTGGACGTGAATCTTGGACAAGGTGTTGCCGCTATCGAAGAAGATAATGGTTTGCTGAACGTCAGATGTGATAATAAGATCCTTAAAGGTCAAATGATTATTGTTGCCGTTGGCGTAAAACCAAATAGTATGTTAGCTCTTGATGCGGGGTTGCGGCTGGGACCTGCTGGTTCTATTGGAGTGGACAGGACTTTACGTACATCGGACAGATATATTTTTTCGGCCGGCGACTGTTCTGATGCCTATCATGTTGTCACAGGGGAAAAAGTCTGGATACCTCTGGCATTAAGGGCAAACCGGGCCGGTTGGGCGGTTGCCGACAACGTTACAGGAAAGCGGACAGAACTCATTGGTGTAGCGGGTACGTCTGTATTTAAGGTTTTTGAAACTCAGGCAGCTAGAACTGGTTTGAACGCTGCTGAGGCTGAACGGTCAGGTTTTTCTCCTGCAGAAGCCGTGATCAAGGCGAGATCAAGGGCTCATGCCCATCCGGGTTCAACCGATCTCTGGGTGTATATGGTCGGAGATAAAAAAACAGGGAAACTTCTAGGTGCCCAGCTGGTTGGAAGGGAAGGGGCCGCGCACAGGATAAATGCCGTTGCTGTTGCGCTTCATGCCGGAATGACTGTCGAAGAATTCAGTCAGTCGGATTTGGCTTACGCACCACCATTCGGCCCGACATGGGATCCCATGCTGACTGCGGCAAACCAGGTTTTAAAAGATATGTAATCGAACACTTTTATCGTGGCATGAAATGAAAGGGACCGATTTTTCTATCCCTTATTTTTCAGACTCCATATTGTGCCGTCTTTCGTGTCGCTGAGTTCAACACCTTTTTTCTTTAACTCATTTCTCAGTCTATCCGCTGTTGCCCAGTCTCCGGTTTTCCTTGCCTTTTCCCTTTCTTCTACTATAGATTCAACACTTTTATCAGACTTAAGAGGGGTCAGATCCATTATCCCCAGCACTGAGTCAATTACTTCAAGACTTTCAAGAAACTTGGCTTTATCGTCTTCTGAAAGTCCCTTTTTGTCCATTATCCTGTTAACTTCTCTTGTGAACTGGAAAAGGGCTGCCAATGCCGGTGCAATATTAAAGTCATCATCCATTGATTCGGTGAATTTATATTTGAGATCATAAATCAGCTGGTCGGTTTCGGGGCGAGATTGTCCGTATGAACAGTGCTGAAGTTTAACGATAAATTTGTCCAGATTTGAAACCGTTTTTTTTGCTGTATCCAGTTTTACCCACGAGAATGATATTGGTTTTCGATAATGCCTGCTTATGAGCCAGTACCGTATTTCCTTGCCCGTATACCCTTTTTCGAGGATATGCCTTATTGTGATTTCTTTGGGAAATATTTCAGCTGATTTCCCCCTTTTTATCTTAACGAGTTCATTATGCAGCCAGTAATTCGCAGGAATCCTCCCTGATACCGCCTGATTAATTGCGATTATGTTTTCATGGTGCGGAAAGACAAGATCGATCCCGCTTATATGGATATCGTAGGTTTTACCGAGGTATTTTGAAGACATTGCGGAGCACTCAAGATGCCAGCTTGGCCTGATGTTACCCCATGCGGTTTTAAAAAATATACCTTTTTTTAGCTCACTAAGAGTGGATCTTTTCAAAAGCGTGAAATCTCTTGGATTCTCTTTCTCGTACTGATCAAGGTCCACGGTCTTACCGACCTTAATCTTTTCGAGGTCAACATTGGAGAGCTTCCCGTAATCTTTAAAGCGGGATATATCAAAGTAGATTGAACGCAATTTTTCATATGCATATCCTTTTTCAAGCAATTTTTGAGTGAGCGTGATCATATCCTGCACATGCTCACTTGCCTTTGGATACGCATCAGCTTTTTCAATGTTCAGGGTGGCAAGGTCCCTCATGAACTCCTGATAGTATCCTTCCGTGAATGCTTTTAATGAATTTCCAGCCTCTTCAGCGCCTTTGATGGTTCGGTCATCCAGATCCGTAACATTCATAACATGAGTTACTTTATAACCCCTATATCCAAAATAGCGTTTTACAAGATCCGAGAATACTAGCCGTCTGCACTGCTCAACAGGAATTAGCCGCGAAAGGGTAGGTCCGCAGGAATAGATTTTTACCCGATTTTCCTCAACAGGTGAAAACTCCTCCTTTCTGCGAGTCAATGTATTGTAAAGCATCAACCCTGATTTCTTTTTATCCACAAAAAGAGGTGTGCTGAGATATCTGTCGCCACCGTCGGGCAATATAACCACGACGGTACCCTTATCAATCTCCCCAGCAAGCTTTAGAGCGCCGGCCATGGCTGCTCCGGAACTCATGCCTACGAAGAGGCCCTCTTTTTTTGCGAGGATTCTGGCGGTATGGTACGCCTCTTCATCATCTATCTTAATAATTCGGTCGGTGAGTTTTTTATCAAATATCCCAGGACGGTAAGATTCATTCATATTTTTAAGTCCCTGGATTTTATGCCCGAGATATGGTTCTATGCCGATGATACGCACATCCGGTTTAAGCTCTTTGAATCGCCTTGAAATGCCCATTAATGTGCCGGTTGTGCCCATCGTCGCGACTATAAAATCGAGATTTCCTCCTGTCTGCTCCCATATCTCAGTTGATGTCCCATTGTAGTGGCTTTTCCAGTTAGATTCGTTATTATATTGATCCGCGAGCCAATACTTATCAGGTTCCTCCCTGATTAAATTATATGCTGCCTCAATAGCGCCATCAGTACCCATATGCGCAGGTGTGAACCTAAGCTTGGCTCCCATAGCCCTTAATGTATTCTTTCTTTCATCACTTACGGCCTCTGACATGATCAGATGAATGCGATATCCTTTGACTGAAGCGACCAATGACAGCCCTATTCCGGTGTTACCACTTGTCGCCTCGAGGATTATTTTGTCCTTTGTAAGTTCACCGGTTTTCTCAGCATCCTCAATCATTCTCAATGCTGGTCTATCCTTTATTGATCCGCCCGGATTAAATGATTCGAGCTTTGCGAGAATCTCAACATTATTAAAAGGATTAATGCGTCTGATCCGGACCAGTGGTGTCGCACCGATATGATCCAGGATGCTTCCGAATTTTATTTCCATGAGGGAATCTCCGTGAATGGAGTAATTTGGAAGAGGATCCCAAAATAATAAAACTTGATAAATACAAATTCTAGATTATATATTAAAAAAAAATCAATTTTAAAAGGATATTTTGCATGAAAATAATGGTAACGGGAGGGGCAGGTTTTATCGGTTCACATGTTGTGGACTTTTATATCAAAGAAGGTCACCAGGTAGTCGTTGTGGATAACCTTTCCACAGGAAAGAGGGAGAATTTAAATTCAGAAGCAATATTCTATCATGTTGATATCCGGTCTCCTGAAATAGGCAGAATTATCAAAAAGGAACATGTAGAAGTGCTCAATCATCATGCAGCGCAAATCAGTGTCCCCGATTCGGTCACTGATCCCCTAAACGATGCTGATATCAATATAAAGGGATTTCTTAATCTCCTCGAGAATTCTGTAAAAAACGGGGTCAGGAAGTGTATATTTATCTCCTCAGGGGGTGCCATTTATGGCGAGGCTTCTCAGTATCCTACATCAGAAGATTACCCCCCAAGGCCACTCTCTCCTTATGCATTATCCAAGTTTGCTTCCGAATATTACCTGGATTATTACAGGCATCAATATGGACTTGAGTATACGATACTGCGGTACGCGAACATATACGGTCCACGCCAAATGCCTATTGGTGAGGCTGGCGTTGTTTCAATTTTTATGACCAATTTGGTGAACAATGAGATATCAACCTTGTATCATTTTTCTGATGACGCTGACGGTATGATCCGGGATTATTGTTATGTTCGAGATGCTGTCAGGGCGAATCTGCTAGCGCTTTCAAAGGGAAATGGTGATTTTTTTAACATCGGAACCGGTCGTGAGACAAAAACTCTCGATCTGTATAAGATGATTTATAATTGTGTTAAGGACATAAAGCCAGATATATCAGAAAAACTGGCCGATCCGAATCGACAAAAAGCAAGGTCGGGGGATATTCCTCGAAGCTGTCTTGTTGTTGAAAAAGCGCGTAGGATGCTTGGCTGGATACCTGAAACAGGATTGGAAAATGGTCTTAGACTGACCTTGAAATGGTATGTCCAACGTTTTTCCTGATTTTCAAACATTTTTTCCATTCAACCCTTGACATTCCAAAAGAAAGAATTATGTTTTTGCTGTTTTCGTACTTAATGAAGCGCTGAAACTGGTAATTTTTCCCTAGTATTCGTCGATTGATTTGTTATTCGCTCACATCCTTGGAGTAAATCACTCCTGAAGATCAATGATAAAGAGCCTTTTAGAATTTTATGGCTTGGGTAATGAAAAGTAGAGAATTTTATTTAAATTCTGAATGTGAATTTTATTTTAATAATTAGATGGAGGGAATTAGAAAATGAAAATCAGACCGTTGCATGATCGAGTTATTATTAAAAGGATAGAAGAAGAAGAGACTACAAAGGGCGGGATCATTATCCCTGATACGGCAAAAGAGAAGCCTATGGAAGGGAAAGTAATTGCTGTGGGTAACGGAAAACTTTTGGATAACGGAAAACTTCAGCCATTAGAAGTGAAGAAGGGCGACAAGGTTTTATTCGGGAAGTATGCCGG
Source organism: Deltaproteobacteria bacterium (assembly GCA_016932235.1). The sequence goes on along the minus strand of JAFGDF010000102.1, from coordinate 34,975 downwards.
CACGGATATAAAGATTGACGGCGAGGAACACCTGATTATGCGTGAAGATGACATTATCGCTATAGTAGAATAAGTTAAATATATTAAGGAGGATATCAAAATGGCAAAAGAGATTAAATACAGCGGGAAGGCCAGAGAGGCCATCCTCAGGGGCGTTGATACACTGGCCAACGCTGTCAAGGTTACATTGGGCCCCAAAGGAAGGAACGTAGTCCTGGAAAAGTCTTTTGGTTCGCCGAATATTACTAAAGACGGCGTGACGGTCGCCAAAGAGATCGAGCTGGAGGACAAATTTGAAAATATGGGAGCCCAGATGGTCAAAGAAGTGGCTTCCAAGACATCTGATGTCGCAGGTGACGGAACCACTACAGCCACTGTGCTTGCCCAGTCTATATATAGGGAGGGGTCAAAGCTTGTTGCCGCCGGCGTAAATCCCATGGCAATCAAGAGAGGGATTGAAAAGGCGGTTGCTGTCGCAGTTGAGGAGCTGAAGAAACTTTCAAAATCTACAAAGGACCAGGAAGAGATCTCTCAAGTAGGTACAATTTCTGCGAATAATGATCCTACAATCGGAAATATTATTGCAGAAGCTATGAATAAAGTGGGCAAAGAGGGAGTTATTACAGTAGAAGAAGCAAAGAGCATGGAAACGACTCTTGAGATAGTTGAAGGGATGCAGTTTGACAGGGGTTACTTATCGCCATATTTTGTCACTGATCCGGAAAAAATGGAAGTCAGCCTGAATGAGCCCTATATCCTGCTTCACGAAAAAAAGATTAGCAATATGAAAGATCTGGTTCCTATTCTGGAGCAGATTGCGAAGATGGGCAAACCGCTTCTTATCATCGCGGAGGATATTGAAGGAGAGGCACTGGCTACCCTTGTTGTGAATAAGTTAAGAGGAACACTTCAAGCAGCGGCCGTAAAAGCGCCTGGTTTTGGTGATAGAAGAAAGGCCATGCTTGAGGATATTGCCATTCTCACCGGTGGAAATGTAATATCCGAAGATATTGGGCTCAAACTTGAGAATATTACGCTGAACGATCTCGGCACCGCTAAGACGATAAATATTGATAAAGATAATACCACAATAGTGGATGGTGGTGGAAGCCGAAAGGATCTTGAAGGAAGAGTTAAACAGTTAAGGGCACAGATTGAAGAGACTACATCTGATTATGACAGGGAAAAGCTTCAGGAAAGATTGGCAAAACTCATCGGCGGCGTGGCTGTGATTAATGTTGGTGCGGCAACCGAAACCGAGATGAAGGAGAAAAAGGCCAGAGTTGAGGATGCTCTGAACGCGACACGAGCGGCCGTGGAAGAAGGGATTGTGCCGGGAGGCGGAGTTGCGTTTTTACGATGTATCAAGGCTGTTGGAGATCTCAAACTGGAAGGAGAAGAGCAGAGTGGTGTCAAGCTGGTAATGAGGGCCCTGGAAGAACCTATTCGCCAGATTGCAAATAATGCCGGCCATGAGGGCTCTGTCGTAGTGGAAAGAGTCAAGGAGAAGAAAGGCGCTTTTGGACTTAATGCCGACACAGGTGAATTTGAAGACCTGATGAAAGCCGGGATCATTGATCCTACCAAGGTTGCGAGGTTCGCGCTTCAGAACGCAGCATCGGTATCTTCGCTGTTGTTGACAACGGAGGCAATGATTGCTGAAAAACCAAAGGAAAAGGAAGATATGCCAATGCCTCCTGGAGGCGGTATGGGTGGAATGGGCGGTATGGGTGGAATGATGTAATTTTAGAACCGTTTCGCCTTGCGTTTCGAACCGCTTTGAGAAGCATTTACCAAAAGGTTGTGTCCGTTTTTACGGATTACAACCTTTTTTCATGGCGTGATTTAACAATAAAAAGAAGAAGTACCGAGATAATGAGAATCGATATCGATATAAGCTGAGTTACAGTCCATTCGCTTCCAGGTATTGGTCCCCTATTATCACCTCTGAATCTTTCTAATAATAAGCGGGCAGTGCTGTGCAGGATGAGAAACCATATGAAAATCTGACCTTCGAATTTCTTTTTTGCTGAAAGGAGTGACAGTATTATAAATATAATAAACCCGCTCAACGCGGAATATAGCTGGGTGGGATGCAAGGGGATATTCAGCGGTGCGAGTGACTCAGGATTTCTGAAGGTTACTCCCCAGATAAGGTGCGTTGGCCTGCCGAAGCAGCATCCCGCCATGAAACACCCTACGCGCCCGATTGCCTGGCCCAGCGCTGCCGCCGGTGACCATAGATCCCCGATACGCCACACGGAGAGCTTTTTTTTCTTGGCATAGATAAACATTGTGGCGGCCACGGCGATCAGTCCGCCGGAGAATACTAGCCCTCCATCCCAGATTTTCAAAATATCAAAAGGATTACCCCTGTAGTAAGATAGGTTCATAAAAACATAGGCGAGATGTGATCCGATTAGTCCGCTTAAGATGATAACAAATCCCATGTCCATGACCTGTTGAGAGGTTATCCCCATGGCTTTTCCCATTTTAATTGATATCAGGATGCCTGAAAGAAATCCCATGGCCACGAAAACACCGTATGTATGTATGGTCAGCGGACCAATGGAAAAGAGATTTGGATACATATAATAATTATCAAACCTGTTTTTTAAAAAATAGCAAGCTTACGGCCATCCAGAATGTCCCAACAGTGAGCGCGGTGTCTGCGATGTTAAAAGCAGGCCAGTGATAGGGACCAATAAAAAAATCCAGAAAATCAATGACTTCTCTTAATCTCAGCCTGTCGATAAGGTTTCCGAAAGCACCTCCCAGAATAAGTGAAAGACCGAGTCTCAGATGCCATTCATCTTCTTTGAGTTTTGTGAACCAGTACAGAAGAAGGATAACAGTGATTAACGTGGCAATAACCAGCACATAAAATCCAAAACTTACTTCCGGACTGTTCATAATACCAAAAACCATTCCCCTGTTGCGCACATGCACGATATTAAAGAAACCGTTTATTACCTGAAGAAATCCATATTGCGGAACAGTGTGTATAATAATACATTTTGATATCTGATCCAGTGCGAGGATGGTTATACTGATAAGAATAAAAAATGGAGAAGATTTTTTCACCTTAAACATCTCTCCATTTCGGCGAGTGCATCACGACACCTTTTACAGATTGTCGGGTGATCTTCGTATTCCCCGACAGATTGGTCGTGTACCCAGCAACGCTCGCATTTTTTGTCCCCGGAACTTTCTACAAGGACTTTTAAACCATGAACCTCCTCGCTTTCAGCCACATTTTCAAGCTCATCAAATGGAAAAAAAGATACTGAAGAGACAATAAAAATTGATCTCAGGTCCTCCTTGTATGGTAATAATATATCATTCAGGTCCTTTGAGAGGCCAAGTTGCACGGAAGCGTCAAGGGAATGGCCGACAATCTTTTCTTTTCTCGCCACCTCGAGGGCTTTTGTTACTACTTTTCTGACTTTAATAATATCTTCCCAGCGTTCTGACATTTCATGATTTTTATATTCTTCTTTTATGGGTATGAATGTTTCAGTGTGCACACATGAGGGCCCTTCGTCATTTTTCTTCATGTATTGCCATACCTCATCTGCGGTAAACGAGAGAATCGGGGCCATTAGCCTGATGAGCACCTGGAGAATTTCGTACATGGCTGTCTGGGCGGATCTTCTCGCAATCGAATTCGGAGGAGAAACATACAGCCTATCCTTGATAATATCTAAATAAAAGGATGAAAGATCAATGACACAAAAGTTATGCAGGGTATGATAGACGGGGTGGAACTCGAATTCTTCATAAGAGCGAAGGATAAATTCATTTACCTCTTGCAGTCGATGTAAAGCCCATTTGTCCAGCTCCTGCATCTGTTCATAGGAAACCCGATTCTTTTCAGGGTCAAAGTCATCAAGATTTCCAAGAAGGTAGCGGCATGTGTTGCGGATGCGCCTGTAAGCCTCAGTAAGACGCTGCAATATTTCTTTTGAAAGTCTGATATTATCCCTGTAATCTTCCCCAGCAACCCATAACCTGATAATCTCGGCGCCGTAATTTTTAATAAGTTCTTCTGGCGCTATGACATTTCCTGCTGACTTGTGCATAGCCTTTCCTGTACCATCCACGACAAAGCCGTGAGTTAGAACGTTTTTATAAGGGGCCGTGCCTCGTGTCCCTACTGAACATAAAAGTGAACTGTGGAACCATCCACGATGCTGATCGCTGCCTTCCAGATAGAGATCGCTGGGGCTCTCAAGGTAATCCCTTTTTTCCATCACCGCAGCATAGCTGACGCCGGAGTCAAACCATACATCTAAAATGTCTGTTTCTTTCTTGAATTCTCGGCCCTTACACTTGGGACATTTTGTCCACTGGGGTACTAGGTTTTCTTCACTCTCTGCGAACCAGACATCAGCGCCGAATTTTTCAACCAGATTGCAGACATGATCGATAATCTCTTTTGAAATAATCTGTTCGCCGCAGTTTTTGCAGAATAGGACGGTTATCGGCACTCCCCACGCCCTTTGGCGCGATATGCACCAGTCGGGGCGGTTTGCAATCATAAGGGAAATTCGCTCCTTTCCCCATGATGGCAGCCAGTTAACATTTTTTATGGCCTCAAGTGATTTTCCCCTGAGGTTATTTTTCTCCATACTGATGAACCATTGTTCGGTGGAGCGGAATATCACAGGATTCTTGCATCGCCAGCAGTGTGGGTAATCATGGCTTATCCATTCTTCCTTAATAAGAGCTCCTGTCTCGTGCAATTTTTTGTTAACTAATTCATTAGCTTTAAAAACATTTATGCCCGCAAAAAAGTCGACGTCATCAGTGAAATATCCCGAGTCATCAACAGGGGAGTATGTGTCCAGCCCGTATTTCTGGCCGGTGTCATAGTCTTCACGACCATGACCGGGAGCGGTATGGACACAACCCGTTCCTGCTTCCAGGGTCACGTATGGCGCGAGGACAATAATTGACTCCCGGCTGTACAGGGGATGTTTCGCTTTGTATCCCTCCATTTTTTTAGGATCAATTTTTTCCAGAAAGCTGTAGGATTCTATGCCGAACGTATCCATGCAAATAGACGCCAGGCCCTCCGCCAGGATCAACACATTGTCATTTCCAGTATCCACGGCAACATAGTCTAGATCAGGATGCAACGCTATTGCCAGATTGGCAGGTATTGTCCAGGGCGTTGTAGTCCAGATCAGGATCGCGACATTTTTCCCCTTTAATGAAGCGTAATCATCAGAAAGATCTGTAATCAAAGGAAATTTAACAAAGATTGATGGTGATTCATGTTTGGCATATTCAACCTCGGCTTCGGCAAGTGCGGTCTTGCACGAAATGCACCAGTACACAGGCTTTTTACTTTTGATTAAGCTCCCGTTAAGCGCGAATTTTCCGAATTCCCGAACGATAGCAGCTTCATATGAGAAATTCATGGTAAGATACGAATTTTCCCATTCTCCCAGGACGCCCAGTCGTTTGAATTCGCTTCTTTGAATATCTATGTATCTTTTTGCATATTCTCTGCAGTAACGCCTGATCTCCACCTGGGACATTACTTTTTTCTTTTCACCGAGTTCAATATCAACTTTATGCTCTATCGGCAGCCCATGGCAATCCCATCCTGGCACATACGGAGCGTTAAATCCGGACATTTGTTTGGACTTAATTATAATATCCTTGAGTATCTTGTTGAAGGCCGTTCCCATGTGAATATTGCCGTTGGCGTATGGGGGCCCGTCATGAAGCATATAAGGTTTTCTTCCCTTTGATTGTTCCCTGATCCTGTGATAAACTTTTGTCATTTCCCATTTTTCGATCATTGCGGGCTCATTTTTAACTAGGTCTGCCTTCATGGGAAATTTTGTGTGGGGAAGATTAAGAGTAGATTTGTAATCCATATATTAATACGCCTCCGTCATTAGTGATGCTTCTGATTATCAGATATGCCGCATCAAGTCAATTCAGTTGTCACAAAGGTGTGTGACTTTACCATAAATCGTGTCTTGTTGATGACTGAAGGTACCCCCTTATCCACCATCGGGGCGCCATCTGCCATTCGACAGGCTCATGGCCCTGAGCGAAGTAGAAGGGCTGCGTTGCCTTCGATCGCTCCTCTCGTTCGACCTGGAGGCTCTCGACAAGCTTGCGGCCTATTACTTATACGTCTCAGTCGTCGCTTCTTGGCGCCTGCGTCTGGCACCTCGCTGGTGGCCAGGGTTATGCCAAAATCCGGCACCATAACTCTATTGACAGGCCCGATAATAAGAAGTATTTAAACATTAAAAAGGTTCAATAAATCTGTTAAAGGAGAGCAGGATATGAATAAAATGAGATGTCTTTTATCAGCATTATTATGCCTATTTCTTGTAAGTTGCGCACCGGTTGGTTTCTTTGTCGCCGGTACGGCTGCCGGTGTGGGTGGATATAAGTATTATAAAGGCGCATTGAATGTGTTATATCAGGCTCCATACGCGGATACATGGGATGCTTCAGTCAAAGTATTTGAATCCATGAATTTTGTAATTCATACTAAAGTCAGGGATACGATGTCCGGAAAGATAGAGGCAACAAGGGCGGACAATAAACCGGTTACTATTTCCTTGAAATATAAGTCAACACAGGAGACTGATGCGAGCATACGAGTGGGTATTTTCGGTGACGAGAATGCTTCAAATGTAATAAAAGACAGAATAGCTCGGGAACTTTTTAAATAGAACAGACTGAAAATATGTATATTTTTCCTCAAGAAAATACAATCCAGGGAACTATCCAATCAAATATCTTTTCATGAATTTTCCGATAACAGTGAGAGAGGTCGAATGATCGAAAACAGCTTTGACTCCGATTTCATGACAAGCCTTGGAACCATAAAAAAGGTAGGCCGATACGAACTCTTGAAAAAATTGGGTCGTGGAGGAGCCGGAGTGGTATATCTCGGAAGAGATCCTTATATAAAGAGGCTTGTGGCTATCAAGATATCTCAAACCGATACGGATAAATCGAGGGAGAGATTCCTGGTAGAGGCCCAGTCAGCGGGGAGGTTCCATCATCCCAATATTGTGGATATCCATGATGTAGGGGTTCAGGATGATTTTTGTTATCTTACAATGGAATATATAGAAGGCTCCACACTTGAAAAATATTGCCAGGAACCGGACCTTCTAGCGAAAAACAAGGTTGTTGAAATCCTTTTGGATGTATGCAGTGCCCTTGATTATTCTCATAAAAAAGGAGTCATTCACAGGGATATAAAACCTGCGAACATCATGTTGACAAAATCGGGTTACACAAAAATCGCTGATTTCGGCGTTGCACAAATGACCGAAAAAACCGCAGAGACAGGTATTATTGGAACGCCAAGCTACATGTCACCGGAACAGCTCAAGGGTGATCCGGTTGGATGTGAGAGTGATATTTTTTCGGTGGGTTGCGTGTTATATGAGCTTCTTGTAGGGAGACAGGCATTCCAGGGGGACAATAATTTCTCCATTATGTACAAGATTACAAACGATGAACCGGAGCCCATGTCTATTGTCAGAAATGATATTCCTCCTATCTTGGAAGAAATCCTCAAAAAGGCACTTGCCAAAGATCCGAAAGAAAGATACCGGAGTTGCATGGAGCTGGCGTTTGATCTGAGAGTGGCTCTCAGGGGATTAACAGATAAGGTCAATGAAAGTAAAATAAGACATATAGTCGATTACGTTAATCATCTCGCCTTTTTCAATAATTTCGATGAAGATCAGGTTAAAGAGGTTGTATCTGTAAGTAATATTGTAAAAGTTCTGAAAGGAAGACACATCCTTTCAGAAGGAGAAATAAATGATACTTTTTATATAGTTATGAGTGGCAGGGTTAAAGTCAGGAAGGGTGAAAAGGATATTGCAGTCATTGGCACAGGGAGCTGCTTCGGGGAAATGGCCCTGATAGCAGGGCAGACAAGGAGTGCCAATGTTATTGCTGACACGGACTGCATATTGTTAAAATTAAGTGCTTTTTCGCTTGATACGGCGTCTGAGACGGTCAAATATCTCTTTTATAAAAATTTTGCCATGATGCTCGTTCGGCGTCTGGCGAATTAGGTTTTTTTAGACAACCCTGCAGACTATCACGCTGGTGTTATCTTTTCCTCCGGCCTCCAGCGCTTTATCCAGAAGCCTGTTCGCGATAATATCCACATCGACTTCACTATTCAATACCTCTTCTATCTGCGCGTCGGTGATCATATCAGTTAGGCCATCGCTGCATAAAAGAAATAGATCATTCGTCACTCTTTTATCCCAATCTATGTCAGCGTCTACGAAGCGGTCGATGCCCATTACGCGTGTTATGATATTTTTATTGGGTTCAGGGCCGATCCTGCCCGCTTTGACCCATTCACTATAAAGAGAGTGATCGGCCGTAAGGCGTTTTAAAGCCGAATCCCTCCATAAATAAAGTCTGCTGTCGCCGATATGAAACCACAGCACATTGCCATCCTTGGCTAAAAATAGGCCTACTATGGTCGTTCCCATGTATCGTTTAAGCATCAGTTCATCATTACGCTTTGCCAGATATTCGGCGGTCTTACCGACAGCCCTGAATATTATGGTATAGAGACATGCGATTTCAGGCGACACGCCCGCCGCAGCGGTAATATCCCTAAGCTCCTCTTTGATTTTCTCAGGGGTTAAATGCTCCTTAAATACCTTTACTGCAGTCTGGCTGGCCTCTGCTCCACGCTCATGACCACCCATACCATCAGCAAGTAAAAGAACCTGTCCGGACTCATCAAGAAAGATGGAGTCTTCGTTTTCTTCTCTAACAAGTCCTCGATCTGATAGTCCTGATGCAATGATGTGTTCTGTTTTTACATTAACATACACACGGTTTTCAGTGGTCATATTTATTATTCTCCAAAATTTTATTTATAAAGATTTCCTCTGACGCGAAATTTCAGCGAGTATTATCCCACATGCGACTGATACATTAAGCGATTCAATCCTTCCTGTCCCTGGAATGGAGACCAATTGGTGGCAGAGCTTTCTTACGGATCGACTCAGGCCCCGGTTCTCGCTTCCAATTACTAGAACAGTATCCCTGGTCCAGTCGAAACGGTATATCGTTTCGCTGCTCTCACCAGAGGCGCCGATTATCCATAAGCCGGCCTTGCTCAGGCGTTCAAGTGACGCGACCATATTTACGACAATGCTGATTGGAAGATGAACATGGGAGCCTGAAGATCTCTTAATTACACTTTCAGTGACTAAAGCTGAACGGTCCTTGGGTATAAGAAGTCCGTGGGCACCGAAAAACGCAGCTGTTCTAATTACGGCTCCCAGGTTTCCCTCATCAGTGATATGGTCGGCGGCCAGCAGAAGGGAATTATTTTTATCATCCAGGGAAGCCCTTATGAGATCTTCAAGGTTTGTATAATGAAAACTGTCCGTAAGAGCTGCCATTCCCTGATGAGCCATATTGGGCATTATCTCATCGAGATAACTTTTTTCCTTGAAGCAAACGGATATCCCTTTCCGGTGGGCAATCCCTATTAGTTCTCTTGCACGGGCTGAATCTTTCCCTCTGGCAATCCAGAGTTCGGCGATTCTGCCATGATTCTTCAACAAGGCTTCCTTTACCGAATGAAAACCTGGAATGAGGTTATCTGACTTTTTCTTCACAGCTTCTATTGCTGAGCTCCTTGATTATCTATGATTTCCTTGACTTTGGAAAGCATCCGTTTATGACGGCATCGGTTGGAAAGAATGATGGACTTCAGGTCTTCCAAGGATTTTAAGGGATTATCATTAATGATAAAAAAATCATACCATAGGCTGTTTTGGATCTCTTCTCGTGCCTTCCCGATTCTCAGTTTTATCGCGTTATCCGTGTCCTGGGCGCGGGCCCTAAGACGTTTTTCAAGTTCTTTCATGGATGGAGGAAGGATATAGATCATGACGCTTTCCGTGTAATGTCTGCGGATGTTTGCCGCCCCTTTGTTATCAAGATCCAGAATCATATCACTTCCATGGTTAAGCAGATCATTAAGAGAAACGTAAGCAGTGCCGTAAAGATCATTGTATATCTCTTCCCATTCCACAAAAGAACCCTGGTTGATCATACTCTGAAAACGGGATTTCTTGACAAAGTGATAGTCAACGCCATTAATTTCCCCGGTTCTGGGTGCGCGACTGGTGTGAGAAACGGAATACCCCAGATCGGGCAATTCTTTTCTTATCTTTCGGACAAGAGTTGATTTTCCGACTCCGGATGGTCCGGACACAACATATATTTGACCATTCATCGTTACTCTTCCATCTCTTCCTTCGTCAAAGCCACATCAGGGCTGAATCTCTGAGCCATGGTTTCAGATTGTATTGCAGAGAGAATCACGTGATTGCTGTCAGTAATGATTACCGACCTGGTTTTTCTTCCCTGCGTAGCGTCAATCAGCCTTCCTTGATCGCGGGCTTCATCTCGTAAACGTCTGATAGGTGCTGCATTCGGAGAGATAATCGCGACTACCCGTCTCGATACAACCGAATTTCCAAACCCAACATTAACGAGTTTGTGGCTCATTAAAGAACCTCCTTTTATTCAATGTTTTGAACCTGTTCTCTAATTTTTTCCATTTCTGATTTTATTTCCACCGCGTTTTTTGAAATACTGGAATCCGATGCTTTTGACGCGATTGTATTGACTTCTCTGTTGATTTCCTGGATAAGAAAGTCAAGCCGCCTGCCTATGGGCTCATCATTTGACATGTAACTCAAAAATTGTTCCAAATGACTCTTTGCGCGCAGGATTTCTTCAGTAATGTCCGATCGGTTGGCGAATATGGCTACCTCCTGAATCAGACGCTTTTCATCTACTTCCATACCGGTTGCTATATCCTCTATCCTCTCTTTCAGTTTTTTCCTGTACTCTTCTATGACTAAGGGGGATCTCTTCTCGATCTCGCCGAGATATGCTCTGATAATCCCGATACGGTTGAGAAAATCAGACTGTATCATCTGGCCTTCGCGCGTTCTCATCTCATTAAAAGTTATAAAGGCCTCTTCAATGGCCTTTTTTATCCCTGAGCGTATTCTTTCCAAGTCAGGTTCTATGGGTTTTATGACGATCAGATCTTTTAGTTGACAGATAAGTTCAGGAGTGATCTTCCCCTCGATGCCAAATTTTTCATTCAACAGGTCGAATATCCTGATGTATGATTTTAACAAGGTGATATTCAGCTCGGGGACATAATCAATTTGATCTGCTTTTACTTTTTCAACCTGAACGGAGACTTCAATTCTTCCCCTCATTACCCTTGCAGCCACAAATGATTTTATCTCATCTTCAAGAAGCTGAAAATCCTTTGAGATTCGGATAATTATATCCCTGTATCTGTTGTTTACAGATCTTATCTCTGCAATATAGATAGAACCATCAAACTCATATACACCGCGACCATAGGCGGTCATGCTTTTTAACAAAATTGTCCTCTCCCTTGATTTTTCAAAAGTCCGTGGCGTACGGCCCGACAGGTTCCCGGATTTTCGGCCTTATGACTAATTTGTATCTTTCCCTCTCATTATTAAACATTTCGATTGTCCGTGGGTCCGAGTAATCCCTATATGTCCAGTCAAGAGGTCTAAAGCTCCCCTTGTGGAAGATCAGAGTCAAATCAGCATAAATTCCTTTTGACAGATAGATCCTGTGTGTATAATTTTTACCTGTCGCAAGGATGAGTCTTTCAAGGGAAATATATCCCGGATCGATGTTTATTTTACGATTTCCGTCTTGCACATATTTGGATTCCAGTTTATTGGTTGCGAGCTTTACGGCAACGATCCCTTCGGGCATGATCAGACGTTCGAAAGAGACAAAACGCCTGTGAAGCGGCCAGCCCATCTCTCTTTCGTAATACCTCGTACGATCGAAAAGCAGCCATGGGCTTTCCCAGTCGATAGGCCCGAATAAAACTTCCATTTCTCCGGAGACCGCTTTAATCACTTGTCTATCTGAAGAAAACAAATTCGCGATTAGTCTTACCGCATCCGGTTCCCGTGGGGCGCTCATAATCAAAACTCCTCACTGTTCTTGTATGGGCTTTTAAAATCTTCTTCCATTGATCGCTTTCTTAAGTTCTTCAGCCCTGACTGTGGAGGTTCCCACTTCACCAACAACTATCCCGGCAGCAAAATTCGCGATGACTGCAGCAGATTCGAGATCCATACCGGCCGCCAATCCCATGCATAAAGTGCTTATAACAGTATCTCCGGCTCCTGACACATCAAAGACTTTCCTTCCCACGGTGGGAATATGGCATATTTCACCATCTTTACCAAAGAGCGTCATACCGTCCTTGCCCTGGGTTATCAATACCGCCTTGCATCTCACTTTTTCGATTATGGTTTTACCCGCTTTTATTAGGCTTTCGTCATCGTCGATTACTGTCCGGCAGAAGGCGCCTGCCTCATGATGGTTAGGTGTAATAATATCTATTCCTTTATAGTATCTGAAGTTTTCTGTCTTGGGATCCACCGCAAGAAATATGTTGTTCCCTGAAATCAACTTTTTTAATCCTTTCATCAGCCTTTCGGAAATCACACCTTTACCATAATCAGCGATGATGATAGCATCGATGCCGTTAATTTTATTCTTTATAAAACCTAGAAATTTTTCAATGCTGGATTGGTTTATTTCTTTTCGTGTTTCACGGTCAACCCTGACCACCTGCTGATTACGAGCTACGACTCTTGTTTTAATACTCGTAAGCCGGTTGGCTTCAATAATTATACCATCAGTTACGACACCCAGATCATGGATACGTTCAAGGATCTGCTTCCCCGTATCGTCGTTTCCGATGACGCCACAAAGAATCGATTTTCCTCCAAGAGATATTATATTATGCATCACATTGGCGGCTCCTCCAAGCATCTTTGTCTCCTCTTTAACCTCCACTACCGGTATCGGAGCCTCTGGAGAAATACGGGAAACCTCTCCCCAGATATATTCATCCATCATTATATCCCCGATCACGAGGATCCTTGTCTGATCGAATTTATCAATGAATTTTTTCAGAGAATCATTCTCGCTGACGTTAACTTCCTTAATCATTTATAAGTCCTAAGTTCCCGTAAAGGCTAAATAATTTTCTTATGACAGTGGGGATGAGATGATGAGTTCCCCCGATGTTTTCGGTGTCAATATATTGTTTATATACCTTTCTGCCATAGGGCAGGGCTGTTCATTGCCTGCGTAAACCGAGGAATTTATTTATCATTATGTATTCCGGTTGTCCATTCAATAATAACGCTGGCCAAAATATAAAAAAAACGTTAAAAGACTCATGAAAAAGTGGAGCGCCACGCGGAATTCTGGTTACAGGATTCTGTACTAGGAGATTTCCGGAGGAGAAAATTGTGAAGATTATAATTGTCGGAGCAGGTGAAGTTGGCTTCTACTGCGCGCAAAGACTTTCAAAAGAGAACCAGGATGTGATTCTTATCGATAAGGATCCCGAAAAGATCACCAGGATTACAGACCACCTTGATGTGCAGGCAATTCTTGGATCCGGAACCAGCCCTGAGATACTCAAAATGGCAGGAATAAGAGAAGCCGACCTGATGGTGGCCGCTACTGACAATGATGAGGCAAATCTGATAGCGTGCCTTTTAGCGAGGAATTTGAATCATTATATCCTCAAGGCTGCCAGAGTAAAAAATCCTGAGTATATCGAAGAAAAGGAGCTTTTTAGCCCTGATCTATTGGGGGTGGACCAGATTATAAATCCCGAATCGATTATGGTTGAAAAGATCAGAAATATAATCAGGGTTCCAGGTGCATCTGATGTCATTGATTTTATGGATGGAAAGGTAATACTTATCGGAATAACCATGAAGACTGACTCTTCATTTATAGGGCGGAAACTCCTCTCCTTCAATGATCCTAAAAAGCGGTTCCTGATAGGTGCCATTGTTCGGGGGGAAAATGTATTTATCCCAGGAGGAGAGGATATTATTCAGGCGAACGATATGCTTTATGTGATGGTCAAATCCGAAGAATTAGAGAAAGTTTTTTCCTTGTTTAATATCGAACATGAAGAGATGCGAAGGGTTATTATCGTAGGAGGAGGAACAGCGGGAAGCGCTCTTGCCGGGGCGCTTGACAGGTCCAAATTGCAGGTCAAAATTATTGAAAGGGATGGGGAAAGATGTGGTTCCCTTGCCGAAAAACTCGACAAGGTTATTGTGATAAAGGGCGACGGAACGGACAGGGAGTTGCTTGAGGAAGAAAATATTCATCACGTGGATTATCTGGTTGCAGTTACGGGGGGTGAAGAAAAAAACGTCCTGATTTCTTTACTGGCCAAGGAACTTGGTGTAAAAAAAACAGTTACCCGCATAAGCAACCTAGGTTATATTCCACTTGTCAGTGCCATAGGTATTGATACCATTGTCAGCTCCAGGATGTCGGCTGTCAGGGCAATACTTCAGTATATAAGACGCGGCAAGATCATTTCCGTAAGTCCCCTGAAGGGCGAGCATGCTGAAGCAATTGAGGCGGAAGCGTTAGCGACGTCGGATATCGTTGACAGACCGTTAGAAAAGATCAGATTTCCGAGAGGAGCCCTTATAGGCGCTATTATCCGTAATAATGATATTATTATTCCCGGCGGGCAGAATGTAATCAAAGAAAAGGATCGACTTATTATTTTTACTCTTCATGAAGCCATACCTGAACTGGAAAAATTGCTCACCGTAAAACTGGATTATTTCTAATGAACGCCAATCATGTCTTTAGATTTATAGGGATAGTTCTTCTTTTTCTGGGCATATCGATGGTGTTGCCGCTCGGATTTTCCTTAATTCATGATGATGGGTGCGCTTCGGCTTTCATTTATTCGATAATCTCAATCCTTTTTGTGGGAATTATTCTTACTTTAATGATGAAAAAAGATGAAGAGAAGCAGTTAAATCACCGTGATGGAGTTGCCATTGTTACCCTGGGTTGGTTTACAGCTGGGGCCGCAGGCGCTTTTCCCTATTTGTTTTCAGGTTGCATCGGCACTATCACGAATGCCTACTTTGAATCTGTTTCAGGCTTCACGACAACAGGATCGACGATAATTCAGGATATTGAGCTTCTTCCGGGGAGTTTGCTGTTATGGAGGAGCTTGACACAATGGCTTGGCGGAATGGGGATTATAGTTCTTTCCATTGCCATATTGCCATTCCTGGGAGTGGGCGGAATGCAATTGTACAAGGCCGAGATACCAAGCCCTGTTGTGGATAAGCTTAAACCGAGAATATCAGATACGGCGAGAGCACTCTGGAAGGTCTATGTCCTGATCACGGTACTTGAGGTCGCATTACTGTTCAGCGGAGGCATGCCCTTTTTCGAATCATTGTGCCATAGCTTTTCGACTATGCCTACGGGCGGATTTTCGCCGAAGAATATGAGCATAGCTTATTATAACAGTCCTTATTTCGATGCCGTGATAATCGTATTTATGTTGATTGCAGGTATCAATTTTTCCTTGCATTATAAGCTGATAAAAGGAGATCTGGCCGTTTTTGGAAGAGATCCCGAATGCAGGATTTTTTTAATAATTGTTGGGGCTTTCATCGTGGCTGTGACATTTAATATATATGGCGCCGTCTATGATTCCATTGCGGCCTCCTTTCGTTATGCCGCTTTTCAAGTAACTTCAATTATTACGACAACGGGATTTGCAACCGCTGATTACGAGAAATGGCCGGCCTTTTCCCAGATCATTCTAGCGCTGTGCATGTTCATGGGAGGAATGGCCGGTTCAACGGGCGGCGGGATTAAGACCATGAGGATAATACTTCTGCTGAAGCATGCTTATCATGAGCTTTTCAGGGTTATTCATCCTCATGCAGTGACTACTGTCAAGCTGGGAAAAACAGCGGTTCAACCGGAAATACTTAACGGTATATGGGGATTTTTCGTCCTGTATCTGTTTATTTTTGTTATTGCGGTAATACTCATGGCGGGTTTTGGCCTGGATATGATTTCATCCTTTGGTTCAGTCGCCGCCTGCATTTTCAATGTAGGTCCGGGATTCGGGATTGTTGGACCTGTGGATAATTACTTTATGCTGCCTGTTCTGGGAAAATGGGTCCTCATATTCTGTATGATTTTGGGCAGACTGGAGATCTATACGGTGATCGCCCTTATTCTGCCCGAGTATTGGCGAAAATGATTTAACTTATATAAAGATGGAATTTTAAAAAAATATAACTATAATATTTAAGCAAATTTATCGGGAGGTCATTCAATTGAATCCTTTTTATAAAAACTTAGCGCTCTGGCTGGTTATCAGTCTAATGATGATAATGCTTTTTCAGGTATTCAAACAGCAGGAAAGAGGAAGCACATTAATTGACTACAGTGATTTTCTCAAGATGGTTGAAAACGGGAATGTGATGCAGGTTGTCATACAGGGTGATAACTTATCCGGTGTCTCTTCGCAGGGATCTTTTAAGACTTTTGCGCCCAAAGATCCGGAATTAATAAGTCTCCTCAGGAGCAAGGGAGTAAAAATATCCGCGAAACCGGAAGATGACTCCTCATGGTTCCAGGTCTTTCTTTCCTGGGTGCCGATGTTGCTTCTGATAGGAGTATGGATATTCTTTATGCGGCAGATGCAGGCAGGCGGAGGAAAGGCGCTTTCCTTTGGAAAAAGCAAAGCGAGACTCATGTCCGATTCTCAGGGCAAAGTAACTTTTGATGATGTTGCAGGGATCGATGAAGCTAAAGAAGAGCTTCAGGAGATTATTGAATTCCTGCGTGATCCCAAGAAATTCACACGGCTCGGAGGGAGGATCCCCAAAGGGGTTCTCCTTGTTGGTTCTCCGGGGACCGGTAAAACATTGCTCGCAAGGGCAATAGCCGGCGAGGCAGGTGTTCCCTTTTTCAGTATATCCGGGTCCGATTTTGTTGAGATGTTTGTCGGAGTTGGCGCATCAAGAGTGAGAGATTTGTTTGTCCAGGGCAAAAAGAACGCCCCATGTATTATTTTCATTGATGAAATCGATGCAGTAGGGAGACATAGGGGCGCAGGGCTTGGTGGGGGTCATGATGAGAGAGAACAAACTCTTAACCAGCTTCTTGTCGAGATGGATGGTTTCGAGTCTAACGAGGGTGTAATACTGATTTCTGCCACCAACAGACCTGATGTGCTTGACCCGGCTCTCTTAAGGCCAGGGCGTTTTGACAGACAGGTGGTTGTTCCGGTTCCGGATATCAGAGGAAGAGAAGGAATATTGAAAGTGCATATCAGGAAGACCGTGCTGTCGGAAAATGTTAATATCAGCATGCTCGCGCGGGGCACCCCCGGTTTTACAGGGGCTGATCTTGAGAATATGGTAAATGAGGCGGCTCTCATGGCAGCCAGGAGAAATAAGGACAGGGTGGAAATGGTCGATTTTGAAGATGCTAAAGACAAGGTTCTGATGGGGGCAGAACGTCGGAGCATGATAATAAGCGATGAGGAGAAAAAGACGACCGCGTATCATGAATCCGGTCATGCTTTGGTGGCGAAACTTCTTCCCGATACGGATCCGATTCATAAGGTGACTATTATACCCAGGGGGAGGGCACTGGGATTAACTCAACAACTGCCAATGGACGAGAAACATACTTACCCCAAAGATTATCTATTAAATACGATATGTATTCTCATGGGGGGAAGAGCCGCGGAAGAGATTGTGCTTAAGATCAAGACTACGGGGGCAGGTAATGACATAGAAAGAGCTTCCCAGATGGCCAGAAAAATGGTCTGTGAATATGGCATGAGCGAAAACCTCGGCCCCATGACTTTCGGAAAAAAAGAGGAACAGATATTCCTGGGAAGAGAGATATCGCAGCATAGGGACTATAGCGAGGAGACTGCGAAAAGGATAGACAAGGAAGTGAGCGATATTATCACCAGTTCCTATAACAAGACCCATAAGCTTATAGAAGATAATATACAGATTCTCCACGGCATGGCAACAGCTCTTCTGGAAAAGGAAACCCTCGAAGCTAGTGATATAAACCAGATAATGAAAGAAGCCGGAATTGAAATAAAGGAGACAGCGGAGGAGGCTACGGAGAGTTGAAGACGGTTCGGAGAAAAGAGTATATGTTAAGATGGTCGGATTATACTTTAAGGCTTGGAACCAGGACTTATGTTTCCGGGATCCTGAATGTGACGCCAGATTCATTTGCGGATGGCGGTCTCTATTTTGATACCGGAAAAGCAATCAAACATGCTTTGGAGATGGAAAGTTACGGCGCTGATATCATCGATGTCGGCGGAGAGTCAACACGCCCCTATGCAGAGCAGGTAACTGAAAAGGAAGAACTTGACAGGGTAATCCCGGTTATAAGGGGCTTAAGCCGTGAACTGAAGGTGCCTATAAGCATTGATACTTACAGGGCAGAAGTGGCCAGGCAGGCGATAGAAGCCGGGGCTTCCATGATAAATGATATAAGCGCCCTTTCTTTTGATCCTGAAATGGTTTCGGTTGCGGCAGAAGCGGAGGTACCGATTGTGCTCATGCACATCAAAGGTACTCCACGCAATATGCAGGTCGATCCTGTCTATCATGATCTTATCCCGGATATAACAAAATTTCTTATTAATGCGGTTGATCGAGGAGTTAAAGGCGGTATTAGGGAAGACATGATTATCATAGATCCGGGAATAGGATTTGGCAAAACCTTTGATCATAATCTTGAGATCATAAAGAATCTGGATCGTTTCAGCGTGCTGGATAAGCCCATTCTTTTTGGAAGCTCCAGAAAGACCTTTATCGGCCATATACTGGGCAATCAGCCACACGAAAGGGATATTGGTACAATGGCCACGCTTTCCGTGGCGCTACTTAATGGAGCACATATTGTAAGGGTTCACGATGTCCGGATGGCCATTGATACGGTGAAGGTGATTGATGCAATAATTAAAGAAAAATGTGAGGAAAACGATATAAATTCTTGAAAAATAAAGGGAAAGGTGATGAAAGATAGGCTGTTGTGCATAGATGTCGGCAATACAAATATCGTGCTTGGTGTAGCGGATGATCAGAGGATACTTGAATCCTGGCGGATAAGAACCGACATGAATGTAACGGCCGATGAATTAGGATCTCTAATAATAAACCTTTTCAATGTTTCGAAGATTAATGTGAATGATATCGGAAACGTAATCATTTCATGTGTCGTTCCCCCGATCCTGAATCCCATCAGACTTTTTTGCCGTCGCTATCTGATGTCAGTCCCGATGATTGTCGGTGAGGGGATAAATACGGGGATGACTATAGACTATGATAATAAAAAGGAAGTCGGAGCAGACCGGATAGTGAATGCTGTAGCGGCTTATGAAAAATATCGCACAGGGTTAATAATTATTGATTTTGGAACCGCCACGACCTTTGATTGTGTTTCAAAAGATGGCATTTGGCTGGGCGGAGCGATTTCGCCCGGTGTCACGATATCCTGCGAAGGGCTCTACCGAAAGGCTTTCAAGCTGCCGTGTACAGATTTTTATACCAGACCTGAAAGTGTCATAGGAAAAAATACGATAAGCAGCATGAATGCGGGAATTATTTTCGGGTATGCCGGGCTTGTTGACGGGATTGTGAGAAGGATGAAGAGAGAGATCGGTTATGGATTAAAAGTGATAGCTACCGGAGGTCTCGCCGGTGTGATAAGCGCTGAAGCGGAGACTATTGATCATGTTGATGAGTTTCTAACCCTGGAAGGGCTGAGGATTATCTTTAAGAGGAATATGTGATCATTAAACCATCAAGGCTTAAAAAGGGAGATAAAATCGGAATAGTCGCACCGGCAGGTCCGGTAAAAAATTCGGAGCTACAGGCATCCATAAAGTTGATAATGGAATATGGGTATCAGGTTTACGTGTCACCCAATGTATACGCCCAGGCAGATTATCTCGCAGGAGATGATAACGCAAGATTGTCTGATTTTCATAAAATGTTTGAGGATCAGGAGATTAAGGCCGTTTTATGCGCCAGGGGAGGATACGGCAGTCTCAGGCTTATTGATAAAATATCCTATGATCTTGTTCGAAGAAATCCAAAGATACTTATTGGATACAGTGATATTACCGCGCTGCTTATTTCGATTTTCCAGAAAACAGGGCTTATTACTTTTCACGGCCCACTTGCGAAAGAACTGGCGGGAAAGAAGAAGATATTTGTGGACAGCCTTTTCAGGACGATATCGACCACTGACCCAATCACATTGAGGTTTGCGGAAGGAAAATCCTACAGAAAAGGGATAGCGGAAGGTGTGCTCATTGGTGGCAATCTGACCTTAATATGCGGATTACTGGGCACACCCTTTTTCCCTCCCTTGGAAAAGGTTATCCTGTTCATAGAGGAAAAAGGCGAGGATGTGTATAGGCTGGACCGCATGTTCACACAGCTGAGACTCAGCGGGCGTCTAAGGGGCCTTTCTGCGATGATATTCGGCGGATTTGAAGATTGCGGTCATAAACCTGCGGTAGAGAAGCTTCTGATGGATATTACGTCTGATTTCGGCTTTCCCGTGTGCAGCAAGTTCCCAGCAGGGCATGGAGATGAAAATATCACCCTGCCTATAGGACTGCCAGCCCTGCTGGATACCGGTGAGATGACTCTTTCTTTTCAACAGCCGTGTGTCAAATCCTGATTTTTATTTGTCAAAAAAGAATCAAAATGATAATGGTCAGGTATTCAGTTTAGACTTTTTAAAAAATATATCATGAAAAAAGGCTGATGGGAATCAGTCCTGTCCGGTTCCGAAATCGCAGTTGCAGGAGAATAAAGGCATTGTGTCTTAACCTTGCCGGGAATGAGTTCCGCGGAGCTCCCATGCTGTGACCTTTATGCAATTTCCTAACCAGGTACTAGTGGATTAAAGTATGGATGAGGTAAGAAAAATTGGAAAAGCCTCATTAGAGATCACCCGAAGGATCGGTATAATGGGACTTTTCCTCTTAAAATCTCTATGTTATTCAATTACCCCGCCCCTGAAGGTTTACCGGATTTTCAAGCAGATAAGGTTTATCGGATTACAGTCAACCCTGGTAATAATACTGATAGGCGCGTTTTCAGGGATGGTTCTGGCTTTACAGGGCTTTCACACTCTAAGCCGGTTAGGTTCAGAGGCGTTTCTTGGTCCTATGGTAGCGCTCTCCCTGGTTAAAGAACTTGGACCGGTACTCTCAGGCCTTATGGTCACTGGCAGGGCAGGGTCCGCGATTACGGCTGAAATAGGCATCATGAGAATCAGTGATCAGATAGATGCACTGGAAATGATGGGGCTTAATCCTTTCCGTTATCTAATTGTTCCAAATTTTCTTGCCGCTATTATCGCCTTACCGCTTCTTACGGCAATATTTGATGTAATAGGTATTTTCGGAGGGTATCTGGTCGGCGTGAATATCCTGGGCATGGGTGCCGGGACTTATATGGGGGAGATAGCCAATTATCTGGATTTTGAAGACATTCTGGAAGGAATCTATAAATCATTGACTTTCGGCATTATTATCTCATGGATATGCTGCTATAAGGGGTATTATACCGGCATACTGGGACATGGTGCCGAGGGAGTAAGCAGAGCCACTACACAGGCCGTCGTGCTTTCATCCGTTATGATCCTGATATGGGACTATTTTATGACCGCGTTGCTTTTTTAATATTCTGGTTGCAAATGATCGAAATTGAATCAATTTTTAAATCCTTCGATGGACATGAAGTGCTGAAAGGAATTTCTCTAAACATTCAAAAAGGGGAAATCCTCGTATTGATAGGCATGAGCGGATACGGTAAAAGTGTTATCCTCAAGCACATAGCAGGGCTGATGAAGCCGGATAGAGGCAGGGTTATTATTGATGGTGTGGAAATAGGAAAGCTTAAGGGCAGGGATCTCTACCGGATGAGGAAAAGGTTGGGTTTCCTCTTTCAGTCCGGTGCGCTATTCGGCTCAATGACGGTATTCGACAATGTGGCGTTTCCATTAAGAGAGAAAACGCGCAAAAGCGAGGATGAGATAAAGCAAAAAGTGCTTTATGAACTTGAACAGGTGGGACTTTCAGGTTCTGAGGACAAGTATCCCGCTCAACTGAGTGGAGGAATGAATAAAAGGGCGTCCCTCGCAAGAGAGCTGGTGATGGAACCGGAGATCATGATCTTTGATGAGCCCACGACGGGTCTTGATCCTATAATAGGCCATGCCATACTGAACCTTATAGAAGAATCACATAAAAGGCTGAAATTTACGGGAATAATCGTTACACATGAAATCGAAAGGGTCTTTAAGATAGCACAAAAAGTGGCCATGCTGCATGAAGGGGTCGTCAGGGTTACGGGAACGCCGAAGGAAATACTTTTTTCTGAAGACCCTGTGGTAAGGCAATTTATTGAGGGAAATACCGATGGCCCCATATCGTACCGATAGGCCATTCAGGAGGAAATTATGAAAAGGATAGACCTCGAACTCTCAGTCGGTGTTTTTATTATTATCGGAGTATTATGTCTCGGATATCTTTCCATAAGGCTTGCCAAGACGGAGGTTTTCGGCGGTCAGGGATATGAGATTTATGCAATGTTTTCTGATGTCGGAGGGTTAAAGAAGGGCGCTTCAGTGGTTATAGCCGGAATAGAGGTGGGAAGGGTCAAGAAGATCAGCATGGAGGATTATGAAGCCAAAGTGATCATGGTTTTACCCGAGGAGATCGAGATACAGGAGGATGCCATAGCATCAATAAAAACCAAGGGCCTTATAGGCGAAAAATATTTAAGAATTACACCGGGCGGCTCAGAAAAGATTATTACGCCCGGCGGACGCATACGTGAGACACTGAACGCAATGGACGTGGAGGAGCTTATTTCAAAATATGTTTTTGGGACGGTTTAAAATTATGGGAGTATTGATTATGCATCGGTATATTTACGGATTCATCCTGTCTGCTTTTTTCATTTTCACCTTTCCTGCTGCCGCCGGAGAGCTTTTGGACGATATTAAAAGAGCTACCGATAAGCTTATAACTGTTGTTTCGGATGAGAAATTGCTGGATATGGAACATGATGCTGAAAGACGAAAGTTGATCAGGGAGGCCGTGGATGAGATTTTTGACTGGGAGGCATTTTCAAGGAGGGCATTGGGCAGGCACTGGCGGGGAAGGACGGATAATGAGAAAAAGGAATTTATTGAACTCTTTGGCAAACTGCTTGAGCGCACGTATATGGACAAAACAAGGCAGTATTCCGGAGAAAAAGCAATTTTTTTAAAAGAGATTGTTGATGGAGATTATGGCGTGGCTGAAACCAGCGTGTTAACAAGTGATGGCAAAGAGGTGGAAGTCATTTACCGGGCTCAAAAAAAGGAAGGGAAATGGCGGGTATATGATGTTCAGGTTGAAGGAGTCAGTTTTGTCAATAATTACAGGGTACAATTTAATGATATCATAACAAAATCTTCTTACGCTGAACTGGTGAGGAGGTTGAATGAAAAGATCGAACCAGAATAGGAAACTATCTCCTGTGATTAATCATTTCAACTAAAAAGGATTGAATGTCGATGAAAAAGTCTGGCTTAGGGGTATTCTTTTCAGTATATATTCTTTTCCTCCTTTATGGCATTTTATTTGCTGAAAATGTTATGTCATCGGACGATATGAGTGATATCTTTTATGTATATCATGATCGGGCAGGAAACAAGCATGTAACCAACAGCGTAAATATTTTTAAAAAAAATTATCATGCTGATATTGCTTTTAAATCTGATCTGAAGACAGATCGGATTTTATCCGAGTCTCACGCAGACACCCATTTGATGGCGGCCGGGTCTTCTGATACTGATCAAGATTATGAATTCGAAGATTTTGAAGAGGAAAAAAATCCGGAAAGCATACCCGATCCCCTGGAATCCGTGAACAGGTTTTTCTTTGAATTTAATGACAGATTGTATTTCTGGGTTCTTAAACCGGTGACAAAGGGGTACATGGCTATTGTTCCCGGGCCCTTGCGAAAAGGTGTAAAAAATTTTTTTGACAATCTGGGTTTCCCTATACGTTTTGTAAATTGCCTGTTCCAGGGAAAGATAAATAATGCCGCCGAGGAATTAAGACTCTTTATTGTTAATTCTACCATTGGCGCCGGTGGATTATTGAATCTTTCGGAAACGCTTGAAATTAAAAGATCTGATGAAGATTTAGGTCAAACCCTTGGCAGCTACGGCATAAAGGGCGGGTTCTTTATAAATTGGCCTTTCCTTGGCCCTTCCAGCCTTCGTGATTCCATCGGTTCCTTTGGAGATTCATTCCTTGATCCAATGAATTACATCGCGCCCAGGACTAAACACAATATGGCGACAAAAGGGTTTGAGGCCATAAATAAAACCTCTTTTTCAATAGGAGATTATGAAGATCTGAAAAAGGCGGCATTGGATCCTTACATCTCAGTCAGGGATGCCTATTTCCAGTACAGGCAGGGAAAGATCAGAGAATAGTCATAATCTATGGCAAAAAAGAAAAAGACTGGATTAATTATTGTTTACACGGGCGACGGAAAAGGTAAGACGACGGCCGCTATGGGTATGGCACTCAGAGGAGTGGGTCATGGGCATAAAATTCTTATGATACAGTTTATTAAAGGTTCATGGAAGTCTGGAGAGCTTGAGGCTGTTAAAAGGCTTTATCCTTATTTTGAAATATTGCCCATGGGTAAAGGTTTTATCTATCCAACAGAAGGGCGTGGTCCGACTTCTGAAGATATGATGGCTATTAATAATGCATGGGCATTTTTCGTAGAGAAACTGAATTCCAATGAATATGACACGATAATATTGGACGAGATCAATAATGTTATACATTACAATCTTTTAGATATCAATAAAGTCTTAGGTGCTCTGACGCATAAACCTGAAGGATTGAACATTGTTCTTACCGGCAGGGGAGCTCATAAAAAAATAATCTACATGGCGGACCTCGTGACAGAGATGAAGGAGGTCAAACACCCCTATCAAAAGGGGGTCAGTGCACAAAAAGGCATAGAATATTAAGGAGGAAAATAATGACTTTAAAACCTAAGATGGATCCGGAAATTCTCTCCATGGTTCTTGATACCATTGACAAGCTTGAAAGAGAAGAAATTCCCCTGGAAAAAAGGCTCGAAATGGATAAAGCCGGTGATTTCCCGATGGAACTTGTAAGGTTTATGACCGGTCCCGATTTGGCCTTGCATCTGATATTTATCCCGGAGGAATACGGAGGATTCGATGCAGGTGCTACTGAGATAGCTATCGTTTCTGAAAGAATGGCGAAAATGGACCTGGCGATTGCCACATCATTTCTTGCCACGTGCCTCGGGACAGATCCCATAAGGGTGGGGGCGACAGAGGAGCAAAAGCTTAAATATATAACAAGGATCGCCGAGGAAGGCCTGATTGTCGCTTATGGGGTAACTGAGCCTGAAGCCGGTTCCAATGTTCAGGCCCTCAAGACAAAAGCGGAGAGGGTTTTTGATGAAAACGGGAGAATAGTCGGATACAAAATAAACGGGCAGAAACAGTTTATTACCAATGGCGGTGTGGCGGAACTATATACTATCCTCGCGGATACTCCTGAAGGGCCGTCGTTTTTTATTGTTGAAGGCGGATCAGAAGGTTTGATACCAGGCAAGCATGAGGACAAGCATGGAATCAGGGCGTCGGATACTTGCCCGCTAAGCTTTGAAGATATGTTTGTTCCTGTGGAAAATCTGGTCGGAGGTATTGAAGGGCAGGGTTTAAAACAGTCGAATGAAGTTTTTGGTTATACCAGATTGATGGTAGCTGCTTTTGGGCTGGGTGGGGGAATGGCTTCTCTTGAAAAGGCGATCGCGTATTCAAAAGAAAGGGTTCAGTTCGGTACCACCCTTTCGGAAAAGCAGGGTTACACCCATAGGCTGCTTGTGCCCAACGCCGTAAGACTTGAGGCAGCAAGGGCATATATTGAGCATGTGGCTCAAAGGCTGGATTCTGGAGAAAAGGATCTTCAGGTAGAAGGTTCGATCGCCAAATATTTCGCGACCGAAACGGGTGATGCCATGGCTAATGATGGTATCCAGGCCCTCGGTGGATACGGTTTTATGAGGGAATATGAGGTTGAAAAAATCAAGAGGGATACCAAGATCCTTACCATCTATGAAGGAACCAGTGAGATTCAGCGAAGGCTTATTTCGATGTTCCGTTTGCAGAAGACGGTTCGTACCAAGGGAGATTATTACTCCGGCATGGCCGGAAGCCTGGATAATCTTGCAGAAGGATGTTACGCTGACAGGCTCGCCGCGGCAATGAGGATAATGAATGATCTAATCATGAGTGCCAGAAAGGAAAAGTTGACAAAATCACAGTATGTGATGTTTTTACTGGCAGATATGATGACATGGTGCGAAACAGCCGATGCCCTTTGCAGGAAAGCCGCTTATTACGCCGGCAGGACAAGGAGTCCTGAATTTATGAACGCAGCGGCAAGGTTATTTGTAAGGGAAACTTGTGAAAAGGTCTATGTGAACTGCCTTAAAATAGCCAGAGGTTGCGACAAGGCCCTTGATGACATGTCGGACAAATTGAATTCCTTTAATCTGGGCTTTATGATGGAAGATAACCTGAGAGATATGGATATAATATCTGCTGAATTGGTTAAATAAAATATGGCGTGTGTTACATCATGATTTTTACCAGAAATAATGACAGCTGTGGGACCAGAATGAGCAAAGTCACGTGAAAAAAGTCGGCAACGAGGAATGGAATAATACCTCTGAACACTGTCCCCATGTTAATCCCCATATCCTTGACAACTCCCGAAATGACAAAAGTGTTGATTCCTATGGGGGGCGTAATCATGGCTATCTCCGTCATCCTCACAAAAACGATCCCGAACCATATAGGGTTGAATCCCAGGCTCACCACCAGCGGAAAAAAGATGGGAATGGTAAGAACTGTCATTGCGGCCGTGTCCAGAAAACAACCGAGAAAAAAATAAAGTACCAGTACCATGACAAGAATCGCCATGGGGGGTAATGCAAGATTGCCTATGAACTCCGAGAGGACGTAAGGAGTAGTGGAAGCGGCTACAAAATAGTTGAAGATCAAGGCGCCGATCAATATCCCGTAAATCATACCCGTCGTCTTTAGTGTTTCTATTATTGCCCGTATAAATTTTTGCAACGTGAGTCTTCCTCTCAGGGCGCACATTATGATAGCTCCGAAAGCGCCGACCGCTCCGGCCTCCGTAGGAGTAAACCACCCGATTATAAGACCGGTAAGTACAAAGACTATGAGTATTACTATTTCACCACAGCTGCCCATGGCTCTGATCTTTTCACCAAGCGGGACATTTTTAGCGGGTGGACCGTATGCGGGTTTCCATAAACACACTATAAAGATGACTGTGATATAAAAAACGGCTTCCAGAATCCCGGGGATGATACCGGCTACGAATAATTTTCCTATGGAAGTCTCAGTAAGGATTCCATAAATGATAAGTGCTCCGCTCGGCGGAATAAGAACACCCATGGTTCCGCCCGCAGCCACGGCGCCGGTCGCCAGTGCCGGATCGTAGTTGAGACGCTTCATCTCCGGTATGGATACCAGTCCCATGGTGGTTGCGGTGGCGATGCTGGAGGCCGAGACTGCGGAGAATATTGCGGAACCGGCAACGGCCGCCATAGCAACGCCTCCTTTTTTATGTCCCATCCATTTGGATGCGACATTGAACAGGTCACGGCCCATTCCACTGACAAAGACCACTTGGGCCATGAGGATAAACATAGGCAATACCGCCAGCGAATAGTCGGTGATGGTTTGGAACGGAACAACGGCAAGTTTGGTAAAAGCAGCGATACCGGAAACCAGATACCAGAATCCCAAAAAGCCTATCAATGCCATCCCAGCGCCAATCGGCACTCCCAGGGCCAATAAAGAAAAAAGGATAAAAAAACCCAAGATTCCTGCAAGCACGGGACTCATTTATCTAAAAACCTCCTGAATGATCCGAATATATCCAGAAGATAGATCGTACAGAAAAGGATTAAAGAGAATATCCATATGATACGGAAAGGCAGGAAAGGGATATCCAGGATGTCTGAAATCTCCCTCAGGCCATTTTCGTAAGCAAGGCGCGCGCCGGCGTAAGCGATCAAGGCCCATATTGCGAAACTAATCAGGTACGCAAGTATCTCGGACGCAATCGCAAGCCTTGGTGGAAATCGGGAGACTATGAGATTAACAATTACATGCGCTTTTTGCAGGGCCGTGTAAACCAAAGCAAATGCTACAGGAATCGCCATTATTAATTCGAAAAGCTCATAGCTCCCGGGGATGACTATCTGCAAAAACCGTCCAAGGACGTTGCTCATTAAAAGCAGCATGCCGACCAAAAGGAAAATGCCGGCTACAAATGTGCTTCCCCTGGTTATTCGCCGAAGCAGATCGGCAAGGACATTCATGTTTCCACCTCTGGCAGCCTGTCGGACAAAATCCGGCATGCGCCTGGTTTTGGATTCAAAATTCAAGCATCCGAGCTTGTTTCCACGGAGGAGAACCTCTTTTTTACTGATATATCAGAACGGCCCTTGGGTTAATTGCCGCCATATTCTTTTATTAGACGCCTGATGTCTTTATAAACGGCGGTACCCGGCAATCCTTTGGCATCGAGGTCGCCCATCTGCTCAAGGATGATGTTGTCAACCACGGCGTATATTTTATCCAATTCTTCAGTGGGGAGTTTGATAAACTCCACATTATTCTCTTTGGCAAAATTTACGCCCAGCTCATCATTAGCGAAAACCAATTCCTCTATTTTCTGGCCGAACCACTCTTTATTGTCTTCGAACACCTTTTGTATATCAGGGGGCAGTTTGTCCCAGGATTTGAGGCAAAAACCCCAGTGCCCGGCAGGTGCTGAGCCTAAATTCAGTTCGAGGGCATACTTGATAACCTCTGCAAACCGGAAACTTTTCATTGTCTCATATGGGGCAAAAGCGCCGTCAATGGTCGTCTTTTGAAGCGCGGTATAGGTTTCACCCATGGGCATATTGATACCCTCACCACCAAATGCGGCAGCCACTCTTGTAAGGTCTCCGGTGGCTTTGATAGTCATGCCCTTTAAATCGTCCGCTTTGGTGACAAGTTTTTTGGCTAAAAGCAAATTGTAGGGAGGAATTCCGGCGTATGCCATTACCTTGACGCCGCTGCTGGTAAATTCATCTTCCAGCTGAGGGTACTTTGCCACCATCTCAAGATAGACCTTTCTGGCAAGCTTTCTGTCATTGACACCCCAGAAAGCCATACGCATGGACTTTTCAAAGTCATATCCAACTGGGGCATAGGAACCTGAAATACCGCCGATATCGGTGACGCCTCTTGCGAGTTCCAAGGCAGAGTCTTTTGCCTTATACATCGCGCCTGCCCAGAAAGCCTTGATCTTCACCCGTCCCTGTGTTTCCTTTTCAATTTTCTCGATCCAGAGTTTCGTGGCAGCCGACATCGGATGCACTTCCGGAGGCGGCCAGATACCACCATAAGTAAGATTAATGGTATCTGCAGCCTGAATAGCGCTTGTCCCGGTTCCAAATGTAAGGCCTAACAGGATCAGGGTTCCCAAAATGAACATAAACAAATGACTGAATTTCTTTTTCATCTCTCTTCTCCTTTCCTTTTAAAGATATGAATTAACCAGCTAATGCTCTGTTCTGTTTATAATTTCATCCTGCATAGGTTTGCCAAGTTGTATGAAGTGAGCGCTGTAGCCGGCGATACGGACTATCAGGTCCTTATGTTTTTCAGGCGATCTCTGCGCTTCAAGCAATTTTTCCCGGTTGACAACATTAAACTGGATATGTTTCCCATTCATGCTGAAATAGGTCCTTATCAGGAACGAAAGTTTTCGCAGATCTTCTTCGGTATTTAACGATGAAGGGTGAAATTTCATATTCAGGAGTGCCGCCTGGAACGGTAACTGGTCGATCTTTGACGCGCTGTTAAGCATGGCGGTCGGGCCGTGAGTGTCCATCCCTCTCATTGGAGATACTGTTCCATCGGCCAGGCAATCTCCTGTATGGCGGCCGTCCGGGGTTGCCCCGGTGATGGCGCCTCCGGGCCACTGGGCGGAAATAGATACGCCTGTCGGCTTATGGGTGCCTCCTAATATTGTTTTAAAGGTCCTTACCGAGTCCGCAAAAAACCCATATATCTCTTTTGCTATGGCGTCCACGTAATCGTCATTATTCCCATATTTCGGCGCTTTAAGCAAGAGTTTGTGAATCTCCCCAGCCCTGTCTCCCTCCCAGTTGGCCGCCAATACGTCCATCAGTTCCTGGTTCGTGACCCTCTTTTCCTCAAATACAATCTTCTTAATTGCGGCCAAGGAATCGACCACATTAATCATTCCCACCGGATTCATTACAGCCCCGTTTTCAAACGGGAATGTTCGATCCAGCAATGCCTTGCCCTCCCGGACGCCCCTGTGCATAAGCGACGAGCGCACCGGATCGGGGTAAAGCTCTCTGTAGACATGCAATTCAATATTGTTTTTTTCCGCATGCAGTCCCAGGAAATAGACCAGTTGTTTCTTGAAGGCCTTGATAAGGTCATCAAAGGTATTAAAGCTTGAAAAATATCCGGTCTCAAGCCCGAGACGCTTTCCTGTTTGTGGTTCAAGACCGTTATACATTGCCGCTTCCAGGACTTTTGTCACAATGAACATTCCATAAGGGCCTATGCGTGATTTTCCCGGAATTGCCGCATCGATGCATCCGGCCATGGCATAATTACGCGCATCTATCAGAGGTATCCCCTCTTTTCTTAGAAAGCCGATATAGGAGCGATCACCTACAAAAGCCGGCATGCCTATACCGGTTTTTACCACCTCAAGGCCTTTCAATATCAGATCTTCAGGAGTCTCTTCGTGAACCCTTATCGTTACCGTATGGTGTGGAGTCCGGCATTGTTTCACTGCATCGAGGACAAGATATGAAAGATCGTTTGTCGCGTCCTTACCTTCAGGTGTCACGCCTCCGATGGTCATATTATGCCATTTGGCCATACCGGCATTTTTTTGCCTTGCAAGCTTTCCAGATGTTCTGTTGATCTGCATGTCTTTTATCCTCAAACACTGGAGCAGTTCAATAACCTTTTCTTTATTGATTACGCCTTCTTCAAAATCCTTTTTATAAAATGGATACATGAACTGGTCAAACCTGCCCATAGAGGCCACAGGGGATGGTGTTGTCATCAGTATAAGAAACCAGTAGGACTGAATAGCCTCATAAAAAGTCCTTGCCGGTTTTGCCGGCACCCGATCACATATTTCGGAAATCTTTTCCAATTCCCTTTTTCTCGAGTCGCCCGCTTCCTTCCCGGCCATATCTTTTGCCAGAGCAGCGAATCGACGGGAAAAACGGATAATCGCGTTTAGAGAAGTAATTACTGCCTGTTGAAAGACAACTCTTTCATCTGAACAGAAATTTTCCCGGTCAATTTTATGAAGCTCTTCCTCAGAATCCGTAATTATCTTCAACAATCCATCGCGCAGCACCTTTTCAAAATCGATTGTGAGCAGATAAAAACCGGGGCCGAGTCCCATGCCGCTCTCAGCGTAACCTCCACCAGGCCCTTCCTCCCGGTTTTTCCATGGGGGAAGGATAGTTCCGGATTCCATTATAGGCCATAGCTTGTCACTGAACAATTTTCCCATGCGGCTCATGGGATTATAATTTCTCCAGTATTCGTTCATATCAGCAATTTCGGCTTTATCCTCCGGTGAGATCTCATATCCGGCTTGTCTGAGACCTTCTATCTCTTCCTGTGACCAGAGCCCCGCATAAAAATCAAATTCCAGTCCCATGGGTTTGCTTGCCGCGTTACCCACGATCAGTTCATCATCTTCAATAAAAATAGTTATGTTATCCAGAATATGAGACAGGGCCTTTGCACGTCTCATAATCATGGGCTCACCTTCAGACGACTTAAAGGATTGGGTTAACAATCGGCTTTTTTCTATGCAAAGAGGATATTTATCAACCTCAATGCTCTTTTTAAGCTTTTCTATTCTGTTCATCACTCATCCCACCCTTAAGCTGATATCCGAACCTTGCATGGAGAAATAGAAAATGATTGAAAGACCATCTGGGAAACCTGTTAGACAAGGAAGAGGACAAAAGCCACCTTTAAAAAACATGGAACCCAGATCGTTAACATGTGAACCGAGGATAACATGAAAACCTTAAACAGTATAGATTTTTCCTATCGGTAGAAATAATCTGTATAATGCATTGTAAATTTCTTTAATAATTATATATAAACGGCAATATCTAGACCAGTCAGAATAGAATATCAGTGAAACGTTTTTCAGGTGCATAGCGGATAAAGTCCGACAGGCTCCTCGAGAACTAATATCTTAGCAATCGGAATAAAAAAAATGAATGAAAAGCGTTCCCGTAATCCCCGGCCCAGGGGAGGTTTTTACAGGAAGAAAATGATCAGGCAGAAAGAAAAATCGAATGTAAGATACAGGCTGGATCCCCTCCTTAAAGATAAATTCAGCAGAATCGGTGTGCCAGAGATTACGCCATTCAAGCCGGATACATTTCAACTGGAGGCGCTTGAAAAGATAAAAAGACATGATGTTCTGGTAAGCGCTCCTACAGGTGCCGGAAAGACCTGGATCGCTTCTCGTGCCATAGAGCGATGTCTTAAAAAAGGGTTGAGGGTTTGGTATGCGTCTCCTTTGAAGGCGTTGTCGAATTCGCTTTATCAGGATTTTTCCCAGGAGTTCGGCGGCGACTGTGTTGGCATTTTGACTGGGGAGAGAAAGGAGAACAGCTCTGCGCCGGTTATCGTTGGCACAACTGAGATCCTTAGAAATCAGCTTTATGATTCCATGCATGAGGGACGTAGTATTAACACTGATCTGGTTATACTAGACGAGGCACATTATCTAGGTGATCCGGATCGAGGGGTTGTTTGGGAAGAGGTGCTTATATACCTGCCCCCCAGGGTCAGGCTACTTCTGCTTTCAGCCACAATATCAAATGCCGAAGAAGTGTGTTTGTGGCTTGAGAATAACAGGAAATCAGAGATTGAGATAGTACGATCCTTCAAAAGACCGGTTCCGTTGGAGATGATCTTCCTCTTCCCGGACGGTCTCATTGCCCCTCTTTCCGGCAGCAATGGGATTACATCAAGGGTAAGAAAATATATTGCTTTGGAGGAGGGGAAAGTAAAAAGAAGAGGACGCGGCAGGATCATATACGGTGACATAATCAGGATTCTGCGAAAATTCGACCTCTTGCCCGCTATTTTTTTTCTCAAATCCAGAAAGGAATGTGACTCCGCAGTTTCCTCATGTCATTTGGATGTTTCAAAAACCAGGAAAGAGAAAATGAAGAGAGAGGTCAGCGATTTCCTCGATGAATATCCGCATCTAAAGGGACACAGGCATCTGGAAAGTCTTACTGGATCAATGGTCGCGTCACACCATGCCGGCCAGCTTCCTTTCTGGAAAATCCTCGTGGAAAGGTTGATGAACAGGGGTTTATTAGATGCAATATTTTCAACATCCACAGTAGCCGCGGGAGTGAATTTTCCGGCAAGGACAGTGGTGCTTCTACAGAGTGACCGTTATAACGGGCATGAATTTGCCGATCTTACAGCTACGGATCTTCACCAGATGACAGGCAGAGCCGGCAGGAGAGGAAAGGATAATATAGGATTTATTTTGATAATTCCAGGCCTTCATCAGGATCCGAATCTAATTCACAAACTGAGAGATTCACCACCCGAACCGATATTAAGCAGGATACATGTAAATTTTTCAATGACGCTTAATCTTTTATTGTCACATTCTCCCAGTGAGGTTAAGGATTTGCTTGATCTCTCTTTCGCGAATTTCCAGATGAAAAGCAAGGAATCGCTATCTCAGGCTTTATGGACGGATAAACTGGAGCACGTCAAACATCTTCTTCCCAAAGCGAGATGTGATACGGACGACCCTTATGAAATCATTGATAATATAAGGATAAGGTCAGGGCTGCTTAAGGAATCGGAATCTTTTGCAGGAAAAAGCAGGGATGAGAGTTTACAGAGGGTCCTTGAGCCGGGAAGGGTGTTTCAATGTGAGGGAAAGGGAATCTTTGTCCTTTTCAGGACATATCGTGTCCGAGGAAAGCTTGTATGCGTCGCTCATGATTTAAAAAAGCCTGTCCGATTTCGAAAAGGCAAGATTAAGCTGAGGAGAATTAGTTCAGAAAAGATCAGGATGATATATGATTATTTGGCAAAAATATCAGAGGATTCTTCCATGGGGGAGCTACAGGCCCTGTTTGACAGCATAGACACAAATAATCTGAGATCTGTTGATATTGAAAATCAAATGACGGCAGAAGCCCCTTTTTACGGAAAGCGAGTTAATGAAATATATGAAAAAGGCCCATGCAACAATTGTTTTCACTTTCGTGAGTGCCATGGAAGAAAGGGAAAGGAACTGAAAAAGATCCTGAATGATTTAAGTTCATTCTTGCGGGAGATTGAAAGTGTTGAAGAAGGACTATGGATAAGCTTTAGGAGACATGTTAGATTTTTAAGAAATACCGGTTTTGTGGATGAATCGGGTCGTCTGACGCCTGATGGTGTATGGGCCTCAAAGCTAAGACTGGATCAGCCTCTTCTGATAGCCGAGGCTATTAGAAGAAAAGGGTTTGATGATCTCTCACCGGCGGCCCTGGCGGGCTGTATCGCGCTTTTTGTTTGGGACAGGGATCTTGACGTTGAAATAAAGATCGGGAAACAGCCTGAATTTGACCAAATCTTCCGCGCGATAAAGACGTTATCGGAGAGCATAGAAAGGATAAGACAACAGAAAGACATAATGGGCTTTGATAATCCCCCTATTCTTGTATGGCCTGCTGTAGCGCTTTTTTTATGGGCGCGAATGGTTTCATGGGAGCAGTTGATGTTC
>JAFGDF010000009.1 GCA_016932235.1 Deltaproteobacteria bacterium | reverse complement strand
CTGAACCTGTCTGAGCCGTTCCTTATTCGCCGGAAGTATGTCATCATATATTCTATGGATGCGAATCATCGTATGTTACCTCATCACTTTTGTCCAAAAACGCTTTTAAAAATTTAATGATTTAACCGCTAAGTCGCGAAGTTCGCGAAGAGGGAATAAACAAATAGATAACTCTCAATTACTGTTAACTCTGCTGATGGCAACAAGCTCCTGATTAACAATAAAAACACCCGAAGGGCTGAGTTATTTACTGATCATGAATGTTTCTTGCATGATCAGTAAAAAAACTTCTTCGCGACCTTGGCGCCTTGGCGGTTCCCACTAAATCCTTACAGCCCCGATGATCCTCTCAATCGCCTGCCTGTAGGTCAGTCCTGCCTGTGAAACAGCGGCCGCGAATCCTGCATCAGGTGAAAGGCACGGATTACAATTGACCTCAAGAACCCATGGAGCCCCATCTTTATCCACCCGGAAATCCACCCTGGCATAACCGTTAAGGCCGAATAGATCCCAGCACTGGATTGCAATGGATTTTAGTTTTTCCAGAAGAGCCCCGTCCGAGTCAAAAAAATCGAAACGCCTCGGGGTGTGGTGGTACTCATAGGAATCCATGTCCCATTTGGCCTGATACCCCACAATGGGGAGCTTTTCCGGACCGTAGCCCTCGAAAATAATCTCTGCCGGAGGCAATACCTCAGGCCCTGCAGGGCCGCTTAAAAGGGACAGGTTGAATTCCCGCCCCGTAATATATGCCTCTGCAAAACATGCCCTGCCGAGACCTGGTGCCCTCTCCTCCATTATTCGGTCCAGATCAGAAAGACTGATATCTGAGATCAGATCGTCATGGCCCAGCCCCAGAGAACCATGCTCCCAGAGGGATTTAACAAGCCACACCGTGCCTTCCTCAACCAGAGGAGTCTTTCCTATGGAAGGGAAATCCTGAGGAAACGGGCCTCGCCACATGGGTGTGGGAATGCCCGCCAGGACCATCCGCTCCTTTGCGAGAATCTTATGACTGGTGATAAAAACCGTTTCGGTGCAGGACCCGGTATAGGGAATCCCCAGCCCATCCAGGAGAGCCGGAAAAAGATGTATGAGCCGGCCTTCCCCATCAAGGGATTCCACCAGGTTAAAGACCAACCCGGTGTTCATGCTCTGTAGCAGGTTCTTTATCTGGATCAGATCCAGTGTGCATGCCTTTTGAGTTGGAGAGTGGCCTGATTCAATGATGGCATCGGAGACAGCCGCCGCCTGGACGAGCACATCCTGTTCATCAGCCCTGCTGTCAGGTTCCACTGCATTATGGACAACGGCGATCTGCATGAAGTCTCTCTCTTTAGATTTTTGGTAATATTTTCTTAAATCCGCTTTTGGGCAGAGCTTATAATCATCTCAATCAAAGAGATGTATTCCAGGTTCACATACTTGCAGATAATGGGCAGGTCGGAATGGTCGGGGTGTAATCCTGCAAGGGGATTAACCTCCAGAAAAAAAGGTGCCCCCTTATCATCACAGCGTATGTCCACACGCCCCGCATCCCTGCACCCCAGACTCCTCCAGGATTGCAGGGCAATCTCCTCCGAAAGTTTGACCACCGGATCTTCTTCGGCCCGGCCTGGTTGATACTCCACAAGGTCTTCAGAATTTTCTTTATTCATATAGGAATAGACCCCCGGTTCTGCACCGGCAAGCAGGATGACTTCCATACTGCCCAGGGCCCTGGCATCACACCCGGTTCCAATAATACCAACAGTGAATTCACGACCTGAAAGATATCTTTCCACAAGCGCCGGCTGTTTGTATCTGTCCATCAATTCAGCACATGCAGGGCCAAGTTCTTCAGGGGAATGGATGATGGAACTGGGGCTCACCCCTTTGCCCGTGCCCTCGGCAACGGGTTTGACAAAATATGGCGGTGAAAAGCGGACCTGTTTTTCATCACCTTCTCTTTCCACGATCAAAAAATCAGACGTGGGGATTCCCGCGTCGCGAATCACCCGTTTGGTCATCCCCTTATGTAGTGTCAGGCTCATTACAAGGGGATCTGAGAAGGTATAGGGAATACGGTATACATCCAGGATGGCCGGCACCTGTGCCTCCCTGCCTATTCCATACAGGCCTTCCGAGATATTAAAGACTAAATCCCATCGTTCTCCCCGCGCCAATCGTTCAATAAGCTGCCATGCCTGACCAATGCGATGGGTATTGTGTCCCAGTCGATTAAGAGACTCTTCAATAGCCAGAATGGTTTCATCACGATCAAACTCGGCTGTTTCTTCCTCGTTGTATCCGGCAGCCAGATAATCCGACCGCAGATCATATGTCAAACCTATCTCCATGAATCCTCCCTGGTTATGGAACAAAGGGCATAAATGACGAATTCAAAAAGTCATTATACTAAGCCTATGAAATAATTGCTAATTCTTTTTAAAATAATAAAGCTTCTTATAAGGAATGGATCCTGCGGTACAAGCCGCAGAATGACAGCGATAATACGCAATAATATATGACATAGTGTATAGGAAAGATTTTTTAACTACAATCAGCCATAGACCTTAAACAGAAAGGACTTCCAACTTAATGGAAGTCCTTTGAAAACATACTCTCCTGTAAAATCAGACTATACGTCCCCATAAACAGAGGGATCTGCGACATGGGGAGACACTCCGGTGCCGACTTTCAAAGGATAATGGAACTCATTCCCTTCATAGTTTTGAAGCGTCCAATCCTGGCCGTCCCTCCCTGTAACATAGTCAGGCATTACCGGGATCTTACCTCCCCCGCCCGGCGCATCGATAACATAGGTTGGAACCGCGTAACCGCTGGTAAAACCCCTCAATCCCCGAATAATCTCCAGACCCTTATCCACGGAAGTCCTGAAATGAGAGGAACCGGAGATGGGATCGCATTGATAAAGATAATAGGGCCTGACGCGCATTTTCAGGAGATGGTGGACAAGATTCCTCATAGTATCCACATTGTCATTGATACCCGATAGAAGGACGGTCTGGGAGCCCAGCGGGATTCCCGCATCGGCCAGCATGGCGCATGCCTTATAGGCCTCGGGCGTGCATTCCTCCGGATGAGTAAAATGAAGACTCATCCAGACAGGGTGATACCTCCGGAGCATACGAATCAGTTGAGGCGTAACTCGCTGGGGCAGGACGGCCGGGATCTTGGTGCCGATCCGAATGATCTCTACGTGGGGTATCCTCCGCAATGAGGCCAGTATCCAGGCCAAGCGATCATCACTCAGGGTGAGGGGATCTCCCCCGGAGATCAGGACATCCCTGATGCGGGGATTGGCCTCAATATAATCAAAGGCCCTTTCCAGTCTGGACCGTGTTGGATAAAGCGTACCATGTCCCACCAAGCGGGATCGCGTGCAGTACCTGCAATAGGTCGAACAAAAATCCAGGGCGAGCAAAAGGACCCGGTCGGGATAGCGATGGACCAGCCCGGGTACGGGACTCTGATGTTCCTCGCCAAGGGGGTCGTCCGCCTCTTCAGGTGTACTAAAAAGTTCATTCAGGGTGGGAATGACTGTTCGACGCAATGGTGACATAGGATCATTCGGAGACAGTAAGCTCAGGAAGTAGGGTGTAATTCCGACCGGCAGCTTGGCTGTTGGGTCGCTCATAGCCGTCCTTTCCTCATGGGAAAGAACCACGAACTGTTCTAACTGAGAAATGCTTCGGATGCGATTGTTGATCTGCCAATGCCAGTCATTCCACTGTTTGTCGGATATGAGGGGAAAATATCGACGGCGGAAGATCTTTGTTTTTACTGAAGTTCGTGGTGCACGTTTCCCTGAAAAGGGAAAAATTATCACCGGCTTGTGGTATCGGGTATAAAAGGTTTGAGTTTTTGAAAAGTCTTTTTTAAGCGGGGTACAGTTACTCGGAGGTTCGTCCTCGGTGTCCTGAGGCACCTCCTTGGAGACGGAACTATTACCTGAATACTGAAAAAGCGGCATTGCTTCATCCATCTTTTGGTCCTCCTGAATATGAGTTAATGAAAAGTGGGAAAAGAATAATCTCATTTAAAAAATATGCAAGTAATTTTTATCTAAAATTATTATTTTTTTCTTTTTTCGTAACAGTTTAGGTTTTTTCAAAACCCAAACATGTGGATTACGCGGTCCCTGGATCAAGTCCAGGGCAGGCTTGCCGCAGAATGACATCATATCATATCCACGATGCTGCCCCCTTGGTCATACCGCGGCTTGACCGCGGTATCCATGGGTTTTCATTATACAGGTCGCGGAATCCGATTGATTT
>JAFGDF010000101.1 GCA_016932235.1 Deltaproteobacteria bacterium | reverse complement strand
TGCGGCGAAAAGGCGCCGCACCAGGTGGGTACTCCATGCTATAGGCAGCAATGCCCCAAGTGCGGATCCGCTATGACAAGGGAATAATAATTCTGTAAAATGAAGACATATCTTGACTGTCTTCCATGTTTCATGTCTCAGGCGCTCCGGGCTGCGAGGATAGTAACGGACGATGAAAAGGAGATTAAAGCGGTATTGGATGAAGTGGGGATGACGCTGAGGGATATCCCGCTTGAAAGCAGTCCTCCTGAATGCGGGAGGATGATCTATCATAAAATAAATAAGGTTATTGGAAATCGTGATCCATACAAAGAGATAAAAAGCGAGAGTACCAAGAAGGCTATTTCATTATATCCATCTTTGAAAAGGCGGGTTGAAAGCTCCGGTGACAGGCTTCTTGCTGCGATCAGGGTTGCGATTGCCGGAAACATAATAGACTTTGGCGCAAATCGGGATTTCGATCTGGAAGGAAATATAGAGGAGATTTTTGATAAGGATTTTGCCATATGCGACTATGATCTATTCAAAGTGTTGCTGGGTGAGGCCAGTGAGATCCTGTATCTTGGAGATAATGCCGGGGAATGTGTCTTTGACAGGATATTGATAGAGGAGATAAAGAAGCCGGTAGTATATGCGGTAAGGGATGCGCCTATCATAAATGACGCCACCTATGAAGATGCTGTACAGGCAGGCATTGATAAGGTTGCAACCATATTATCATCAGGCACGGATGCCCCCGGGACTGTCCTTAAGACATGCAGCGCGGAATTTAAGAAGGCTTATCACAATTCAAAATTCATAATAAGTAAAGGACAGGGCAACTATGAGGCGCTATCAGGAGAAAGACGTCCCATATTCTATTTATTAAAGGCCAAGTGTCATGTCATTGCCAATGATATAGGCGTTGATGAGGGTGATATTGTGTTAAAAGGAGAAGGAATTATTGAAAACTAAAAGACAGGTCATATCATCGTGTAGTCCATGAGGTGTCATAAAGCGATCAGTGCCAAAAATATACCCTTTTGAAAAATATCCTGAGAAATATGACGGGTGGTTCGAGAAAAATCGTTGGGTCTATGAAGCCGAGTTGAGGGCTGTAAAAGCCATGATTCCCGAAAAAGGCCATGGTCTTGAAATCGGCGTAGGTACAGGCCGATTTGCGGGACCTTTAGGGATCAAAAGCGGTGTTGACCCTTCAAAACGCATGAGGCAAATTGCTCAAAAAAGGGGAATCAGGGTTTTTGATGGGGTAGCCGAGAAACTCCCCTTTGATGATGCACAGTTTGATTTTGTTTTAATGGTAACAACCGTATGCTTCATTGATGACATCGGCAAGGCATTTCTTGAGGCCTACCGGGTCCTCTCCGACGGGGGTATTCTCATTATTGGTTTTATAGATCGCCAAAGTAAAATAGGTAAAACTTACATAAAACGGCGTGAAGAAAACGTGTTCTATAAGGAGGCAACCTTTTTCTCAGTCGACGAACTTGTTAAATGCATGAATCAAGCAGGCTTTAAGGACATTAGTTTCAACCAGACAATTTTTGGAACCTTGGCTGAAACGGGTGAAGAAGAACTGGTCAAACCTGGTCACGGTAAAGGATCTTTCGTTGTAATACGCGGAAGGAAAGCGTGATCAGGTTCCATTTCTTTTTAAGGAGTTAAAAGGAGGATTGGCATGCCGATCTATGAATACCGATGCGGATCTTGCGGCGCCGTGTCGGAATATCTATTGGGAACAGGCAATGACGAACAGATAAAATGCAGGCAATGCGGCAGCAGTAAAATGGACAGGATACTCTCAGCTTCATCGTTTACATTACAGTCACACGGACGCGTGTCTGGAAGAACATGCTGCGGCCGGGAGGAACGCTGCGAAACGCCGCCTTGCTCAGATGGAGGGACTTGCAGGCGGGAATAGTAGGAGGTGGATCACTTTGACTATGAAAGATTATTATCAGCTCATGGGGATTTCAAGGGAATCTACAGGTGACGAGGTTAGAAAGGCCTATCGAAAGCTGGTGATGGAATATCATCCGGACAGAAACAGGAATGATCCCAATTGTGAAGGGCGCATGAAGGAGATCAATGAGGCCTATCAGGTGCTTGGAGATAAAGAGAAAAGGCGGCAATATGACCTTTTCCAACAGCAATCTTTCAACAGGCGCGTGTATTATCAAGAAGACTTAACCGATGACCTGATTGAGATACTCAGGGCATATACAGGCGGAGGTTCTGGCATTAAGGGTATGGGGCGTTGCAGAGGGGGCTTCGGAAAAAGAGGCTGCAAGAGGAGGATATAGGAGCTTATACAGCTCATATAAATACATGGTTGAGGAGAAAATAATATGGAATTTAATATAGTCATCGTAGGCGGAGGACCCGCTGGTATTGTAACGGCCATGACGTCAATAAACATATACCCGGAGAAATCCGTGTGTATAATAAAAGAGATCGGCGACAGTGTCATACCATGCGCCATTCCATATATGATGCATACAATGCATGATCCTAAACAGAACAAGATGTCTGATCAAGCTCTTGAAAACGCAGGCATAGAGATCATTGTGGACAAGGTTGTTTCTCTTGATATTAAGGCTCATGCAATCACATTAGAATCAGGCGTGACTATCTCTTATGAAAGACTTGTTTTAGCTACAGGTGCTGAGTCTGTTATGCCTCCGATACCCGGAGGCAACAAAGAGGGTGTATTCTCCATTCGAAAAAGCATGTCTGCGATGATTGAATTGCGAAGAGAAGTAGAAAGGGCGAAAAAAGTGGTAATTATAGGTGGAGGATTTATAGGCGCGGAATTTGCCGATGAGATCTCGCGAATTCCTGGAGTTGAGATTCACCTGATTGAAATCATGCCGAAGCTCTTGTTAACAGCCTTTGATGATGAATTTTGTGATGATGTGGAACGTGCTCTGATAAAATCAGGTGTTCATGTTCACACGAACACCAGCGTATTATCCATTGACGGTAACGGTCGTGTGCAGACAGTTACACTCAAAAACGCGGAGAAGATTCCTGTCGATCTGGTGCTGGTGAGTATTGGAACAAGACCTCGTGGCGAACTTGCTGAAAAGGGTGGTCTGCGTGTAGTTGAGAACGGCTCGATATGGGTGGACGATTATATGAGAACTACAGCAGAAGATGTCTTTGCAGTGGGAGACTGCGCTGTTAAAAGAGATTTTTTCACGAGAAAGGCTGTTCCCGTATGGCTTGCATCAACAGCCACGGCTGAAGCGCGAAACGCGGGCACAAATCTTTATGGCATCCGTGTCCTGCATCAAATTCAGGGGACTATCTCCGCCTTCTCCACCAAGATCGGCAATATTTCGTTTGCAAGTGCGGGGATGACCTGCCGTACTTGCCAGAAGGAGGGATTCCGCTATGTATTTGCCAGCGCTGTCGCTCCTGATCGTCATCCTGGAACACTCCCGGGCGCTCAGGAACTAAAAGTGAAACTTATTTTCGCGGATAGATCAGGCATCATCCTTGGCGGTCAAATATCGGGTGGGCCATCGGCGGGAGAGTTAATTAATCTGGTAGCTCTCGCTATTCAGAAAAAGGTGACTGTGCGCGAATTAGATATGATGCAGATTGCCACACATCCGATGCTTTCATCGTCACCAACGGTTCATCCCCTGATAAATTCCGCACATAAAGCGCTGGAAAAGATGAGAGCAGGGAGACCTTGAGAATTGTGGGGCATGGAGTAGTTGATAATTAAGAGAAGGAAAAAACAATCATTAAGGAGGTTGTTTGATGGCTTATAAACCGGAAGTGGATGCTGAAAAATGTATAGGATGCGGAGAGTGCGTGGAGGTTTGTCCTGTAGATGTCTACGAACTGCAGGATGATAAATCGGTTCCGGTCAATGCGGAGGACTGCATTGGCTGTGAAAGTTGCGTTGAGGCATGTCCACAGGAGGCGATTACCGTAACAGAGATCTGAGAATTTTTGGGGAAAAGGACATGGCACATAATTTCTGGACGGCATTCGGGGCGAGCCTTTTGGCCGCATTCGTGACTTCGATGGGGATTTACGTCATCCGTCGCTTCGAAAGATGGGGACACAGGAATACCATTTATTTCATCTGTTTTGCTGCAGGTGTTTTGATTTCCGTCTCATTCTTGCACATCATTCCGAAGGCCTTTACTATGAGTTTCCATGCCCCTTTCTATCTGCTTGCAGGTTATTTCGCTTTGCATTTATTTAACCGGTTCATCAATGCCTTTGTGTGTGATAAAGGATCCAAAGTCAATTATTCCATTGGAATAATACCAATGTTTGGAATAGGATTTCATTCCTTTATTGACGGGATTATCTACTCTATCACGTTTACAGTCAGCATTTTTACGGGTCTTCTGACAGCCATAGGGATGGTACTTCATGAATTCCCTGAGGGAATTATTACCTATCTTTTATTGCTAAGGGCAGGCTTTAGCGAACGTAAATCATTACTTCTTGCATTTATCGCGGCGGCTTTAACCACTCCTGCAGGGATGCTTATATCATTCCCGTACATAAGCCAAATTAGCGAAAATGTACTTGGGTTGTTTCTTTCGTTGTCCGCCGGATGTTTGGTTTATGTGGGGGCTTCTCACCTCTTGCCTCAGTCTGAAACGGAACCTAAGAAATTCAGCCTCATTGCTTTGGCAACTGGCGTTATTGTGGCTCTCGTGATCATATTTTTCAAAAAATAATTTTGGGATCCACAGAGTCGAAAGCATGTGTGAGGAATCCGTTCCATATGATGGACAGTATAAAGGTTAAGAAGAGGATATGGTTTTTCTATACGATTACAAGAGGACATTTTGCTGGATAATAATAATCGGAC
The DNA here is from genome assembly GCA_016932235.1 of Deltaproteobacteria bacterium. Next base: position 3,578 of record JAFGDF010000101.1, on the reverse strand, counting down.
AATCAACTACCTTCGTCTTTCCGTAACAGACCGCTGTAACCTGAGATGTATCTATTGCATGCCTGAAGAAGGCGTTAACTATAATCCTCACAGTGAAATACTGACCTATGAAGAGATGCTCAGGATCGTAAGACTCTGCGTTCAAAGGGGCATAAGGAAGGTAAGGCTTACCGGCGGTGAGCCATTGGTTAGAAAAGACATTATCTCCTTCATTGAGAGGCTTTGTCTTATAAATGGATTGGAAGAGATAACATTGACCACCAACGGGGTTCTTCTCAAGAATTTTGCCCGTCCTCTCCGTGAAAGCGGCATCCGCCGTATTAACGTGAGCATGGACACCCTGAGGCCCGAAAGATTCCGCCTTGTTACAAGGAGGGATTATTTCAATCAGGTATGGGAGGGCATCGAAGAGGCCGAATCTGCTGGATTTGAACAAATCAAGATCAATGTGGTTGCTATCAGGGGTGTCAATGATGACGAAATACTGGATTTTGCACGGCTAATTTTTAAAAAGCCCTATCATGTACGATTCATTGAACTAATGCCTGTGGGTGAAAGAAATGCTTGGGCAAAGGAAAAGTTTCTTACGACAGAAGAAATCTTCCGAAAGATTCAATCTATCGGGCCGATGAGGCGTGTGAATTCGGGGCCGCTGGACGGACCAGCCGTGCGGTACACCCTTGAAGGCGCAAGGGGTGAGATCGGGCTTATCGGCGCACTGAGTCACCATTTCTGCCAGACATGTAATCGGCTTCGCCTGACCGCGGATGGCCATTTAAGGGGGTGCATTTTCTCCGATAACGAAACAGATATCAGGACACCTCTAAGGAAGGGGAGGAAAGATGATTATTTGCTGGAACTTATCACGGACGCAATCATCAATAAACCCAAAGATCATGGTCTTGATATATACAATCCGCGAAAATGTGTCCGTTCGATGAATAGTATAGGGGGATAAGGTTAACGGCCTTCAATTGTTTGGGAAAGGCGGCTTTTGTGGATAGAACCGGCAAGGATGATTATTATCTGAATATTGCCCTAGAGGTTTTAAAACGAGGCACGTGCCTGCGAAGAAATTACGGGGCGGTCATAGTTAATCATGACGAGATAATCTCGACCGGATACACGGGTGCTCCAAGGGGCGCAAGGAATTGCGTGGATATCGGGTATTGTGTCCGATCCAACATGGGGGTGCCCTCCGGAGAGAGATATGAGCTGTGCAGATCAGTGCATGCCGAGATGAATGCGGTTATCCATGCCTCAAGAAGGGCTGCAATAGGCGGAACCATGTATCTGATGGGTGTGGGCATGAAAGATGAGAGACCGCTTCAGGACGGGGCTGAACCGTGCAGGCTGTGTAAAAGGGTGATCATCAACGCAGGCCTTAAAAAGATGGTTACCAGAAAATATAATGGCAACATAGTAGTATATCATGTCAAAGACTGGATAATCCATGAGGATATGGATTACGGTTTAGAGCCGCCGACCTCCGCCCCGACAGGCAATCAAGGAATACCTGATAAACGCTAATATTTATTTTCCTGTTGTCCTGTATCGTTAAACGATCTGATCGGTATTTCTCTTATTAGGATTACATCAGATGACGAATAAAACAGATAAGCGGCCTATATTGGCGAGGCTTAGGGTATGGTTTGAGGATTATATATCTCGGTTTGTTTCTGATGATTCAATTTTTCAGGAAAACATAGATCTGAAAGTCGGTCATACCTATCGGGTTTGCGAAGCGATTCTGGATATAGGTGAAAGTCTTAATCTTGACAGAGAAGAGCTATGCCTGGCTGAAACCTCTGCTTTGCTGCATGATATCGGGCGATTCGAACAATACAGGCAATACAGGACATTTTCAGATTACAGGTCAGAAGACCATGCCGCACTTGGCATTAAAGTCATAAAAACCAGCAGCGTTCTGAACGGTTTTGAACCTGCCGAGGCCGAGATAATCATTAGGGTAATAGGATATCATAACCGTGCCGCACTTCCTGTTGGAGAAGACGAAAGATGTCTTTTTTTTCTTAAACTACTTAGAGACGCGGACAAAATAGATATCTGGCACGTGGTCACAGACTACTATCAAAGTGCGGGCTATAAACGGAACCAGACTATTGAGTTGGACCTGCCTGATATGGACCAGATTTCAGATTCGGTCTACGAGGCCCTTATGAAGGGTGAGCTTGCTCAAATGGCAGACCTCAAGACATTAAATGATTTCAAGTCACTGCAAATAGGATGGATATATGATGTGAACTTCCCGCGGACATTCCAGATTATAATGGAGAAAAGATATCTTGAAAAAATTCGGGAGGCGCTTCCAAAAAAATCCGTCCGCGCGGATGAGATATATAATAAGGCCAACGCCTATCTGGAAAGAAACATTTCTAGCCTTTTCATTACTTAATATAAGGTATATCTAATAGTAATCCCACTCCGCATTCAATATAGTTATTTCCATAATGACGCTTGAAAAGATCCCTCGCAGTATTTCCACTGCAGTGACAGGGCGCTACCCTTTTAACATTCAATTTATCCAACTGCTCTACGATCGCTGTTATCTCTTTTGTAGATTTACCTGTGAGATGAAAGCCGCCGATAAGAAGATAGACATCCTCCTTGAAAAGCTTTTTTGCATGATCGACTATCTCCACTATGCCGGGGTGGGCGCAGCCGGTAATGATGACAAGGCCATTGACGGTTTTAAGGACAAGCGATTGTTCTTTTATGCTCAACCCGAGTTCCCCGGTCGTATAGACGCCATTATCGATCATAAGGGATCCTCCTATCTCCTTAACATCCGCCCCCATAAGCGCTACTTGTTTCTTAAAGTTGTCCGGGAAAGATTTAGGCAGATAGGCGATGATTGGCCGTTTTTGAATTCCGAGTAATGCCGAAAGGCCTCCCACGTGATCCCAATGAACATGGGACAAAACCACGCTATCAAGCTTTTCGGGATCGATATCCATCTCCTCCATATTCTCAAGCAATATCGAAGGATCACCTCCCGTATCAAAAAGTATAAACTTTTGAGAAAGGATTATTAAGCAGGAAAAGCCCCAGGCGGATGTAAGGCCCTTTTTCGATATATTGTTGTCATATACGATAATAAGTTGAGATATTTCCTTATTCATAGGCTGCGTCCATGCGTAATCGAATAGAAATAAAAACAAGGTTAAAGCAATTGCAATCATGAAGAGGCATATCCGTCCCATATACCTAATACCTTTTAAATGATTTTCTCCGATATAAATAGGTTAGGACAATAATACACGGAGGCTATTATTGGCTACCCGGGCCTCCATAGAAGATATTTCTAATACAGGCCCGGGAGTCATTTTTTCCGTTAGCCATGCTCATGGCTCTGAAGTCTTAGATTCAAGCTCTTCAATCCGCTTATTTATGGCGTTGAGCTCATTTTTTATTGCATCAGCTTCATCTTTAAGCATAGCAACCTCGTCCTCAGGTTTCATGGCGTATGGATTTCCATAGGGAAAATTGTATTGGGGATAAGCCCCTCGCCAGCCGAAACCCCTTCCATAACCGGGGCCCCAGCCGAATCCGGGACC
>JAFGDF010000008.1 GCA_016932235.1 Deltaproteobacteria bacterium | reverse complement strand
TCTAAAGACCGTGGCCTGGGGAGCACTTTTTACGAGCGAACTCGTTCCTGGCCAGTTTTACGCATACTGCCTTACGAGGCGGGCGGCGGGCCATCTCAGTCGTCATAATGAGGGATCAAGATGGAACGACCGGAGGATATTTCCGCCCGCCTGGCATGCACCTTGCGCTATTATCTTGCTACCCGGGTCTTCGCCGTAAAAAGGGCTCCCCAGGCCACGGTCTTGAGACCATATGGCGCTATTTTCATTCATCGTGGTGGCCCGGAGGGCCATGGGTTTTAAATTGCAAATCACACATTGCATCCCCTTATCATGTCAGTAATTCTCTTAAAAATGTCTGTTAGACGCAGTATCCCTACAATATCTTTATTGCGAGTTACCAGAAGCGACTGGTGATGGCCGACCAGCAATTGGACAATGGCCTCGTTGAGAATCGCTGTCTCAGAGACATATTCCCCTTGCGTGGGGGTGTACATGATATTTTTCACCTTGATTTCAGCCGCTATCCGACAAATGTCCTGGACAGGCTTTTTCAGAAGTCCGAGTTCATCTATCAGGTTGCGAATATAATCAGCATTGATCCCGAACTGGTCGAGTTCATTCAATTTAACCACTCCCTGATATTTCGGTTCAAGCGCCTTTAACACATCAAGTTGGGAGAGTTTGCCCACAATCTTCTTGTTTTTATCATATACCAGAATCGCCCTGTGCCTGTACCGGTTCTGATCAAAATTTTTCTGTGCTTCTTCCAGGGCCAGAACCGCATCCGTCAGAGTGGCGTCTTCAGAGACGGTGGCATAGCTTTCTATCGGGGTCATCATATCCCTGACCGTAATAGATTCCATTGTTAAATCTCCTTGATGTTTAAATTTCTTCACTGGCCGGTTTCATCCATGTCTTTTTATTTCTTCAATGCCACATCCGGCGACCCTTCTGCCGCGCCTTTTATATATGCGTCATCCGGATCACGCGGTCTGATCCTGCTGCGGTTTATCACGGTTTTTTTATAAGCATCTTTCAATGCCTCCTGCAGGGTCGCAAGATCGCAGGGTTTTACCAGACAGGAATGAATTTTGTCGCTAACTCCTTCTTCCTCCGGATTGAACGAACCGTGCCCGGTCAGGATAAGAACCTCCATCCAGGGGTATTCCGCCTTGAGCGCCTCCAAAACCTCCTTGCCGTTTATTCCGGGCATTTTTATGTCAACGACGGCCACATCCACAGGATGTTCCCGGACTGCTTTCAATGCCTTTTCCCCTCGATTGACCGCGATCACGTTGAAATCACGGAACTGCAACCGCCTCTGCATGGAACTCAGCAGTGCCTCTTCGTCATCTACCAGCAGGACATTGATTCTTTTTTCGCTCAAAAAACACTTTCCCTTTCTGAAGATGCCTCAAATCCGATTATACAGGCCACGGCAAGAACCTCCAGTAACCCAGGATTACCCAGCCCCACAGCACAAGCATGGATAGGATGAGAATTATGGATCCATGAATAAAAAAGTCCTTCATGGTAATCAGCTGCTCGCCGGTTTCATAGTCTTTGGCCAAAGCAAAGACAATTGCATTATTCGGAGTCCCGATGACCAGCATATGGGCAAATGATGACGCAAAGGCCGTTGCCAGGCCCACCATAACAGGAGACGCCCCTGCAATAGAGGCCATGGGAATCGCAATAGGGCCGATGGCCGCAACTGTAGCGCCGTCACTCATGAAATTGGTCAGTATGCCCGTGAAAAGGGAACAGGCCATGCTGAGTCCGGCTTCTGAGCTTGCCAGAAAATTCGGCAGTGACGCGAGAAATGCATCCGCGATCCACAGCGCAGCACCTGTGATGGCCAGGCCATAGCCCATCGCGCTTGCCGCGGCATACAGGGCGACTACGTCCCAATGGATCCCGTTGATGTCCTTCCAGCTTAGAATACCGAGGATGTTGAGGGCCACCAGGGCAAGCATCACAGGGCCGCCCATTCCGAAAATACCCGAAAAAGCGGACCATCCGAAAATCAGCAGGACAAGAACCACGGCAGTCTTGTACTCATTCAATGTCATTTTGCCGATTTTTTCTGATTCCCGCTGCACGGCGGCCGCCACGTTGAGTTCCTTGATTTTAAGCTTGTTGCGTCCCCAGAGATACCAGTAAAGTCCCACAATAAAGGCCATAACAGGGACAAATGGCAGGCCGTACATGATCCACTGTCCAAAGGTCACTTTGATACCGTAATCAGTCAGGATACCGATCATGATGGCGTTTCGACCGCCGGCTGCAGGCGACCCTGGACCGCCCAGATTGCAGGCATAATTCAGGGTCAACATAATCATAAGGACCAGCGCCTTGTCTTTTTTTATATTGCTCGTCTTGATCGCTCCCATATAGACCATCATGAATATCGGAGCAATGAAAGCAACCAGCGCGTGTTCGGATAAAAAGGAGGCACATATAGCCACCATGGGGGCAAAAAAGATGGCCATGCGCTTCAAGGATGTGCTCGGCCGGAGGAGGAGAAGACCGATGCGCCGGTCAAGGCCCGACTTGCCGATAGCTGTAGCCATGGAAAGGACGCCGAATATGAAGAAAACGGAATCCGAAGCATAGGCCTTGGCCACCCCGGTGGATGGAAGTACCCGAAACCAGTACATCAAAACTCCTACCAGCAGGGCGGCAATACCAATGGGAACTGCGCCTGTGGCCCAAAAAAGGGCCGCGACCATCAATACTCCTATCATAATCTGTGCTTTCCGGGCGGTCTTTGTCACAAGGTCTTGACCCTTGTGCTTCATTTTGGATGTCTTGGCATAAAACTCCGAAATGGATTCCCCTTCCGCCAGGTTCCGGTACTCGGCATAACCCATGATCATTTCCTGCTGCTGGCCTCCTTTTTTTACGGACATGAGCATTTTAAGGCGTTCCGTAGGTGGCATGAAATACATGACGGCAAATAACAACGCACCCAGGATGATAATTCCGGGGCGTCTTCCCTGCACCCCTACGAGCCAGTTCTTAATCGTAAGCTTTTCGACATAGGGTATCTCATGGCGCGCCATGGCGTAACGGTATTCCTCCCGGGCGCTTTCGATTTTCTCTATCATCTCTTCAATGGGCGCTGGTTTTTGCAGATACGCAAACACGTCATGCTTGCCGGTCAGACGTGCCGATTCGATGCTGCCATGCCCCGTGAGCATTATAATCTGGACTTCCGGCCGGATTTTCTTCAATTCACGCAGCGTCTGGATGCCGTCCATATCCGGCATTTTTCTGTCCAGCACTACTACTTCAGGATTTTTATGCCGGACAATCTTGATGGCGTCTTCGCCGTTATCCACGTCCAATACCTCGTATCCGCGCACAGAAAGCCGCTTGGACAAGGCGGTTCGAAACTGATCCTCGTCATCCACGAGCAGGATTCTCGGTTTTTCTTCAGGTATGATTTTCCCGTTTTCGGACACTGTTAACCTCCCACTTGATGATGTCGCATTAAATTATATAGGTATCTCTGCCCCAGATATTACAGACTCCAATGCCAATTTCTTCGTTTACAGCCAGGCTTATTTGCGTTTTTCCTGATAACCGTCAGTGTCCCGGTCTTTGTTCGGCAGGGGCAAAACAATGGTAAATGCGGTACCGGTGCCGGGCATGCTTTTCACCTCCATGCGGCCGCCAAACCCCTCAACGATATTGAGACTGATGGGCAAACCCAGCCCTGTGCCCTTCCCCACGTTCTTGGTGGTGAAAAAAGGCATAAAAATTTTTTCGAGCTGATCAGGGGCTATCCCCTTTCCCGTATCAGAAACGATAATCTTCACATGATTGTCTTCCACTGCGGTTTTCAATGTAATGGTATCGTTCTTTCCGACTGCGTCACTGGCATTGTTCATCAGGTTAAGGAATACCTGTCGCATAAGGTCTGGATCTAGATACATTTCCGGAATGTCCGGGGCATAATCCTTGATGAGAGAGATATCCGAGACCTTAAATTCCTGTTCCTTGACGCCTGAGGCCACCTCATCCAACAGTTGGTTAATGTCAATCTTTTCAAGTTTCGGCTCGGTTTTTCTAACAAAGCTCAGGATCTTCTGGGTGATCCCCCTGGCCCGGCTTACGGCCTTATCGATTTCATCCAGTTCCTTCCGGATCGCATCCGGTGATGCATCCATCCCCAGTTCCGGATCGAACATATCCCTTATAACGCCGGATTCAGATTCAATAATAGCCAGCGGATTGTTTATCTCATGGGCCACTCCTCCGGCAAGCTGGCCCACGGATACCAGTTTATGGGCATGGTACAACTGGCTCTTTAGCTCAACTCGTTCCAGGTCGACGGCCTGGGCCCTGCTGAGCAGGCGATTAACGATAATCCAAATGAAAAGCGTGATCACCATGATCAATAAAGCTGCCCCGATGATCATTGTGTTTCGGACTCCATACATCTCAGCAAAAGCCACCGGTTCATCCTGCATCAGCACAAGACACCATGGAACTTCCTTGAGCCATGTATGGGCAGCCAGGGTGGATTCCCCGTTTAGCGTGATCATGGTCACATCAGCTTTTTCACACGTTCCGGGAGCATAAAAAGCGGGTTCCAGCAGCTTCCCGAAATCCTTATCCACAACCTGGTAGAGACCCTGCTCGTTGACTATAAATCCCCTTGCCTTCTTACCGTAGCTAACGTTTATAAGATCATAAAGCTTGTCGGGATACACGCTTGTGCGGATCACGTAATACCGGCCGTCAACCACCTGCTTGACACCTATGGTAAAATGGAGATGCCTCCTCAATCCCAGATAAAGATCAGTGATAATATAACTCCTTTCTTGATCTATAAGATTGATGTACCATTTTTCATCGCTGTAATTCTTGCTGCGCAAATGGGGATAAGGTCCTGCATATCCGATCTGATTCCCTTCAGGATCGATGATGCCCACATCTAAAAATGCATCATCGGAGCGGATCAGGTTTTCCAGATACGCCTGCATGTCCTGAAGACTGGGCCTTAGGGAAAAATCCTTCATATGAAACAGATTGAATACGTTCACAATCCTTGTCTGCATAAACAGATCAATAGTGTTTCTCTTGCTTTCGGCAACCGCAGCAAGCTGCATCTTCCCGCTTTCCCGCATGCTTGAATTGAATTTATTATTGAAATAAACCGTAAGGATAACAACAGGAACAAGATAGGTTATTAAAAGGCAGACAAGGATGCCGCGTTTTATGCGGCGATGATAATTTAAGATATCCTCCGGTTGTATAGTGGATCCGAGAGTCCCAGACAATTCATCTTTTCGACCCGGATTGACCGAATCAGAAATTCCCGTATCATCTTTTATCATAAGATATTTCTCTTGACGGCAAAAGTGATTCTTCGCTATCTAAAAGAATCGTTTCTTATATACTTTTAACAGCCTGCCCGTGAAATTCCGGCAGGTTGCTGTTATGTCAGATCCCGCTCGATTTTGTGTACTGTAACAATATCCTTATGCATTCCTATTGTCAAACCGTTTTGGATAGAATACGCCTTTAAGGATTTCCTGGGTATGAGTCTTGACTGGCCGACGATCGGTAAAAAAATATTTTATTTTTTAACAGATTTTTTCTATAAATAGAAAAAGTCTGTTTATTTCACTGTATCATTCATTTTTCCACTTTTAATCAAAATCATGGGAGACTCAAATGCTTTACAGGTTCGACGGAAATCAGCCGGTGGTCGGCAAGGATTCTTACATAAGCGAAACAGCAAGCGTCATCGGAAATGTTCTTATAGGAAACAACTGTTATGTCGGTCATGGCGTCATTCTTAGAGGGGACTACGGCCGGATAGAGATCGGAAACGGTACCGCACTCGAAGAAGGCGTGCTTGTTCATGCCGGTCCCGGTAAAACATATAAAATCGGGAAAAGGGTAACTGCAGGACATTGCGCCGTACTTCATGGGGAGATTATCAGCGACAACGCAGTAATCGGCATGGGAGCCATAGTCAGCCTCTTTTCAAAAATCGGGGAATGGGCAATTGTCGCCGAAGGAAGCATAGTCAAATCAAAGCAGGTTGTCCCGCCGCGTGTGGTCGTGGCGGGAAATCCTGCAAGGTTTGTGAGGGACTTAAAAGAAAAGGATAAAGAATTCTGGAAAGGCGGGAAACAGACATATATTGATCTTGCCAAGAAATACCTGGATATAGGCATGCATCCTGTGTGATCAGAAATGCCTCTTTCGTCACAATATCCTATAACATTTCAAGATGTTATGATTTCATGCCAGGATTACTGCCTCAAATATACCCGCCTTTTTAAGGTTGGATTGCATTTGCGACTTTCCAACTGCCTATTCATTCTGACATTATTAATTAGCTCAAGATGTGGCATAGACATTACCGTTTATTTCTGATAGATTTAGACCTTCCTTCGTGCGATTCAACGCAAATGGCTGTCTCAAATGCTGTTAACGGGTTGACAAGCAGCCTGTCGGACTATGGCCGGCAGGCTGCTGCAAAGATTTATAAAAAACGATTTTATTTAAAAAAGGTATATTATTTCATTTACCGGCTGCAATGAATAAGATGAGAAATAGATATCGCCAAAAGCAAATGAAAATCTAAATCTTCACAGGAGACTGTCGGATAAGGTCTGACAGTCTCCTAGATAATGGAGGTCATGTGATGTCCTTTAAGAAAAATATCGCTTCCGGAGAATTTCTGTTCCTCGGTGAATTTGATCCTCCAAAGGGTACCGATTTCTCGACAATGCTTGAATGCGCGACCAGGGTAAAAGGCCGTCTTGACGCCATTGTTGTTCCGGAGATGTCCAGTGCCGTGTTAAAGGCAAGCTCTCTTGGGGGATGTGCCTTTCTCCAGGCGCATGGTTTTGAGACAATCCTCCAGGTATGCTGCAGGGATCGTAACAGACTCGCGCTTCAGGCCGATATCCTTGCAGCTAACGCTATGGGGATAAAAAATATTATGGCCGTTCCCGGTGATGATATAAGATTCGGTGACCACCCGCAAGCAAGGACCGTAAACGACCTTGACCTTCTCCAGCTAATCGGCGCCGTCGAAACTCTTAAGTCCGGAAGGGATATGGCGGGCATCGAGCTCAACGGGAAGCCGGAGTTTTTGACCGGCTCCATTATAAACGCCGGCGCCATCGGCGGACTGCTGGACATGGAACTTGAAAACTTAAACAGAATGATAGACTCCGGCATCCGGTTTGTGATTACCACTCCTGTTTTTGATATCCATCGATTCCGGCAGTTCGTCAGGCGGATAGATATGGATAGGATCTCTGTTATTCCAACCGTAATGCTGCTAAAATCAGCAGGCATGGCCAGATATATTGACAGGAACATCAAAAACATCTCAATTCCTTCCGAAATAATCAGAGACATACAGAAGGCCCCGGACAAGCCAAAGGCATGCGTGGAAATCGCGGCTGAGATGATAAAAAGGATAAGAGACATTGGCATGGCAGGAGTTATGATCTCAACATTAGGTTGGGAAGACAAATTACCCAGGATTCTTGATGCCATAAAACACTAGCAGAGGGATTAGGATTATGACAGAAAATAAGATTAAAATGCCCTCGGGCTCAGTCATGATAGTCGGCGGCGGGATTACGGGTATGCAATCCGCTCTGGATCTGGCCAATTCGGGATACTATGTTTATCTCATTGAAAAATCATCGGCCATCGGCGGGCTCATGTCCCAGCTGGACAAGACGTTTCCCACCAATGATTGCGCCATGTGAATTATGTCGCCTAAACTGGTCGAGGTCGGCCGGCACCTGAACATTGAACTTCTTACAAACACCGAGCTTATTGATCTTAAGGGACATAAGGGTAATTTCACCGCGCGTGTCATCCGAAAACCAAGGTACATCGATATCGCAAAGTGCACTGGCTGCGGGGAATGCTCAAAGGTCTGCCCCGTCATACTCGATAACGAATATGATCTGAATCTTTCGAAAAGAAAAGCCGTCTATAAACTTTACCCGCAGGCTATTCCCGGGGCATTTGCCATTCAAAAGGCTGATACCGCGCCGTGCCGTTTGGCGTGCCCTGCCGGTCTGAATATCCAGGGCTATGTTCAGATGGTCGGACAGGGGAAATATAAAGAGGCGCTGGAAATAATCATGAATGACCTGCCTCTTCCCGGAGTCCTGGGAAGGATCTGTCCGCATGGATGCGAGGACGCCTGCCGCAGGCGTGAAGTAGATGAACCCATAGCGATCTGCGGTCTTAAAAGACTTGCCGCTGACATGTTCGATCCCCGCAAGATACAGATTAAATGCCTTCCTCCGCGTGATGAAAAGGTCGCGATCATCGGCTCAGGACCTGCGGGACTTTCAGCCGCGTATCACCTTGCCAGGAAGGGCATCAAGTCCATCATATTTGAGGCCTTGCCTGAAGCGGGGGGAATGCTGAGGGTTGGTATTCCCGGTCACAGACTGCCGAAGGAAGTCCTGGATAGAGAGATAGAAGTCATAACGAACCTTGGGGTTCAAATAAAGACCGGCCATCCACTGGGTCCGGATCTCTCGGTCGATGACCTTTTTGAGAAAGGTTTTAAGGCCGTTTATCTCGCGATAGGGGCCCATAAGGGGATAGAAATGGGCGTTCCCGGGGAAAAAGCCGTAAATGTCCGCCAGGGGGTGGATTTTTTAAGAGACCTTAACCTGAAAGGGAAAACTGCTGTCGGAAAAAGGGTGGCGGTGGTGGGCGGCGGTAACGTGGCGATTGACGTTGCTCGATCAGCAGTTCGACTTGGCGCGCAGGATGTCAATATTATCTACCGAAGAACACGAGCTGAAATGCCGGCCTGGGAAGAAGAGATCAGGTCAGCCGAGGAGGAGGGCGTAAGGATAACCTACCTGGCCACACCTCAGGAAATCCTTCTGGACGACGGCAGGGTCAGCGGCCTCCGTTGTATCCGTATGGAGCTTGGGGAACCCGACTCATCGGGAAGGAGAAGACCTGTCCCTGTTCCGGGAAGTGAATTCGACATGGAGATAGACCAGCTGATTCCCGCCATTGGCCAGAGGCCTGATCTTTCTTTTATCGAAGACATTGAAGGCCTGGATTTCTCAAGATGGGGAACGGTTGACGTTGATCCCATCAGTTACGCGACTGGAAGGAAGGGTCTTTTTGCGGGAGGAGATGTTCAGACCGGTCCGTGGGTGGCTATTGGAGCCATAGCGGCTGGCAGAGAAGCCGCTGAGTCCATAATAAGGTTTCTTGACGGCAGGGATATGACCGAGGGCAGGAATCCGGTCTCAAAGGATAATCCATGTTACCGTCCCATTCCTGAAAATCTTCCAAGAGATGCCCGTTCAAAGATGGAGTTTATTGAGATAAAGGAAAGAAAGGGAAACTTCAATGAAGTGGAAAAAGGATTCAGCCAAGAGGATGGAAAAAATGAGGCAGAACGCTGTCTGAACTGCGGATACTGCTGCGAATGTTACCAGTGTGTAGAAGCTTGTGTGGCGGATGCCATAGACCATAATCAGGGGCCTGTTGAAAAGGATATTGAAGTGGGTGCCGTAATCCTGTGTCCCGGATCCTCCACCTTTGATCCCGCTCGCGAAGAAGATGTTTTTTATAAGTATAAGGACCATCCCAATGTGGTAACGAGTCTTGAATTTGAAAGGATATTGAGCGCCACGGGGCCTACAATGGGACATCTTGTGAGGCCCTCTGACGAGAAAGAACCCAGGAAAATCGCCTGGCTCCAGTGTGTTGGGTCAAGGCAGACAAACCACAGTAAAAATGCATATTGCTCTTCGGTCTGCTGTATGTATGCCATTAAAGAGGCCGTAATAGCCAAGGAACACAGCAAAGGCAATCTGGAAACCACCATCTTCTTCATGGACATAAGGACAGTTGGAAAGGATTATGAGAAATATTATAACAGGGCAAAAGACGAGCATGGAGTAAAATTTATTAGATCCAGGATCCATACCATCGATCCTGTTCCGGGGAGTGGCGACCTGATTATCAAGTACTCTGACGAGTCGGGCGCAATAAATCAGGAAGTATTCGATATGGTGGTCCTTTCAGTCGGTCTTGAGATGGGAAAAGACAATATAGAACTCGCAGAACGCATCGGTATCTCCCTGGACAAATACAATTTCGCAAAAAATAGGATCTTCGAGCCGGTCTCAACATCAAGACCGGGAGTTTACGCCTCCGGGATATTCCTGGGGCCAAAGGATATTCCAAGTGCGGTTATTGAGGCAAGCGCCGCAGCGTGCGCCGCAGGAATGGATCTTAGCCGATCGCGAGGAACGGATATCAGAAGTCTTACGGTTCCCGAGGAAAGGGATGTTGCGGGAGAAGATCCCAGAATAGGGGTATTTATCTGCGACTGCGGAATAAACATAAAGGGAGTGGTTAATGTTCCGGAAGTGGTTGAATATGCCAGATCACTGCCCCATGTGGCCCTTGCCGAGGAAAATCTTTTTTCCTGCTCACAGGATAATCAGGAGAGACTGAAAGAGGTAATCAGGAAGAATAATCTCAACCGCGTTGTGGTCGCCTCCTGCTCTCCCAGGACCCATGAACCTCTTTTTCAGGAGACGTTGCAAGCATGCGGGCTGAATAAATATCTCTTTGAAATGGCCAATATCCGGGATCAGGATTCATGGGTTCACGGAAACGTCCCGGAAGCAGCGACAGATAAGGCAAAAGACCTTGTCAGAATGGCTGTCGCACGCGCCGGGTTTCTGCAACCCCTTAAGGAAAAAAGGATTCCCATAAATAAGCGTGCGCTGGTAATCGGTGGCGGTGTTGCCGGCATGAACGCCGCTCTAGGTCTTGCCGAACAGGATTTTGATGTCGTTATAGTGGAAAAGCAAACACACCTCGGGGGTTTTTCAAGAGAACTGATAACAACCATTGAAGGCGAGGACATACAGCAATACCTGATTGAACTCGAGCAAAAAGTAAAACAGAACGACAGGATCCAGGTGCTGGTGGACTCGTTGATCGTCAATTTCGGGGGTTTTAAGGGAAATTTCCATACTGAAATCATGGTCGGTCCAGGCATGTACGAAAGGAAGATCGAGCATGGGGTTGTAATCCTTGCTACCGGCGCAAATGAGTATAAACCGGGGGAATATCTCTACGGGGAAGACAAGCGGGTCATGACCCAGGTGGAACTCTCAGCGCATCTTGAGTTCAGGGGTGCGGACGGCTTAAACCGAGTTGTGATGATACAGTGCGTGGGATCGAGAAATGATGAAATGCCTGATTGCTCTCGGATTTGCTGTCAGGCGGCGATAAAAAACGCCATCCATATCAAGGAGCTTAATCCTAAAACGGATGTCTGGATCCTTTACAGAGACATCCGGACCTACGGCGTGCTTGAAGATTATTACTCGCTCGCAAGGAGAGAAGGCGTCAGGTTTGCCAGGTTCTCAAAGGAGGCGCCCCCAAAAGTGGAGTCCACAGACGAAGGGTTGTTTGTCACTTTCAGGGATCATATACTCGAGAGAGAACTGAGGATGCCTGTTGATATACTAGCTTTGAGCGCCGGTATGGTTCCTGCGGACACCGGGGAGCTCGCTTCTATATTAAAATTGCCCAGAAACAATGAAGGTTATTTTATGGAAGCGCACGTCAAGCTCAGACCCGTTGACCTTGCTAATGAAGGAATATTTCTATGCGGTACCGCACAAGGACCAAAGCTTATTTCTGAAAGCATCTCACAGGCAATGGCGGCCGCCTCGCGCGCAGCAACATTTCTTTCCCAGTCAGAAATTGTACTTTCCGCTGTAACGGCAAAAGTGGATCAGGAACGCTGTGCGGCTTGCCTGATCTGCGTCAGATCATGCCCTTATGGCGTGCCCCGAATTAATAGCGACGGTGTAAGTGAAATTGATGAGGCCCTTTGCCACGGTTGCGGTATTTGCGCGTCGGAATGTCCGGCAAAGGCTATAGAATTGAACTGGTATGAAGATCAGCAGATAATGAGTAAGGTGGATTCATTACTCGAAGGGGTTCTATGATGGAAGATTTCAATCCGATTATTATCGCATTCTGTTGTAATTTCTGAGGTTACACGGCCGCGGACCTGGCAGGTTCGATGCGTCTCCACTATCCTGACTGCATAAGGATTATTCGTGTTCCGTGTACAGGCAAGGTGGATATTCTCCATATACTAAGATCATTTGAAAAGGGAGCGGATGGTGTCTATGTCGTGGGCTGTCTCGAAGGCGATTGCCGTTTTGAACGCGGGAACCTCAGGGCACGAAAGCGCGTTGAAAAGGCCGGGGAGATACTCGAAGCCGTCGGAATAGGAGGCCAAAGGGTACGAATGTTCAACCTCTCTTCAGGAGATGGTCCGAGATTTGCGGAAATAGCGAGGGAGATGACTGAATTAATTAAGGAAATCGGTCCAAATCCCATTAAGCTGAAGAAGAAAAAACAGGCCGCTTAAACAGATCTTTATCTACACTTTATTATCCGAGGTCAATTAAAATGATTGTAGCTGATAAAAAACCGATAGAGGAAATCATCGAACTGGTAAGGGATTATCAGAGGATACTTGTTGCCGGGTGCAATGAATGTGTTACTGTCTGTGAAGCCGGCGGGAAAAAAGAGGTGGGAATCCTCGCGTCCGCCCTGCGCATGTATTTCATGAATCAGGGAGAGAACAGGACCATAGACGAAATCACACTTGAGCGCCAGTGTGACCATGAGTACCTTGAAGAGCTCAGAGACCGTATTGATCAGTACGACGCGGTAGTTTCTCTTGCCTGCGGTGCCGGAGTCCAGTTCATGGCCGAAAAATATATCAAAACACCGGTTCTTCCGGGGGTTAACACCTGCTTTATAGGAGTAACCGAGGAAAGAGGAGTATGGTCCGAAAGATGCCAGGGATGCGGGCAGTGCATATTGGGAAAAACAGCGGGAATATGCCCCATCTCACGTTGCGCAAAGAGGCTTTTTAACGGCCCGTGCGGAGGATCAACAAATGGAAGCTGCGAGATCAGCAAAGATATTGACTGTGCATGGCAGTTAATCATTAATCGTCTTAAGGAACTTGGCAGGCTTGAAGACTATGAAACACTCGCACCCATTAAAGACTGGTCAACGGAGAGAGCCGGAGGGCCAAGAAAAGTGATCAGGGAGGATGTCAAAGAATGATGGAAACCAAGACGCCCAGCAAACTGGAAAAGATACTGGCGGAAGGACATTTCGCCGTTACATCGGAATGTGGCCCCCCAAGGGGAAGTGACGCTGAAGAGATCAAGGAAAAAGCCGAAATTATCATGGATCATGTGGACGCCATTAATATCACCGACAACCAGACAGCCGTAACCAGGCTGTGCAGCCTGGCATCATGCATCCACCTGAAGATAATGGGTGTTGAACCTGTTCTTCAAATGGTTACAAGGGACCGTAACCGAATAGCGCTGCAGAGTGATATCCTCGGGGCTGCATCATTTGATATTCATAACATCCTTTGCCTTTCGGGAGATCATCAGCAATTCGGGGACAATCCCAGGGGGCAGAATGTTTTTGATATTGATTCTATGCAACTTATTCAGACCGTGAAATTAATGAGGGATCAAGGGAAATTCCTCAGCGGTGATGATATAACACGCCCACCCCGTTTTTTTATCGGAGCGGCCGCAAATCCTTTTGCCGATCCATTTGAGATACGGGTCCCGAGACTTGCAAAGAAGATAGCTGCGGGAGCGGAATTTATCCAGACACAGTGCATTTATAACCTTGAAAAATTTGAATTATGGATGCAACAGGTTCGCGACAGGGGGCTCGATGAAAAAATATACATCCTCGCTGGTGTGACGCCGCTTAAGTCCGCGGGTATGGCTAAATATATGAAAAACCGAGTTCCGGGCATGGACGTGCCGGATAAGGTGGTCAAAAGAATGGTCGATACGCCCAAAGATAAACAGGCCGAAGAAGGAATCAATATCTGTGTCGAATCGATTCAGAGGCTTAAAGAAATAAAAGGTGTAAGAGGTTTTCATATCATGGCGATCGAATGGGAAGACAGAGTCCCTGAAATCGTGGAACGCAGCGGTCTTTATCCAAGACCGGTTATTAAACCTTAATTCTTTAACGATTAATTTAGTGACAAATGACAATTATCATATTAAAGATGATATAAAATTATAATATTGATCCAAATCAATAAATAAGAAAGGAGGAACCCAATGGCTCAGAAGTATATTCTGGTTGTGGATGATGACCCTGATCTGGTCGAAACAGTCGCAATGATGCTTGAAAGCAAGGGATGTGAGGTTGGCAAGGCCTACGATGGTATCGAAGGAGAGGAATCCATAAGGCAGCGCAGGCCTGATCTGGTTATTCTTGATATCATGATGCCCAGAAAGGATGGATACGTTCTCTGCGCAGAAATGAAGGCAAAGGAGGATACCAGAGACATCCCGGTTATTCTCCTGACGGCCGTTGGTGAAGCCGTGCCAAGCACGCGGTATACACACGCAGACGGAATGGCTACGGAAGCGGACGAATATATCCCGAAGCCTATCGACACTGAAGGTCTTTGGGGAGCTGTATCAAGCCTGCTCTAGGATCCTGCCCGATAAGGTCCGGCAGGCTGCCAGAAAATTTTCTGACTTTATTCAACAGAGATCCTGTAATCGTTTTGGAAGCGGACTCCCTATTCGAATTTTTTACTGATAATGGCTACTCCTACACAGTTAGGCGGGTTGAAGATCCTGAGAGAAGTGGCGGGGTTCTCTGTAATACTGCCTATAGGGCGTGAAGATCCCGTTGTTAAATTCTGCCGTTCACTTGCTGAAAAGAAGATCAACCTCCCCTACTTTACTCTGCTGAGAAACAGGCGCACATGGGGATTGAACAGCATGGTTGACTCGGGGGAAGGATTAAGAGTCAGTCTAATGATCAACGAAAATTTCGGACAAGGATCTCAGCAGGTTTCTGATATGGCGATCCTTTCCATTTTCCCTCATCAAAAAAATCCTGAAATAGCCGGCCGTTTATTTGAGGTGCTTGAAAATAAAGACATAAAGCCATTTTCAATCGCCAACTCTCCATCCGCGATTTCGATAGTCCTGCAGGAAAGGTTTTTAAATAAAACCAGTCAGGCGCTTTTTGAATCATTCAATTTCGGCTCATATCATTCTCCGGTGGACTGGAAGCTTGCTCACAAAGGGAGGGAAGAGTTTCATAAGGAGATAGTTGCAAGTTACCAGGAAAAGAAGCCAAAAATATACGCCATCGAATTATTCGACTGCCAGGAGATGTTTCTGATAAATCTTGATAAGTCCGGTTTCAGGAGAATAGTCAACGCCCTTCGAAGTTTTGCGGGCTTAAATCTCAGTCTTTCCTTCATCGCAACAGGGCCTTTGGGCCAAAAAAGGAATGCATTGGCCATATGTATTCCTGAATCATCCATTGATTCCAGTATCGGACCTTTCAGAGAATACATTTCTCATCCTCTTTCAGGCGATCAGACAGCGGTAGCAGTTTTCTCAATGAACGGTCCTCATTTCGGCGACCGGTATGGGATTGTCATGGAACTGCTGGCAGGATTTGAACAAGCAGGAATTGATTTAATAGGCCTTAGCTGTACTGTTGCGTCTATTACCGGTGTGATACCTTCCACACAGTCTGGACTTGCGATAGAATCAATAAAACGATACTTTGATGTTCCTTCCGTAATAAAGAGATGATAACGGGAACCTGTTCGACTTTGATCAAGAGTCGCCGCTGAAAGGAATGGGGAAACAAAAGAATGAGAACGAAAAAACCCCCAATCATAAACATCGCGCTTGTAGGCGGAGGGACCTTCTGCAGGGAAATTCTACAAAAGACAACCGCGTATCATGGAGAACAGGATGTCAATGCCCGTTTTACCGCCGTAGCCGACCCGGACCCTGAGAGCCCCGGAATGTTGCTCGCCAGAGAGCTCGGTCTTTTGACCGTCCGGGATTATCACCAGCTCTATGAACCGAAATATGGCATCCGGATGATAATCCTCATGACACCTGAAAATGGGGTATTTGACGAAATACTGGATTCAAGACCTCCCCGCATACGGGTTCTCTCGTATCATGTCTTTGAGATACTCTGGAAAGCCATTGGACTTGAGGAGTGCACATTAAGGGAAAGAACAAACGAGATCGAAACTATATTGAACGGTATTCAGGATTTTATTGTTGTGATTAATCCTGACAAGGAAGTGGTCGAGATCAATAATTCTTTTCTTAAAATAATGGGCTGCACGCGCTCGGAACTGATCGGCAGAAAATGCTATGACATTTTTCATGAAATGGATAAAAATCAATATGAAATCTGTGATAAATCGTGCCCAATGAACGAGGTTATCCGCAGCCGCAGGCCTTACCATTTTGTCATTGATCAGAAAGATATCCACGGTAAACCACGATATCTTGAAATTGCCATGCATCCTTTTTATGAGGAAAACGGCAAGATCTCAAAATTCATTGAAATCATACGTGATATCACGACGCGCATTAAGGAAGAGGAGGAAATTACCCGACAGCGGCTTGAACAAATGGTCCAGGACAGGACAAGGCATCTCAAAGAGACCCACAAAAAATTGTTATATCAGGATAAGATGGCATCTATCGGAAAGCTTTCCGCTTCGGTGGTCCATGAAATAAATAATCCGATCACAGGAATATTAAATCTGACCATACTTAGCCAGCGAATGATTCAGGAAGAATCCTTTAATAAGAAAGATATGGGCCTGTTCAAGCATTATTTGAATCTTATGGAAAAGGAAACCAGGCGTATAAGCAGAATAGTCTCAAATCTCCTCGCTTTTTCAAGACAGTCCCAGATGGAAGCTGGGCCAGTAAATATCAATAACATTATAGATCAGACACTTCTGCTGAATTCAAATCTGGTAAAATTAAACAATGTAAAGGTTAATAAAAGAATTGACCCCAGCCTGCCTGAAACGGTCGGTTCGGCGGATCAGCTTCAACAGGTTTTCATGAATTTCCTGACCAATGCCGTTGAAGCAATGGAATCGACCAATGGGGGTACCCTGAGTATAAGCACAAAGCGCCTATTGAAAAGCGACAGGATTATTATCAGATTCACGGATACGGGAATCGGTATTCCAAGCGAAAATCGATCAAGCCTTTTCGAACCTTTTTTCACCACAAAAAAGGGAAAAGGTGTTGGGCTTGGCCTTTCCGTGGCATACGGTATCATCCAGGAACATGGAGGATCTATTGACGTCAAATCCAAGGAAGGTAAAGGGACAACATTTGAAATCCAGCTGCCTGTAAAAAATGTCCGCTTTCCTTCCGATCTCTAGGAGGAGTTGATGGGAGCAGCCAAAATTCTAATAGTTGATGATGAACTGATCATACGGGAATCTCTTGCCGGCTGGCTGGAACGCGACGGGTATTACATCGAGAAAGCCGAAAGCGGGGAAGCCGCGCTCGAAAAGCTGAAGGAGAACAGATTCGATATTCTGCTTCTTGATATTAAAATGGAAGGGATAAGCGGCCTTGAGGTTTTGAAACATGTCAAGGAAAATGACCCTGATGTCGAGATCGTCATGATTACGGCTTATGGATCCATATCATCGGCCATAGAAGCAATGAAAAACGGCGCTTATGATTACCTACTTAAACCCTTTGACCCAAATAGCCTGGGGGTTCTTATAGAAAAGATAATACACCATCAGGAGCAAAAGAGAGAAAACATCTACCTGAAAGAGCAGTTTAAGGAAAGGACCCAATTCGAGAGCATGATCGGCCAATCCCGACCTATGCAGGAGATTTTCAATCTTATCCGGGATGTCGCGCCCATGAACTCAACCGTTTTGATAACAGGCGAGACCGGTACCGGCAAAGGACTCGCGGCAAAAGCCATTCATACCAACAGTCAGTGTTCCCAGGGGCCTTTTGTCGCCGTTAACTGCGGGGCCATGCCGGAGCATCTTATGGAAAGTGAGCTTTTCGGTTATCAGAAAGGCGCCTTTACAGACGCCAAAGAGACAAAAAAAGGGCGTCTTGAACTGGCACACGGCGGGACTCTTTTCCTTGATGAGATCGGGGAGATAAGCATGAGAATGCAGATTGATCTGCTGAGGGTGCTGGAGGACGGAGTGTTCTACAGGGTCGGTGGTGTCCAGCCCATTGAAACAGATTTCAGGGTAATCGCCGCAAGCAACACCAATCTCGAAGAGGCCATAGAAAAAGGAAACTTCCGTGAAGACCTGTATTATCGTCTTAATGTGATATCATTCCGCCTTCCTCCTCTCCGTGAAAGAAAAGACGATCTTCCCCTGCTTGCGGAGCATTTCCTGCGCCGTTTCCGGCATGAAACAAACAAGCCTGTTGACAGAATAAGCAGGGATGCCATGGATGAACTGATGATGTATGATTGGCCGGGAAATGTCCGTGAACTTGGAAATGCAATAGAAAGAGCGGTAGTTGTCGGAAAAGGACCTTCAATAATCAAAGAGGACCTTCCTATCTTAAGATCAGAGGGAACTTCCGTGCACACGGACTCCTTAAGGGATATGGAGCTGAAACACATAACGAGTATCCTGATAAAAACAGGCTGGAATATTGTAAAAAGCGCAAAGATCCTGGGTGTTGACCGGACAACCCTCTATAATAAAATCAGAAGATACAAGATACAGAAACCGGCTTGAAGCTTAAACCTGAAAATAAGATCATTATTGCCCCGATAGGCAGCCAGGATGCCTCCCTTATTAATCTGCTGGGAATGGGGATCGAAAAAAGTTTCAAGTATCCCACGGAAAGCATGCGCCTTTTAGGAGATATTCATTTCGCTTTTGATCCTGCCAGGAACCAGTATTACTCGACGGTTATCCTTGACCGGCTCGCGGAAGCAGCGCCAAAAAACGCCATAAAGATCATAGCTGTAGTTAGTAAAGACCTCTTCATCCCCATCTTCACTCATGTCTATGGTGAAGCCCAGCTTGGCGGAAAGGCCTGCATCGTCTCCATATACAGGATCAGGGAAGACTGTACTAATACACCGGATCTTCTCTCTTCACGTCTTTTGAAGGAGGCAATTCATGAGCTCGGGCACACATTCAACCTGCGCCATTGCCCGGACGACCAGTGTATAATGCACTACTGTCGCAGCTTGAAGGATGTTGACAGGAAAACAGAACAGTTCTGCAGATATTGCAAAATCATGCTGAGTGACGAAATTTCGAGATTGGGATTGGCATAATGTTTTGCTGAAAGCAGATTTTATCCTTGACAGGACACTTTTTTGTTTGGATTATTCCCACGGAGTCTTCCATTCTCAGCCCGAAAGACTCCACGGGGGCATCATTAGAGATTCAAAATCCGTGAGACCGGGAAGGAGACCTGACTATGAAACGCACAAATCGGAATACCGGTCCGGCTATTGTCCTGCTGCACAATATTGATCCTTCCTGGACATCGGCCGAAACGGCCGCTGTAATGGATGGAGTGGACCAGCTCATAAAGGAATTGAAAGCCGAGGGGCATAGAGTATTCGAGGCGCCTGTCAGCGATGTTGATCTAGCATCCGCGCTCGCGCCTTTTGATCCGGACAGCCACATCGTTTTCAACTGGTGTGAGGAACTCCCCGGAATCCATAGCAGTGAATTCCGTGTAGCCATGCTTCTGGAACAACTCGGGTACACCTACACAGGATCTCCACCTGAAACGCTTTCTCTGAGCTGGGACAAGGCCTCCGTAAAGACTATGCTTTCGGAACAGGGGATTCCCACTCCCAATTTTCAGGTTATCGAAGCCCTCCCCATAAAGGGCTGGCATAGATTTCCCGCCATAGTCAAACCGGCATTTGAACATTGCAGCATGGGGATGGACTCCAATTCTGTTATTCTTGACGAAGGTGTACTGCAGAGACAGGCTGAACACGTCATGAAGAGATTCGATCAGCCGGTACTGGTGGAAGACTTTATCGACGGACGTGAATTTCACGTAACGTTGTGGGGAAACAGCCGGGTAAATATGCTGCCGCCCGCTGAGATGGACTTTTCGGCTTTTTCCGATATAAGAGACCGCCTCTGCACCTTTGATTCCAAGTTCACACCCGGATCACGACATTATGAGGAGATTGAAATTATCATTCCGGCACAAATGAAAAAGGCGGAACTGTCCGCCCTTAGGGAGACCTCGATCGCAGCGTACCAATGGCTGGGTTGCCGTGATTACGCGAGGATAGATCTGCGGCTGCGTGATGATATATTTTACGTCCTGGATGTAAACCCCAACGCGGATATCAGCCCTGATACCAGCCTTGCTTATGCGGCCGAAGCCTCCGGAATAGGCTATGGAGCATTTATCAGCCGTCTCATCCATCTGGCGGCGGCCCGTCACCCCCCGGGAAAGGCCGCCGTGGAGGCAAACTCATGACACCGTACGAACAGGGTGCCCTCGACGGTTTATGCGCTATCTACAGTATCGTAAACGCCGCGCGGATCATATCTGACATCCAGAATTCCAAGGCAAAGATGCTTTTCAGCCGGATCCTTGAATACCTGGAGCAATCCCGGGATTTAAGCCGTGTGCTTTCTGAGGGGATCGGGCTCACCACGATAGGAAGTATCTTTCGCGATGTTGTTGGAGATCTGATTCCATACCGTAAAATGCCTTACAAGAATCTGCCCAGCACGCCACTCGACGAATTCTGGAGCGAGATGATTGCCTTTCTGGATGCCGGCAAAAAGAGGGCCATCCTCATATGCCTTGGCGGTCCCATGTGGGACCACTGGTCAATCGTTCATGAAATCACGGCACGACAGATACGTTTCTTCGACTCCCATAAACTGCGCAGGTTGAACCGAACCCGGTGCACCACCATCCGCAGCACCTCCCGGCGTCCCCATGTGCTGTGCCCCACACACACCTACTTTCTTTCTCTTGAACCCTAGAAGCCCGTAGGGCTTAATCCTGTCGGAATATCATTCTCCAGACCTGCTGCGTGGTACCAAACAGCCGATTAGACCCATCGGAGGGTTGGATGCCCAGGGATGCGGTCGTGTCAGGATGGCCAAATCGTCTCTCACCGGCATGTCATTGAAGTATGGTGTGCGTATGGAATTCGGAATTTTCCAAAATCCACCATCAAATTTTTACACAAGCGACCTGAGCAAGGGATTTTGGCAAATTCCTGGCCACCATCAAGGTGTCAGATGCTAGGCGCCGAGGAGCGAGGACTGAGGCGTATGAGCAATACGCCGCAGGGACGAGCGA
>JAFGDF010000007.1 GCA_016932235.1 Deltaproteobacteria bacterium | reverse complement strand
CGGATTCGATTTTTATAATGGTTGTTGGGGTTTGAGATTTCCTAGATTATTGGGTGTGAAATAATCAATTCTGTGCATAATTCAGGTTAAAATACCTTCCTTAAGTACAGCCATCAGAGAGATATTGATCGCAAGGATGACTTGCCATCGGTATCGATCGTTTTTTTAACCGGTACTGCGGATATCACATACTGTCTTAGTCAATTCGTTTTTTTAGAATCAAATATTTTGCTTTAAAGGACAGAGTCCTGAATTCGACTCAATATATGCCTACTATGCCTACGAATTTTAATACTGAGGACATGCTGTCAATCCCAATTATTCTGAAAGAAAAGAATGGCATCGAGCGAACCAAGGAAACGGTTTCAATCGGAATCCCGTTCCCCAAAGGCAAAATCCGGGATCATAAATTACTGCATTTATTCGACGATACAGGAAACGACGTTTTCTTTTCAGGGACGCCGGTCTCCTATTGGTTCGACAACAGCATCAAGTGGCTGTTGCTTGACTGTTTTATTGCTATAGGCGCTAACCAACAAAAAATATTCATCTTAAAATCCCTGAACAAACCTCGCGGGAATCCTCCTATTAAAAGCCCGTCAATAGTGCAAAACCACGACTCATTTATTATCAAAACTGGAGGTCTCGAATTCATCCTGGACAGGAATCATTTTCTTACCTTTAAAAAGGTCCTTTCATGCGAAAAGAAAATAATCCTTGATGGTTCAAAATTACTCCTTTTTGACATGGAAGGGAGGGAATGGTTTCCAGTTGTAACCGGAAGTCTGCTGGAATATTCGAGTCCGCTACGGTCAGTTTTATACTTTGAAGGATCCTTTTCATCTAAACATAAGAATCCAGGAGACAAGCCCCTGAAATTCAGCAGCAGGATTACTTTCTGGGCAGAACACAGCACCGCTTCTGTCGAGTTAACGATTCACAATCCCAGGGCGGCTAAACATCCGGGAGGGCTATGGGACCTAGGAGATGAAGGCTCGATTTATTTCAAGGAACTGCGTCTGGAATGCTTCATGGCACCTGAACAAAAATATAAGACTATTTACACTCCTGAGACGCATTCCTCCCCCTTAACCGGAAAAGATGTTCGTATTTACCAGGATTCAAGCGGAGGGAAAAACTGGAAGTCACGCAATCATCTAAACTCTCGTCAAGAAATTAAAACCACGTATCAAGGTTACCGGATCCATGAATCCGGGCGATATTCAGGGCAGGGTCTTCGCGCCGAACCCGTTGTTTCTTTGACCAATGAAGGCGCCACAATCACAGCTGCCTTTAAGGACTTCTGGCAAAATTTCCCAACATCCATAGAAACCCAGGAAAACGGAATAATAATCAGCTTTTTCCCAGGAGAGTATGCCGATTGTTATGAGCTCCAGGGCGGGGAGCAGAAAACTCAAAACATATACCTCGATTTCAGCAAGGATGCTGGACATTTTAACGGAATGGCAGCATGTCATCATCCGCTGGTCGCTCATGCAACACCCGAATGGTATTGCCGGTCAAACGTTTTTCCCTATCTTATTCCGAAAGAAGATATTGCAGAGACCTTCCCGTATGAGCAGTGCTATGAGCTGGCAGAAACCGCAATTCATGGCAATAATACGTTTTTTGATCGCAGAGAAATAATTGACGAGTATGGCTGGAGAAACTACGGTGATATATACGCAGATCACGAAAACCTGCTTTATCCAGGGCAAGAGCCCATCATATCCCACTATAACAACCAGTATGACCTGATCAACAGTTTCTTACGTCAATTTGTGAGGAGCGGCGAACAGGATTGGTATTTACTTGCGGATCAACTGGCCAGGCATGTTATAGACATTGACATTTATCATACCGACAGGGATCGGAGCGAATATAACAACGGACTTTTCTGGCACACTGATCACTTTTGTGATGCAGCTACATCCTCCCACCGAGGCTACTCTAAACAAACCATGATTTCTAAAAATCTGGCCGAATACGGAGGCGGTCATTCCTGCCAGCATGTGTATACCACGGGATTATTGAATTATTATTATTTAACGGGGGATCCGAAGGCCAAAAAGGCGGTTCTCGATCTGGCGTCCTTTGTCATTTGCAATATCAATGGCCCGGAGGAGTCTGCAGGCATTATAAAAAAGATCATCAAGGACACTCTGCATTGGGCACGAAACAATAAATCGCCTGTTGTGGAAGCATTTCAGTTGCTGGAAGGCCCCGGACGGGCATCGGGAAATGCCCTCAGCGTTCTTCTTGATGCCTTTATGCTGACGCGCAGCCGGCGCTACCTGGATAAAGCCGAATTTTTAATACGATCATGCGTCCATCCTTCGGACGAAATTGCCGACAAGCACTTGAACGACCCAAACATGCGCTGGCCCTACACTGTCTTTCTGCAATCCCTTGGAAAATACATCGATATCAAGATCGAATGCGATGAGTATGATGCAATGTATTCTTATGCATTTAAAAGCCTGCTTCATTACTCCGAATGGATGATGGAAAATGAATTTCCCTTTTTAGATAGGAAGGAACTTCTGGACTTTCCCAATTATGCTACAAGAGCCGCAACGGATATCCGTAAAGCCTGTGTGCTTTTAATTGCATCGAGACACTGCGATCCGTCTATCAGAAAACAATATAACGAGAAGGCAACTTCATTTTTTCACAGATCCATCAAGGATATTTTAGCACTCGACACAAAATCAGAAGCCCGGCCACTGGCAATCCTAATGCAGAATATGGATGTCCCATTGCATCATGCAGTCGCACCGCCCATCATCTCATCGGTTCGATCAGCGAATGAGGATTTCGGCATTCCTGAAAATAAAGCGTCTCTTTTGCATCTGATTAAAAATAATTCAAGACTTGTAGTGAAATTATTGGCTTCATTTTTCAGGACACATCGAGTAGTAAACAACATAATCAAGGCATAATAATGAGTCCTCAAAATTTAGGGCAGACATACCTCGACGGAGAAACACACCCTTTTGTATCCATAATTATCCCGGCGAAAAATGAAGAAAAAATACTACCATCATGCCTTGATTCCATACTGAGCAGTGATTATCCGAAAAACAGGTTTGAAATACTTCTGATTGATAATGGATCCACCGATAAAACCATAGCGATTGCTCAATCCCACGGCTTAAAGATTATTGATGGTTCATCCTTTACAATCGGTGCAATGAGGAATCTAGGGGTAAAAGAATCCCATGGCGATTTGATAGCGTTCGTTGATGCTGACGTTATCGTTACAAAAAGTTGGCTGGCCTCAGGCGTTCGCTGTCTGCAAAGCCACCCCAACGCAGCCTGTGCAGGTTCTTTCCCATTAGTACCGGAGAATTTCGGTTGGGTGGCTGAATCATGGTGGTTTCTTCAATTTCCTGTCAATACAAATAAAGAGCAAAAAGTTGAATGGTTGGCCTCGATGAATATCATTTGCCGCCGGGATACTTTCGAGAATATCGGAGGATTCAACCTCAATCTGATGACAGCAGAAGACGTCGACTTTTGTTATAGGATAGGTGCCGGGCATGACATTTTTTATTGTCCCGCCATGATTGCGTATCATTACGGGGAGGCACAATCCCTTCGACAACTTTTCCTGAAAGAAAGGTGGAGAGGAAACAGTAATTATGAAGGCATAAGGTATCACGGATTCGTGAAGAGCGAACTTCCAAGCTTGTTATTGCCTATTATAAATTTGACGCTTTACTTAACAATATTCTTGGCAATAATTACATTGGATTTGAAGATTTTCCTTATAGCTATCGTACTGCTAATACTCCCATCTATAGTAAAGAGTACTCTAAGCTACAAGAAGAATCCCAACACATCCTTTCATGGTTTTCTTAAAATGTTCATTTGTTACTTAGTATATTCAACAGCCAGAACAGTCGCGTGTATTGATTGGCTGCAAAATAAAGTTATCTGTAAATTGAAAAGACAGAATAAGAATGGATACAACGGAGGACGTCTCTAGATTCATAACATTATTTCTCTTCTCCATATGCGACTGTATTAGTATATCTTCACCTTAGTAGAGCAAAGATACTAAGTTGAAGACATGGGTTACGATAAAAGGACAGGGCGGCATTTGAGCAAATTCAGAACTCCTGACATACCTCCAAAAATTCAAAGATTTTGGGCTTTCTAAAAATATGGGTGCGGACCCAAACCTGTCCGCTTTTTGAAATCCTCTCAAAATAGCTCCGGGGCCATCCTCAAAAACAGGAAATTATATAAATTCTGTGTTTTTTCACTTTGAGGTGCGGACCAAACCTGTCCGCTTTTTGGTTCAGGTACATTCCTTAACATTTATTAAGAGTTTACAGAACAATTATTTAGGGGAACAGAGTTAAAATACAAAATGATATAAAATATTCAATTATCGTCATTTGGGTGCGGACCAAACCTGTCCGCTTTTTGATTCAGCCCTGTTCGGGCATGATTTTCGTCATGACATCCGAACAGAAGACTCTCATACGGTTTGATCCGCCCGATCCCGGTTTTGCCGTTGTAAATGATCGTGTCTCTTTCACCACCGAAGGAAGCGAGCGCGTCGTGTCCGTCCATGGAATTATTTTCGCTCATTTCGATATCGGCGATCGTCCCGCCGCTGCATATGCCATGGTTTCGCTGATTGAATCCGGCTACGCAAGTCAGACTGAAGTATCACGGGCTTTCCAGGTATCCGCCCGGACTATCCGCCGGTATCAGGAACGGCTCGAAAAAGGAGGACTGACGGAAATAGCCCGGCCAGAAGGGCGCCCGGCAGAGCAAGGCCCTGATCTGGCAAGAAGACTGCGACGTGATCAGATGATCCTTCGACTCAAAGATAAAGGGTTTAGCAATAGGGCCATCGCCGGAAAACTCGGTGTAACCGAAAAGATGGTGCGGAAGAGACTCCGATTCCTTGGGTGGAAAGCTCCGACGGCGTCATCGTTGGGATTTGTTGAATCTACAGAAAAACAACAGAACATACAGGATTTTCACCCTCCCGAACCGTCTACAGCAAATCTTGCCAATTCAGGCCTGAACACGGATCAATCTGATAAAGGCAGTAGAACCGAACCTCACCCTGTCATTGGGAGTTTCGATTCCAATCCTCTGGATCGCTCAATGGACCGCCTGCTCGCAGCCATGGGAGTTATTGAGGATGCTGTGCCGCTTTTTGCCGTGTGCTCCGACCTGCCGAGGGCGGGAGTTCTTTTGGCGGTCCCTGCATTGGTAGAAAGTGGATTGCTTTCCGTGGCAAGGAAGATATACGGAAACATCGGACCGGCATTCTACGGACTCCGTACATGCCTCGTCGCCTACGTGCTGCTTGCCCTGCTGAGGATACCTCGTCCGGAGAACCTCAAGGAATATGCTCCGAATGCCCTTGGCCGTATCGTCGGACTGGATCGAATGCCGGAGGTCAAAACCATGCGCCGCAAACTTG
>JAFGDF010000100.1 GCA_016932235.1 Deltaproteobacteria bacterium | reverse complement strand
CGGAACATAAATGTCCAGTGAACTGGAAAGACCTGGGCTTATACTTTAACCTCCTGTTAATAATATGGTTTATCCTGATTCTTGCGATTGGATGGAACTATCCTTTCAGGGCTAAAATCTTCCCCATGGCGATCGCGGCCCTGTCAATCATTCTAACTCTCGGGACTTTCCTGTCATACTTTTCAGAAAATATTAAAAAAATACTCGGATCCCTGGCCGGCAGCCAGCTCTTTGACATCAGCGCGGCAAAGGATATAGGCCACGACATTGTCAAGGTTGAAAAGCGAGAGTTGACTCTTCTAAACCTGCTCTCTATCCTTTTGTGGTTTGTGGGCGCCGGGACATTGATCTACCTTCTCGGCTACCTCATTGGAATTGCGATCTTTCTTTTCGCCTTTTTAAAATTCTATGTGCGTCACAGCCTGAAAATGAGTCTGCTGATGACCGGGGGCACCGCCTTTGCGACATGGTTTATCTTTTCTTTTTTCCTGGAAATTCCATATTTGAGCGTATTCTTTACATGACAGGCATAATGGATTTTAACCAATAAAAACGAAGAGAGTATTTCTTATGAAAGATTTTATCCCGACAGAGAATTACATTGAAACCGATGTGCTGATCCTGGGTTCCGGCGCTGCCGGATGCGGCGCCGCTTTGGCGGCCAGACAGGAGGGTGTAAGGGTATCTCTTGTTGACAAGGGAAAACTGGAGAGCAGCGGATGCCTGGGAGGGGGAAATGACCATTTTCTGGCAGTGCTCGACTCCAGCGAACCCTTTGACCGTGAAGAAGATCTGATAAGATTCTTTAACAAGCCCTTGAGCGGTTTTACAGAATCCATGATCTCCAGGTGGTTTCAGAGCATGCCGATTCTTGTTGAATATCTCCTTTCCGTTGGTGTCGAATTTGTCAGGAAAGAGGGCGGAGGCTGGTTGAGGACAGACGGATTCGGCCAGCCGGGTGCCTGGTGGATTAATATTGAAAACGGTCAGTTGATAAAAAGGCGAATTGCAAAAGACATCCGGAGTCGTGGAGTCGATGTGTTTGATCATATTATGATTACGCGCCTCCTGGTTGAACAGGACCATATCGCGGGCGCTTTAGGATTTCATGTGTTGACAGGGGACATGTATATATTTAAGGCCGGAAGTGTTGTCATGGCCATGGGAAACGGCGCCAACCGGGCCACGACCAATTCAAGCGGCAATCCCTACAACACCTGGCACAGCCCCTTTAACACCGGAGCACAGATAGTTCTGGCCTATGAGGCCGGTGTCAGGATCATCAACCTTGATATGATGCAACAGGCCACATTGATCCCCAAAGGCTTCGGATCAGCAGGCATGCATGGTATCAGTTGCGTTGGGGCCCATGAAATAGATGCGGCCGGCACAAGATTTATGGGAAATTATCATCCCAAGATGGAAAACGGGCCCCGCCGCAATGTTATCCTGGGGACTTTTCAGGAGATCCTGAAGGGAAACGGCCCTCCATTCTATATGGACATGAGGCCCTGTGATGCCGAAGAGGTCGAGCACCTCCAAACGGTCCTGATGCCCGGCGACAAGGCAACCTTTACGGATTATCGCCTCCAGGCCGGTATTGATTTTCTTCGGGATCCCATGGAGGTTGAGATATCAGAGCTTGAACTGGGCGGCATGCTGCTGACCAATGAAGACCTGAGCACAAATATTACTGATCTCTACAACGGGTGTGTTTTTTATTCATTTTCAGGCTCCATGTGCAGCGGCTACCTGGCAGGAATCGAGGCTGCCGAAGCTGCACGGGGAGGGACATTGAGCAATCAGACCTTTGAGGAAACAATCCAGGCTGAAAGGGAGTCCATCTTCAGGCCCTTTTTAAGTAAAGGAGACATGAATTACAGAGATTTTGAGAAAGCCATACAGCAGGTCATGAATTATTATATGAAGTTTGTCAGGAATCAGCAGGGTATGGAACTTACCCTGAAAAAACTCGCTTTGATCGAACAGCACATCGAAGAAATAAGCGCGACAAATCTCCACGAGCTGACCCGCATCAAGGAATCCCTGATTCTTCTTGAGATGTGCCGCCTTTCAACCTTCGCATCCCTGCAGCGCAGGGAGAGCGGTCGGACCTTTTATAATCGCAGTGATTTTCCTGAGCCTGATCCTGCCTTTGATAGGACACTATGTCTGTTCAAGAGTAAGGATGGAATAGGCACTGAATGGCTTGCAGATCGAAATGGAAGAGCCGCTTGAGGAGGAGAGAGTATGCCGCCAAAATTTAGTGAACAGATAGATGTCCCCTATATAGACAGTAATGCCGGGAATTGCCAGCATAGAACATCACCATGTGAATATGCCTGCCCTGCAGGGAATCCGATCCAGAAGATACACACCCTCATTGCAAACGGTAAGGAAAGGGAAGCCGGTATATTCCTGCTGGCAAGAAATCCCATGTCCGCCATAACGGCCCGGGTCTGCCCTCACCCATGCGAACTGGAATGTAATCGAAAAGAACTGGATGAGGCGGTTTCCATCCAGGATATAGAATATCATGTCTCTAATATCCTGGGCCGGGATGACATGGATTTTCCCCGGCCGTGCGAACAGACCGGGAAACGCGTCGCCGTTGTCGGGGCAGGTCCTGCAGGATTGACCTGCGCCTATTTCCTTTCACTTTTCGGGCACCAGGTGACAATCCTGGAGGCGGAAAATGTTGCCGGCGGTGTCCCTGGACTGGTCATTCCGAAACAAAAACTCCCTGAGGATATCGTAAGCCAGGCAGTGCGGAATGTCCTTAAAACCGGGATCTCGATAAAGACAAATACCAGGGTCGGCAGGGACATATCCATTGAAGAACTGCATAAAAACTACGATGCCATGGTAATCACCGCGGGAGCCTGGGAGGAAAGGACTCTGGGCGTAGAGGGAGAAGATGCCTGTATCCATGCCCTTTACTTCCTCAGGATGGCCAGGTCCGGGGATTTGAAAAATGTCGCCGACCATGTGGTCATCATCGGCGGTGGAGGAGTGGCCTTTGACTGTGCCATGGTAGCGAAACAGAATGGCGCTTCACATGTTCGCATCCTTTGCCTCGAGAAGGAGGATAGCCTATGTGCCTATCCGGATGACGTGGCAGCGGCAAAAGAGGCCGGTATAGATATCACGGGATCATGCCGGATTGAAAGTATTGAACTTGAAAAGGGAAAAGTAAAAGGGGTTTCAACTCGCAGGATAAGATCATTCCGATTTGATGAAACCGGTCATCTCCTGGTCGAAAAGGAACGAGGGCCCCTGGAAAAGATCAAAGCGGATTCCATCATAATCGCGGTCGGTCAGAGACCTTCAATTGAATCATTCATGGATAAAGAAAGGCTTAAAATCAATTCTAACGGAACAATATGCCTGGATGAAAAAACAGGCATGACATCCATGGATGGAAT
>JAFGDF010000099.1 GCA_016932235.1 Deltaproteobacteria bacterium | reverse complement strand
TAGAGGGCGGCATGGAAGGCAAAAAGCATGATCAGGTAGTCAATAAGTTCCCGCCGCGGCATAGAATGATTATAAACGAGGAGACGGGCCGTGTCGTTTATGATCAATTGCCGTTGCGCTGGACAGATAAAATCATGATCAGAAATTCTCCTCCGTCTATCAACCCTATCAATATTGAAGTGATTGAGGAGGCGCAACAAGAACAACGTCTCGATATCCAGTTCACCTGCTTTGTTCTCATCGATCTTACTGTCATGATCGCCAAAATCCGAAGTGCCGGTTGTCAAATAGGGCAGAAGGAGGCTTCCTTCCCCAATAATCAAGCTGCTGTCCTTAAAAACATTATAAAGAAATTTGCTTAGATCCCTATCCTGGCTGCGGATGCGAGGATCGAGCAGTTTAATGGTTGACATGTGAATCGGCTTCATATTGGCAATACGCGCATCGCCGTCGCCGCTGCGCCCGACCTTGATGGTCGTGGCAAATTCATTGGCCAGCCAATCCTCAAGCAGTTGTTTTCTGTGGGTATCCGTTGTCATGCCTTGGAAGTGTGTCGGATCGTCAGCGATCAAATCTACAAGGCTGCGAGGATAAATCGTATCTTTGTTTGTGGAGGTAATAGGGACGCCCTTGGTACGAATCAACACCAGAAAGCGGGCAAACGCCTGTTCCAAAATGATGTTATTCGCATCAATAGGCATGATTTTGTCAAAACGAAACGCCTTATGTTGTTTGTTAATTCCCATCATCCACCTACCTTGGTCATGATCAGATTATTTGCAGGATCTTTCTTGATTTCAAATAAGCTCGAATCGTCATCGGTGAGAAATATTTTGTCGGGCCGTTTTGCCGCGATCCTTCGTTTGAACATTTCGAGATTCAGAAAAAACGTCCTCACCTCGTTGGCTGCCGGGATATACCCTTCTCTGATGCGACAGAGAACTTCAAATAGATCAATGGGAATTTCGAGTTCAACAGGGTTCTTTATATTAGCGCTAGTGCCGACATACCGGTAATAAAGAGCATTTGGCGTGTATTCCAAAAACTCTTCCTGAAATCCGATGTCTTTGACAATTACCTTGAAGTCCGATGCAGGGAAGCTATAAAACCCTTTCGTGTTTGCCTTGGTTGTTGATGTAGAGCGGAGGCATAGATTTTCACTGCCGATAATTTCATTGTAAATGCGTTCCGATTTGCTAATCGCCAGCGTTAGGTTATTTCGTAGCTCGAAATGTTGATCTTCCCGAGCATGAACGACTTGGGAAAAACGGTCAAATTTTTTATAGGGGAGAAAATCTTTCCATATAGGGAATCCCGCCGCCTTCATCTTCTCTTCTGCACTCTCAAAGAAAAGTTTTTTCCTTAGTGACCTATGATAGCGGTGGGCGTTGTCACGGTGGATAGGATCATTGTCATCCGTCCCCTGGGGCATGCTTTCAAAAAGCTTCCTAAGATATGGCTGATCCTGTCTTTCCTCGTGCCCGGCTATTAAAAGCTGTAAGCATAAATCATCATCAGGCCCGTGAAAATGAATGAAGTTGTCCAGCTTCGGGTTGGATGTGAGGGAGACATCCAGGTCGCACATCGTATGGGCAAGGCGGTCTTTTTCGTCGTCAGGAAATACGGCGTTG
Source organism: Deltaproteobacteria bacterium (assembly GCA_016932235.1). The sequence continues at coordinate 32,879 of JAFGDF010000099.1, read as the reverse complement.
TAATAAAACCGATCTATAACTGAGGAGCCGCTATCAAGGTCTGCCTGGATCTGGTGGCATGAATATTTATTTATGAGAATGTATGAGAGAAAGGATCGAATATCGCGAACGGTGATATGCTTTATTTTCCTGAAAAGGACTGCATAAAAAAGCTGTTTTAAACGATGTCTAACGATTGGCCCTAACTCGGGATGGCGAAGCGTCTCAATATTGTAGCGAATATAGCACCGATTTGCGCAAGAGCAGTTCTCAGGAGCACAGGCGTTCCAAAATCCCATGGAACCTTCTTTATCTAAAAATCTATCCAGGATGAGATCAAATATGGACGGCTCGTTTTCATTGTCACTCACCACGGATCGGAGATTGAGATTAATGAAGATCAAGGATTTATGAGGTGTAAAACTGTCCGATTCAAAATAGTGATGCACCTGCCTTCCCAGCCAGGAATATTCTCTCTTATTAAGAATGAAATCCCTCAGTTTCCCTTCATTTATGGCGATGATTTTTGTAAATGCCCCTTTGGGTTCCATAGCTCCCTCCAGGTCAGAGAAGAATTCTTTTAGTATTTGGTCGTTCTTGGCGCCTTCGAAATCCTGACTGCCGTCATATAGCGTCTGATAGGCGATCCCATCCATCTTGTAGGTGCAGCCATTATCTGTTTGCGCGGAAAATGTTCCCCTGTGCTCTCTGGCTAAGGACTCCAGTCGCTGAATATAGGCTGTTTTTCCATCACCCGCATTGCCCGTCAGCACGACCAAGCGTGTTTCTGGCGAGTAAATGCGCGGTGTCAGTTTCAGGTCGAGCTTTGTATCGACATAGGTTTGCGGATCGTAGCCCCGTGTGCCGGCGGTACTGAAGTCGCTTTGGCTGTAGATCGTTAAAAATTTTGCTACAAAGGGATTGTGATTGCCCGCCATATCAGCCTCCATCAGACTTCATGTGGATATAATTCTCCCATTGCTTTTCAAGATCCTTGATTTGGCCGTGTTCTGCAAAGCTGTAGTATCTGTCATCACCAATAATCAAATGGTCCTGGACTTTTATTTTCAGGGTTTTTCCCGCGCATACCAGTTCGCGGGTCAATTGTATATCATTTTGGCTTGGCTCAGGATTCCCAGAGGGATGGTTATGGATGATGGCGAAACTTGCTGCTGCGCCTCGCAAGGCTGTCATAAAAACTTCGCGAACATAGGTGCTGACTTCATTGACGGTTCCCTTTGCCAATTCCATTTCATCCTTGATCTTATTTTTCCCGTCGAGTAGTACGACCCAAAAAGATTCTTTCTTTTCATCCCGCAGTCGAGGGGAAAAGATTTCTGCCAATTGTTTGGCATCTTTGATCAATACATATTGTTTTGACTTCTCGGATTGAATCCTTTGCCCGATTTCGATGGCGGCCAATATTTGCGATATCTTGGTGATGCCTAATCCTTTGATTTGCTTCCATTCGGCGATGTCCACATCAACCATATTCCGCCATGTTTTAAAACGCGTCGTGATCTCTTGTGCCAAATCAATAGCGCTTTTTCCTTTGACACCTATCCTGAGAATCACAGCCAGCAGTTCGGAATCTGAAAGGTGCTTGGCACCTAAACGAAACAGTTTTTCTCTTGGTCTATCATATTTTGACCATGTTGCTATTCCACTGTACTTATTTTTTTTTGATATCATTTTTTCCAAGCTATTTTCACTGTTCTTATTATCAATATTAACAATTTTGAAACCTTGAATGAGTGTTATGGTTCTAATTCATATATTTTCAATCTATTTGGTTTATTTAAAACCACATACGAGCCAATTAAAAACCCCGCTCTCTATCTGAGAAACAGGGTCTCTTTGTGCTTGTCCATATTCACCCCCTAATAGTAGGTTGATAAATGAATATCAGAATATTTTCATAGAACACTTAGATGGATTATAATTAATTGTTTTAATTAAACTATAATTAATAAAACTATACTTAAAAGTCAAAATAAAATCGTTTCATGATTTTATATAGCTTTATTCTTCCTCCACCCAGGAGGTTATCATGTCAGCTTGCTCTGATGTATCCGGCGAAGGCTTGTCGTAATCTTCGGTATTTTTACGCAATTCCTTAATAAGATCACGGACTTTTTGCCCGGAAGCGTATCTATGTCGCGCTTCATCCTTCATCCGCATATAAATGCAGAAACGGAGAGTGGGAGAATCGGGGAATCGGGGAGTATGGGCACCGGGGAATCGGTGAAACGGAGAACCGGGGAGTATGGGCACCGGTTCTCCGCTTCGGTCACTTTATCAGCCATTTGTCTGCCTCATTGATCATTGTAACTATCTGCGCTATTATTTAATCATATTCAAATATTCTTAATTCTTTGTAACTGTTTATTCTTTCCACCATTCAGCCGTTCTCCATCTTTTCTATCTTTCTCTCCGTTTCTCCGTTTCCCCGACGCTCCGGCTCCTTGTCTCCCCTTTCATCGATTCCCTCTTCTCCGCTAATCGCACTGCGAGATCACCAAGGTACTCTGATTTTTCAATCTCTTTTAACCACTTATAAGGGATTGCATCTATGCCAAGATAAGCGCCGCTGATCGATCCACCAATACAGGCAATGGAATCAGAGTCTCCATTGGTGTTAGCCCCTCTGATAACCACTTTTTCATAGCTGTCTGGATATTTAAGAAAACAATAAAGGGATAAAGCGACCGATTCTTCTCCTATCCACCCCTCACCAAGTACTGCGGGAATGGGGGAGTATGGGCACCGGGGAATCGGTGAAACCAATGGAGTCACAGCTTTTATTCACCCCATCTCCGCTTCGCCATTTCTCCGTTTCTGTCACTCCCCATCTCCGCTTCGCCATTTCTCCGTTTCTGTCACTCCCCGTCTCCGCTTCGCCGGTTCCCCGTTTCGGTCACTTTATCAGCCATTTATCCGCCTCATTTATCATTCTTACAATTTGGCCTATAATCTGATCATACTCTTTATCCATTTCATCACAAATTTGGTCTTCCAAATATTCACATCTTCTTGCAAATTCAATCCATACCTGGGTTTCACATGACTCGCTTTCCGCATCACTCAGCTTGGCAATAAAGGCTGCCTTATATCTCCTCTTTCTCCATGCTTCTCCAATGTTGGAACATACTGAACGGGATGAACGACGCATCTGATCTACCATTGAGTATTTCTCTTCCTGCGGAAAAGTCCTGGTCAGTTCAAAAATCTTCATTGCCGCATTAATCGCGTTTTCAAATACTCTTAATTCCTTGTAGCTGTTTATCCTTTCTCCCATTCACCGATTCTCCTATTTTCCGTTTCTTCCTCCCCTCTCCCATTCACCGCTTCTCCGTTTCTCTGACTCACATCAATATACCCTATTTCTTCTTCGCTGTGTATACCTTCCCATCCTGGATCTGCTACTATTCTGTTTTTTGTCATCTGAGCGTGAAAAAACAGACAAATGTATAATTTTATCATCCAGCACCAAGGCAAAACCGGTAATCCTTTTAGATTCCATACGGCAGTCCGTTCCCAACCCAACAGATTCATGCGATTCAAAACCGGCAGCAGGAGATAATCCAGTTCCAGAGAATAGGTGGAGAGGAGAGGAAACAGGGCCAGGTTCTTATAGGACTGCTTCAGGCCGATCTTTGCCTGTTCCAGGTAAATCCCTATTGCTTCTTCCATAGAAAATCACCCCCCCTTTCATTTTAGATTTCAAGGCATTGTAACAGGCGGGTGTGACAGATAAGGTCAAAGCGGCACATTATTTTAATCAGTTTGAAATAAATGGTATGATTGGAAGGGATATTTAATGATTCAATGAACCGTACTTGAGATCATTTTCCCAAATGAATCGTTCTTGAAGTTTATATTTTCGAGTACACCATTTTTTAACTCTTTAAACAAAAATTGTATCGCATTCATCAATTCGCAGAGATTCCATACACTCTGATTGGATATGAACAAACCAGGATAGGTTTCGAAAGGTTTGACCCGCTCCTTGTCTTTATCAAGAAAACCGCATGCTTTTAAATCATTTACTATTCGCGATATGGTTGAATTATTGGCACACAGCAATGTTGCCAGATCCGTTCCTTTCATGCCGATGTTCTCAATGTGCGTTATGGTTATCAGGTCTGCACGGAAGCTGGTACCGTAAAGTAGCCTGTTTTTAATGAAAAGGGATTTTTCCGCCACATTCTCAATTGTATTGATTTTTTCTATCCGCCATTCGATACTTTTATCAGCAGGCCTGGCCTCTTGCGCCCTCAATTCAAAAATATTCATGAATGGCCTTGGCGTGCTGTAAAAAGGTGCATTGTTCAAATTTGCAATGATGAGATCTGAGTGCTCTTTCGAGAGTCCCCTGAAAATAGTCTTCAATTTCTGGAAATTGATGAGATGTTCAAAACGATTGAGCCATGCAGGCAAATCGGTAATCAGTCGGTCTTCTCCAATCACAAGCAATGTTATTATGATCAACGCTTCCACATCAATTAAGCCATTGGTCCTTTCCTCAACCATTGGAAAATCGAATGGGACACCAAGGGTTGCCCATGCGCCTTTAATGAGCCTGTTTGCCTCATTCTTTAATCTTTTTATCGATTTCATCAAAATCAAACCCCAAATCTTTCAGTACAACACGCAAATCATCCTTTCTCATTTCCGTGCTATCGAGGCTTATTACAAATCGAACAGCTTCAGTGATTTCCATACTGTCTGGTCTTTAAACCCTTCAAGTGCCATGGCCGCGCCCCCAACCACAACCAGTTCAAAAGATTCACCGGGATGCTTAACTCGGATCCAATCCGCAAGCATCTTCAAGTGTTCCAGAATTTCTTTTGCCTTCAAAGGTTTTGCCATTTTTAATATAATGGATTATAGTCTTGTAATAGGTTGAAGATTACATAACACAACTTTGCAATAATTGCAATATTTTTTGCATTTAATGCAAATTAGTTATGGTTCAAGCACAGACGGCAGAGGAGAATAATGGCCCGCGGTGATCAGCTTAGCAGACAATGGAAAATCATTCAGACCTTGATTTCCTCCAAAATGGGTAAATCTGCAGCCGAACTGGAGGAGGATCTGGACTGCCATCCGAGGACGGTTTACCGTGACCTTGAAGCATTGCAGGTAAGATATCATCCCGTGTTGTCCAAACGATTTCCTTATGCCAACTACTACAAGCTCAAAGGGGAAGCGCGAATCGTGGTGGTGTACAGACATCACATAAAATAGTACTATGGATGCTCATCAATGAAAAAGGAGGTGCTATATGAAAAGTCTGCAAAAGGTTATGACATTTTTGGTGGTAATATTGTTCAGTCTCGCTTTATCAGGTTGTGGGGTCAGTAAGGAAGAACATAATAAAATTGTTGCAGAGCTTAATAAAGTCAAGGCTGAATTCGAAGAAGCTAAAACAAAGATCGCCGAGCTTTCGAAGGCTGCAAAAGCCAGCGCTGGGAGTATCAGTAAAAAAGAATATGATAAAATTGTTGCAGAGCTTAATAAAACCAAGGATGAATTAAAAAAGGAAAAAGAAAAGGTTGATGAACTTTCTAAAGCTGGAAAAGACAGTTCCGGAATGGAGGACAAACTCCGCGCGGCTCAGGATAAGGCAAGCGATCTTACAGCAAAATTGAAAAGTGCTATCTCGGAAAACAGTGTGCTCAAAGAAAAGATGGAGCAGCTGAATAAAATAATCAATGATCTTAAGACAAAGCTTCCAGGATCTCAGGGAAAAACAGAAGGATTACCTACAGATCTTCTTAAGAAGCGTTAGCACGATTTATAAAAGGTAATCCGGAAGTGATTCAAGTTCGACATTGTCATGCCACAGGAGAGATATTACTTTAATCATATCATCAGGTTTCCCACTCGTTAAAAACTGCTCCTTACCGGCGACTGGCCATTCGCTCAAGAGCCCTTCTTCACCCAGTCTCCGTTTTAACTGGCGAGAAACGGCGGCACAGGTGTCGATAATGGTGATTCCCTCCCCCGCGATCTCCTTGATGAGCGGACCAAGAAAAAAGTAGTGTGTACACCCGAGGACAAGGGTATCGGCACCTCTTCCGATGATGGGAAGAATAAATCTCTCCAGAAGTGCCCGTGTCTCTTTTGTGTCGAATTCGGCTTTTTCAACCTTCTCAACAAGGCCGGGACACGGCTGGTTAATAATTTCAGCAACATTTTCGAATCTGTGAAGTAAATTCAAAAACGATTCGCTTTTGAGCGTATTTGCGGTAGCGAGTACACCTACGATCCCCGATTTCGTTATATTAACGGCAGGCTTGACGGCCGGTTCGATAGCGATGATAGGTATGGAATATTTTGATCTGAGTTTAGGCGCAGCGGCTGCAGTCGCGGTATTACAGGCGACCACAACAGCCTTCACGCCTTTTGTTACAAAAAATCCGGTTATATCCATGGATCTTTTTTCAACAATACTCGGTGCGATATCACCATAAGGGGCGTATCCTGAGTCCGCAATATAGATCAGGTCTTCAAAAGGCAGTTCTTCCCTGATACTTTTTAACACAGAAAGACCTCCCACACCTGAGTCAAAAACACCTATTGGTTTCTTAAACGGCATAATACCTTCTTTGTCGGTCTGTTAAACATTTTCCTGTGACCTTTTAATAATTCCATAATGATTCTTCGGTCATGTGAATCTACAGTTTTTTAAAAAATTTGACAATAATTATCCCGGATAATAGAATCCGATTTCCAAGTATCCAGGAGCCTGTCGGACTTTGTCCGACGGTTTCCCGGAATAAAAAATAAAAAAGGAAGGGCAACATGAAAAAGATAGAAGCTATTATAAAACCTTTCAAATTGGATGATGTAAAAGAGGCGGTCCTGAAGCTGGGGATAAGCGGAATGACAATTTCGGAAGTCAAGGGCTTTGGCAGACAGAAAGGCCATAAGGAAATTTATCGGGGCGCAGAGTATGTTGTGGATTTTTTACCTAAGATTAAATTGGAAGTATTTGTCCCGGGAGATCTGGTAGGTCGTGCCGTGGAAGCAATAAAAGAGAACGCCTATACAGGTCAAATAGGCGATGGAAAGGTGTTTATCCTTCCTGTAGATAAAGCACTAAGGATTAGGACAGGAGAAGAGGACGAAGACGCACTATAATATTTTGGATATCAGAAAGGATACGACCGGGAGATTCCTGGAGGCAAGGAATTCTCTAATAAAAAACAGGTTAAAGGTCGGAGACGGCAGGACTTTTACGAAAAGATATACCCGTTTGATGGATGATTATATCTGTGATATTTTCAGGGGCATCTGTTCAAAAAAAGATATAAAAGAGATTGAAGAGGATCGATTCGCTTTATTCGCATTAGGAAGTTACGGACGTCGAGAGCTCTGTTTGGGTTCTGATGTTGACCTGCTGATAGTATTTAGAGGAGCGTTATCACAGAAGACGAGACAGGTCATATCGACAATGCTTTATCCTCTCTGGGATGCTAAATTGGATGTCGGACAGTCTGTTCTGACTGTCCAGGAATGCAATCACCTCGCATTACAGGATTTCAGGTTTTTCACGTCCACGATTGACGCCCGGTTCTTGCTGGGATCAAGACCCTTTTCTCAGCTTTTCAATGAAGCTTTCTGGCTAAAGATACATCATGAAAAAGATTTTTTCCTGAAACAATTGCTTGTTTACCTGCAAAGAAGGAATGATAAATATCAGGGACAAAGCTATTTTGTGGAGCCTGATATAAAGGAAGGTCTGGGAGGGCTGAGAGATATTCTTTTTATCGAGTGGCTGTCAAGAATCTATCTGAGCATAAAAGAGTTGAATGACATAAGGAGGTTTGAAGAGTTTTATCATTTTGAAACGGATAAACTCAATAGATCCAAAAATTTTCTTCTGAAAGTCAGAAATTATCTCCATCTTTTGACGGGGCGTAAGGAGGACAGACTGCTCATACCTTTTCAAATGAGACTGTCAAAAGAATTAGGATTTGAAGATACAGGTAATATTACCGGTTCGGAAAGGTTCATGAGAACCTATTACAAACACATGAACAGAATACAATGGAGTAATGAGGAATTTTTAGCGAAGATCCTTGACGTAATTGATCCGATACCAGTTGATTTCCACATAGAAAAATTATCAGATGAATTTCAGATTGTAAAAAACAATCTTGTCCTGAAAAAAGGCCATTCTATGAAGAATGATCCATTGAAGATATTAAGGGCCTTTAATAAAGCGAACAAAAGAGGGCTGTTTCTAGGCTCTGGTTTCATCTGGGAGGCAAGAAGGATAATAAACTCAGAAGGGAAGAAGTTGAGCTCATTACCAGGCGCTGGTAAACTTTTTTTAAATATTATTTTTAACCCATCCAATCAAAAGATCCTTAGATTGGCCCTCGAGATAGGGCTTATCGATCTGTTTATACCCGAATTTAGAAAAATAAGGAACAAGGCGCTTTTCAGTGTTTACCATACATCCACTGTCGATATTCATTCATTGAAAACGATGGAGGTGCTTAATGATTTTTCAAAAGGATCATCGAATCTTCGCTGGCCGATTTTTCACGAAGTATTCAAGGAGCTCGTAAATCCGGAAAATATTTACCTTGCAGCCCTTTTACATGATATCGGAAAAGGGTATAGGGGTGATCACTGCGAAAAGGGTTCGGCGCTCATAACCAGGATACTGAGCAGGTTGGGCGTAGATGGCGATGCGGTCAGATTATTACGTTTTCTCGTCAAAAACCATCTGCTGCTTGCGGATGTCTATAAAAGAAGGGATCTGAGCGAGGAAAAAACTTCAATTAGAACGGCACAGCGCATAGGGGATATAGAAACTCTGAATCATTTATTCTTGCTGACAGCCGCGGACAGCATGGCGACCGGTCCTATGGCAAGCAGTGACTGGAATATCACCCTTCTGATCGAGATTTTTCTAAAAGTTAAGAAGCTTCTTCAGAAAGGGACCCTTGTTTCACCAGATAATACTAAAAAGGTTGAAAAAAATAAAAGCAAACTCTTCAAAAGGCTGGCTGAAAGATATGATGAAAATAAGATAAAAGAATTGATGGAACAGGTCTCTGCCAGATATATGATAAGCACTCCTCATGAAACGATGTATCAGCATTTTCAACTGGCATTAGATCCTGAAAAAGACGTGCTCTCCTGGAAACTGAATAAAATGCAAGAGGCACCCGTAACGGAGGTGATACTCTGTATAATTGACCAGCCGGGCCTCTTCAGCAAAATGGTCGGCGTTTTTACGATGAACAACATTAATGTGCTATCAGCAAGGATCTCTACCTTGAAGAACGGCCGATCGTTTGATGTCTATAATGTTACAAATCCTGTTGATCCATTTCATGAAGAGGAACAGTGGAAGAAGATAAAAGAAGATTTGATCATGTCGCTTGATGACAGGATGTCACTTGATGAAATGATCCTCAAAAAATATCGGAAGGTATTGGATGAGATAGACGCATTCCATGAACATCGGACATCGGTAAGGGTCGACAACTCAGGATCTGATTTTTTTACGATAATCGAGGTAAATGGTAGGGAACGTCTTGGTTTGCTCTATCATCTGGCAAAGAAACTTTATGAGCTTCATTTGGATATACGTTTTGCTAAAGTTGACAGTGATAAAGAGAAGATGTCAGGGGTTTTTTATGTCCGGGACATTAATGGGCAGAAGATATATGAGAACCCGATCATTGAAAATATCAAGGAGGAGTTGGGAACTATAATATAGACCATGGTCTGCGAGATCGAGTGTGACCATAGGATGAATCCTGGGGAAATGGGGCACCTGTGCTCGCTTGTAACGGGAATCACAACTCCAGCCATGCACGAATATCCTTGCATTCAAAGTGTTTAATGAAAGATAACATATAATTTAATCAGAATGAAATATCAGTTAATAACTCTTTAGGAGCATGTTGGACAAAATCCGACAGGCTCCTAGGTAGTGATCTATGAAAAATATCACAATTCTGGAGCTATTTGAATATTTACCGTCCCCAAATTATGACAAGACCAAACTGGCTGCTAATCAAAGCGAAGGAGTGCCAAAAGTTTCTTAAAGATTTCTAAAATGACAGATTCAGGTATTCTGTCGCAGAATTCGGTATTTCTAATCTTCCAGTCAAGGCTTTTCGGGCTGTTGCCCCATTTTTCAATTTTGGTTTGCATGTTTTGCCTCCACTTAATGGGTCATGCGATATCAAAAGTATCTACAATGAGGAAGCAATTGACCTCACAAAATTGCAACATCTTTTTTAATGGTAGAACAGAATGCCGCGGTTCACAGGCGGCAAGGGACGGGCGGTCCTTTGGGTAATTTAGGTATGTCCTTAAACTGTAAAATAATTTTTTTAACGTATCGATATTTAATTATTGTCCCTCTTTTCATATCGATTACATCACCGATAGCGGGGTAACTGATTTTCCGCATTGAGCACCGATAAAATGCACTTAGTAATATGCATGACCTTGGTGTGCTCTGAATTTATGTTACTTATAGACTCCGTACTCCTTGGCTGCTTCCATCATCGCCCGAAGGTTTTCGACTTTACCGACGTCAATGGTAGCACCACAAGAAAGGATGTATCCTCCACCCGGAGCACATGTTTCGATGACCTTCCGGCAGTATTCTTTTACTTCCGGTGGCGTTCCGATGCTTATCAGATAGCTGGGGACATTGCCGACGATACACGAGGTATTACTCAGTATCCTCTTCGCCTCTGCCATGTCCGTCTGGTCAAAATACCATATAACACCGCTTTTCGGAGTATCCGAGATTTGCTTAAGCCGGTTGTTATAAGTGCCCTCAGCAAATGGCATCGGCACCAGACCTTCATCGATCATAGCCATTAACAACCGGCGCAACGTTGGCCAGTAAAAGGTTTCAAACTGCTTATCCGACATAAAGGTATCATCGCCTTTATGCAATGGTATCATATATACCGGACACGCCGTCATCGGATATTTTTTCAGGTTAGCATTAATATTCAGATCCAGCCAGCGGTCCATGGCCTCCAGTAGCTTTTCCGGTTGGCGGTACATGTCCATAACGATGCCGTGCGTGCCGCGCAAAGTATCCGCAAAATAGTCAAACGGCGCCATTACCATTGGCCCCAGGCTGCCAAACCCTGCAGATGGATATCCCTTTGACTTGATATAGTTAGTAAGTTCCAGGTTCGCTCGTTCGTGCTTTCTAAATTCATCAGTGAGGTCCATCAATGCCTGGAAGGTCTTACGAATATCCGGGTCAGCCAGTAAACCTACCCAGGCTGCCGGCTGAAGTCTACGCAGTGGCGGCAGTTTGGAAAAAGACGCGAAGAGACCCGAGATACGAGGCGTATTGACCCTGACGACATAATCGGACGGATCCGATATGAAAAGGTCATACTCATCAGCCTTCATATATTCGCCTTCAACAAACTGGTGCATTGAAGAATTTTCTGGTAGCCCCAAGCCGGGGAATTTCATGTTTTTCATGTCAAGCACTTCGGCAATCATTCCCGAAGGAACAAAATCTGGACCGATGAAGGTATCCATGTCGCCGAACTCTTCCATGTATTGAATCCAGATACGCCGCATTGCAGTGTAGTCATACATTAACGTATGATAATTAGATCCCGCCCAGTAGGCCGGGAAATTGCCAATCGGCATTAATACCGGCACCCGGTCAGGTTCCTCCATCTTTATGGTCTTGATAAAACGTGCGACCCTCTTTTGGTAGCGTTGCTCGGCCTGTTTGTCTTCAAATTTCACGTCCGGTGGAGACAGCCAGTATCTGAATCGTTCTTCTCGCTTCTCCTGCCAAGTCATCTTATCCCAGTTCTGTATCCCTTCCATCAATCCCTCGAGAAAACGCAGATTTCAGAAAGCTTAGTATTTGTAATTTAAATAGCTAATATCCATGATATCCGAAGAATAGGCATATATCAAATTCAAACCGTCAATTACCAGACATAAGGAAAGTCTATTCATAAAGGCCGTACTTCTTGGTAAAATCAACCATAGCCTTGAGATTTTCCGGTTTAGCCTCATCCGGAGTGCTTCGCGGTGCAATGATAAAACCGCCACCTTTACCGACAATATCAATTAACCTCTTACAATAATCCTCGATATCTCGTATTGTCCCTATCTGTAGCAAAGAGGTCGGTACATTCCCCATAATACACATATGCCCCTTAAGGATTTCCTTGGCTCGAAATAAATCTGAAGCATCAAACCGGCCCAACACCTTTCCTTTTGGCAATTCCAGAAAATATTCCAACCGTGAAGTATAATCTCCTTCCATAAAGAGACAGGGGGTTAATCCTTCGTCAACCAGAGCTTTTACAAGTTTTTTGACATAGGGCCAGTAGAACCTTTCGAAATGTGCCGCCGACATGAAATTATCGGCACCCCGGTGCAATGCAAAATTTATCCTCTTACCGCCGCTTCTTTTTGCATTTGCCACTGATTTTTTAATTTGTATTTGCAGCATCCAATCTAGAACCTCAATCAATTTGTCAGGTTGCCGGTACATATCAAGGCAGATACCTCGGAAACCCCGCATGTGGTAAGATAAATGGTCGAAGGGTATTGTAGCCCCGGCACTTCCATATAAAGGAAACCCTAATTTTTCAATCTCTTCGTGAAACGTTTTCATCCGGGAATGCCATGTCCTTATTTCATTGCCGGCTTCTATCAATTTTTCCACGGCTGCGGACATCTCCGGTGATGCCAGCGATTCAGCCAAAGCCGGCAACTCGAAGTAACAAAAGGTAGTGCTATCGAAAGGCGGTAGCATCTTGAGAGGCTCTAACGCCCCGAATATTCCGGGTAAAAATTTCCTTAGCGTGAAATCGGTGCGGTCGTCCATAAGGGCGTCATAATCATCGGCATTGAGATGTTCGCCTTCAATAAACTGGTGAGTATGGTAAGGATCGACCCCGCGGCCGGGTAACTTAAGTTGTCTGGGGGCTAGAATATCAAAAAAAGAACCCGGAAAGAATGGAAGTATTTGTATAACATCTGGAGCAAAATCTCTGCTTGTTTTTAAAGATGCTTCTAACCAAAGGCTGTAGTCATAAAAAGCTGCCTCACACGTAATCCCAGCATATTTAGCCGGGAAATAGCTGAATTCAATCATCACGGGAACTCTGTCTGGTATTTTTAAATGAATGGCATCGGTAAACCTGGCCTCTCTTTCCTGGTATAATTCTGCAGGTGATTTCTCGGTCATACTACTCTCCAAAAAACAGAAACAAAAAGGTATTTTATTCGGAAAGATTTCAAGATAATGCCGTTACCAATCCCGTTCGCCAAGCTTAGATAACAGAACCTTCCCCTTCTTTCCTAAATCGTTTTTTACCGATTATAATATGCCCCTGAGCCGGGGGTCTAGGGCATCCCGCAAACCGTCCCCGACCATATTGAAAGCAAACACAACCAGTATGATGGCAATCCCCGGGGCGAAAGATAGCACCGGATTGCTGGTGAGAAAATTATAACCGCTATTGACCATGTATCCCCAGGCGGCCACGGGCTGCTCAATGCCAATACCGAGAAAACTTAGCCCGGCTTCGGAAAGGATCGCTAATCCCAGCATCATAGTCATCATGACTATCAGCGGGGGAAGACAATTCGGCAGTATGTGTTTTAACATGATACGAGAGTTACTCGACCCAATAGAACGGGCGGCCATAATGTAATCATTTTCTCTAACCGCCAGTGTTTGTCCGCACATCAACCTGGCATAACCAGGCGCTATGCCGATGCCCAGGGCTATCATAACATTGACCAGCCCGCCGCCCAGCATTGAAGCGATGACAAGGGCCAGCAATATCATCGGTATCGACATCATCGCATCCATGAGCCGCATGATAACCGTGTAAATGATACTGCCGAAGTAACCGGCAATCAATCCCAGTGTTACGCCGATCGTGGCAGCAATACCGACGGCGATGATGCCGACCATCAGTGAAGTCCTCGATCCGTAGATTAACCGGCTCAGCGTATCTCTGCCAAGATCATCTGTCCCTAAAAGGTGCTTCCATCCCGGTTGCAGCAACTGGTTACTCAGGTCTATCTTATAAGGGTTGTAGGGAGCCAGCCAAGGGGCAAAAATGGACGTAAGTATAAACGCCAGGATAACTACAAGGCCGAACACGACCACCTTGCGCCCCAAAAAAACCCTCCAAAAGTGGCTGAATTCACCGATGTGGGGTGGAGTTTCATCGTACCCGGTATGCGGGGAATTCTTTCCTGTCATACTCTTTATCTCTCTAACCATAACGTATCCTGGGGTCCAGCCATCCGTAGGAAATGTCAACGATAAGGTTGACCAACGTTACCATCGTAGCTATTACCAGAACACCGCCCTGAACAATGGGGAAATCCTGGTTGAAGACAGCTTCTACCATCAACCTGCCCATGCCGGGAATATTGAATACCGTCTCAACAAGCACGGAACCCCCGATGATGTGACTTACCTGAATACCTATCAAAGTTATCACCGGAATGAGCCCGTTTTTCAGAACATGCCTGAAGACAATGGTCCGCTCACTTAATCCTTTAGACCAGGCGGTTCGGACGTAATCCTGCTGGACAACCTCGAGTATACTGGAACGCATCTGACGTGTATTGGCTGCCAGCGCCACGGAGGCTTCGCAAATAACCGGCATAATCAGCTGTTTCGTGCTCAACCAGAAGTCGGTAAAGGGGGAAGTGTACCCATGGACAGGTAACCATCCCAAGGTAAGGCTGAAAATATAGATCATTAAAAATCCCAGCCAGAAAACGGGAATGCTTATCCCAAAATTGGCAATAGAGGTCACCTGAGTATCCAACCAGCTGCCCCGCCTCAGGGCTGAGATCAGTCCAGCCAGTATGCCGACAATGCTGCTCAGCAAAAGGGATAATGCTCCTAAATATAGGGATATCGGTAACCGCTCAAGCAGAAGTTTCCCGACTGTTTCGGGCCGAAAAAGGGCGTTTCCGAAATTACCACGAATGATTCCACCCACCCAATCCAAATACTGCAACGGTAGCGATTTATTCAACCCAAACTCAGTCCGAAGCTGCTCTATTTGCGCTGGAGAGAGGTCATTAAGTTCATTTTTAACTATGTAAAGAAGGAGCGGATCTCCAGGGAGCAATCTCATCAATAAAAACACGATGATGCTGACGAGGATAAGAATAATAAATGATTGTATCAGCCTGCGGCTAATATACGCAAACAAATAGCTCTCCCATTATTATTCTAAAGTATAATATCCTTTTGATATTATAGCTTGTTTCCATTTAATTAAACACTATGGAACTTCCCAGAAATTAGTCTCTTTATACTCGATCCAGGGTGTTTGGTGATAAAATGGCTAGCCCCAAAACATCAGCGGCATCACCTTCTTTTCAGGTGAAACGTATATGGCATGTTCAGGGCAGTCACGTTCGCAAAAACAGCATAACATACAGTCTTCAGGATATTTGATAACCGCTTTCTTGGTTTGTTCATCCATCCTTATAACGTCCATGGGACAACCATCAATACATATTCCACACCCTGTGCAAGCCTGCTCATCAATCCGCTCAATACTCATTTTATCTTCTCCTAAATGACCAATTTCTCAATGAAAGAATGATATTCTGGGTTTTTTATTCGCCAGGAAGCAAATTAGGATATCTGTCTTCGTATGACTTGGTGAGATCAGGCCACCATTCTTTAGGAACAGGCTGTTTATAAATGTTCATTTCATCCTGTTCCCTCTTTATTTTTACCCATGCCAGCCATGTCGGATCATCCCGCCTAGGATAATCTTCTCTATAATGAGAGCCGCGGCTTTCGGTTCTGAAAAGTGAGGACCGGAGCATCATTTCAGCTGTGAGGGCCATATTCTTTGTTTCCTGTGCCATACGCCATTCGTGAGCATCCTTGGCCATAAGCTTGGGTATCAGGTGCCGGTTGATAAACTCAACAAAGGTCAATGCTGCTGATAACCGCTCATCCTTCTTTATCCCAAAGATAAAATAAGGTACGGTAAAACCGTGAAGAACCTGCGTTACCCAGCCCGGACTGAAACCGCCCTTACGACTTATAGGGGTACTTATGCTCTCCTTTATCCCGGCCAGCTCTTTTTTATCCATTACAGTAGTTTCATATTTAACCGAGTACTCAGCAGCCGCCAGGCCAGCTCTGGTTCCTGTGACTGCGGCGTGGTTATGCCCCCACCCCTTTCCTATATATGCTGAACCGGATGCCATAGTGGCGCAACAGTCACCGGCCATATAAAGCCCGGGTAAAACCGAGGCACAATTTTTATCAATTGGCCAGATGCCCGATCCCCCGCCAGGAACAGAAGTCAATACTATCATTGTTCCGGGAAACTGTATCTTGCCACCTTGAGATACATCAAAACCAACTTTTTGATCTCTAAAATCCCCCAATCTTTCTAAATAATTGTGAATCCCCGCCATTTGTTGCGGAGTAAAAGTATCAAAATCGGCATAGAGAGGAGCCCGGCCCAAATGGACTTCCCAGACCGGATCAAGTATAGGCCCACCCTCGGCGTTAAGAGTGGGTCTCGACCAGCCCGAACCGCCACGCGCGTAAGGGAAACGAGATAAGATATCCACTATTTTACCATCAAACGCTTTCCCTTGATTTTTTGACACCCGCTCCTGATATTTGGCTCGATCGGTTCCTTCCATTGCAGCGATGAATTCCTGCCCCGCAATTTCAGCACCAGCTCGGTACGCCATAGCCGGTCCGTCGGCTGACCAGTAATAACTGGGCTGATTCCCTCTTTTCAAGGAACTGCCGCCGGTACATATCACTGTAGCTTTGGATTGAAAAATGTGCAAGTCACCGGTAGTAGTATGAAATCCTATCGCTCCGACAATTCTTTCATCCTGTTTAAGCAGATCGCACAACATAATTCTGTCAAGAACTGTTATTCCCATCTCCAATGCCTTTTCCCTAAACTTAGGTAAAAATTGCCGGTAGGCTAAAGCCTTAATTTCATAATTTGCAGCCTTATATGGTGTCCATTCAACAAACTTGGCACCCCATGAAACAAGGTCATCAAGCCTATCATGAGATTCTCTAATGCAGATTTCGTCCCATTCACGGTTATTGAGATATTCACTTCTTATGCTGAAATCATTTAAAAAATTTTTAAACTGGCGCTCACTATTTGATCCGAAATGAAAAAGTTCACCTTCTCCAAAATGTGAGCCACCGGACCTGCCTACATAGGCCTTGTCTGTTATAATTACTTCGAGACCCTTCTCTCTCGCTTTAATAGCCGCAAAGAAACCGGCTAGTCCGCCGCCAATAACCAAAATATCAGTATTTATGAGCACTTCTCTCGTATTCGGAATCATCTTCTACCTTCCTGATCTTAATGATATTGTCAACACTACAAAATGGGCGTATAGCCCCCGGACCATACGCTCATTCTGGTTTACCGCTTAATGCATTATTACGCTATTTGCTCAACCATGCGTTCTCCGGGCGCCAGCCGCCGATATCGTATTTAAAAAGGTCTAAATCTTTCACATTTCTGGTGTTGAACCTGAAAGTAATTGGCGCCATTATAGGAATAGCCATGCAGTAATCATCTATTACCAATTTATTTAGTTCTTTGGCTTCAGCTGCTGCTTTAGCGTCGTCAGGCTCAATTTTAATTTTATTAAAAAGCTCGGTAAAAGCATCGGGAATCCAGATGCTTTTAGGGGTATAGATGAAGGACTCTGCTGACATAAAGGATTTGAAATATGTCGCCCCGACCCCTCGTTTAACGGGTGTCCAGAAATATACTAGCGCATCGTTCCAGCCTCCGCTCGTGATCGTATTGAAGCGTGCCGGATCCGCAGCATCCAATTTAGCCTTGATATCGACATCAGCCAGATATCCTTGTACTGCGGCCATCATTGAGACTTGCACCGGATCAGCGGAGTTATAGAGAATCGTCGTGTTGAACCCGCTGGCATATCCTGCCTCTTTTAGCAATTCTTTGGCTTTATCGGGATTATAAGGATAACCTTTAACATCCGGGTTATACCAAGGGCTCCCGGGTAATGAAAACTGGTTCGTGGAATCATACAGGCCAAATCCCACTGCTTTAGCTATCGCCACAGTATCAAGAGCATAGGCAATTGCCTGCCGCACCTTTATATTCGAGTAATGAGAATCAGGATTAGCGCTATCACCAGCCAGTCCAAACAGCTGCCCCGGATACGCTTCATAATCGTATTTATCCATTGATATCAACTCACCTGCGTCCTTTGCGGAAACCACGTCGATAACCTGAGCTTCTCCTGCCTTAAAAGACGCGAGTTGCGTTACCGGGTCTTTGATAAAAACGAATTCGAGGCCATCCAGATAAGGTTTACCCTCCTGCCAGTAGCCTTCCCACTTGGTGTATTTTAGTAGAGTGTCTGTCTGATAATTGACGAACTTGAAAGGGCCGGTTCCCACCGGATGCAATATGGCATCTTTACCCATCTTTTTGATTGCGGCTGGCGATACCATCCAGCCGCACGGTGCCATCAGACCGCCCAGCAAGTTATTTTCAAAAGCTTTCCAATTTAGCCTTATGGTGTAGTTATCGATTACATCTACTGATTCAAGTAACCTTAGCTCGCCCCTGGCTCCTCCCCCTTGCAGATCAAGGTTGAATTTTACCGCTTCGGCATTAAAATCTGTCCCATCATGAAACTTTATCCCCTTTTTCAGTTTCATAGTTGTATGCAGATAATCACTGCTCCATTCCCAACTTTCCGCTAACTCCGGGACGGTCTCCCCCGTGCCTTTCGGATCATAGTTCAGGAGGAATTCACAACAGGGTCTGATATAGGTCATATCACTAGGACCCTGCGGTTTACCCGGATACCCGAGATTCTGTACCTGTGGTTTGTCGATAAGTCTCAGAATACCGCCGCTTTCGGTGGCAGTGGCGGAGGTCTCGCTAAAGGTTTCTAATAGTACCGTTGACACCAGCATTAGGGCCAGTAGTATCGGTAGCAGAATGATATGTCTTTTTCCCAACCTTTCCTGTCTCATCGCTATTCCTCCTTTAAATTAATATTGTATTCAGGTATGAACGAAAACTAACACGGTGTAAAATCCTCTAATTACTTCGCATCACCTCCTCCAATTGAACCTTTTGTATTTTGTATATTTAGAAAGGATAAATTCCTAAACACGTAGCCCTTATTATCCGAAAATCAATCCTCCGAGATTTTTTAACAGTAAAAGCGAAGAAAAATTATGATGTTGTGAAAAATATTTTGATGATAGTTGTAATTTTTGATAAAAATCAATTTAATTGTTTTTATAATAATCATTAAAATAATTAATAAAAACCCATTATGGAATGGCAACAATTATTAGGATTTTATGAGACCGCGATAAGTGGGAGTTTCACAAAAGCCGCGAAACGAACTTTTCGTACACAATCTGCTCTCAGTCAGCAAATTAAATCTCTGGAAAATGAGTTTAACTGTTTGTTTTTTGAAAGAATAGGAAAAAAGCAATTAAGATTAACCTTAGCCGGTGAACGTTTGTTCTCATTCGTTGATAACCTGCTAAAACAACATCAGGAGTTAACTGAGGATCTTTATGAAATCGCAAGGGACAGGTTTGAGCGGTTAAGGATTGCCGGCCAGTTTGCCTCATTCTACTTCCTACTGCCTGAAACTATTAGGACCTATACAAATAAATATCCATTTATTAATCTAGGATTATTTGAATGTTCTTTGCAGGAGATTATTCCTCAAATACAATCAGGAGATGTTGATTTTGGTATCTTTATTGAGGAAATGATACCAAGTGATCTAATCAAAATACCTTGGAAAAAAGCTGATTTAGTTTTAGTCACCCCAATTAATCATCCATTAACAATGGAGAAAGAAATCACACTTGAAAAAATTGTTAACTATCCTATGATCTTTCCACCAAAACAATCAGGGCATAAACTGCACACGGTTTTTGCTCATCAACTTGAAAAACAAGGCCTTAAGCCACGGGTATTCATGGAGACATCTACCATAGTGCTTGGATCAAAATACGTGGAAATGGGTCTTGGCATCGCCTTCGCATCAGCAGGATTTTGCCTAGACTCCCTGAGGAAGCGTAATCTATCGATTATTCCAATCAATCACCTCGTGGAAACGGAGGAATATATCTCTATTATAATGCATAAAAACAAGGTATTGCAGCCCCATAAACAGGCATTTATTGATTTGATGTTAAACACTCATGGCCCTTTGGGCCTCCACAATTCATGAAAATAACACCCTGTGGTCGCAGGATTGCGGTATGGAGAGCCCTTTTTAACGGCGAAGACCCCGGGTAGCAAAATAATAGCGTAAGTTGCATGCCAGGCGGGCGGGCGCCTTCTCCGGTCATTCCGCCTTGATCCTTCTTTGTAACAACTTAGATGACCTTCCGCCCGCCTCGTAAGGCTTTGTGCGATAAACAAGCCAGGAACGAGTTCGACCGTAAAAAGGGCACCCCATACCGCGATCTTTAGACATAACGCTGAATCTCATACCGGCGTATATTAAAACCCATTTTCGTATTATATGGTAAAGAAGAGACATACCCCAATAATTTATAAATTGACAAAGAAGTATAACTAACTGAACGTGCTCTTTTTATGAAGTCTGATAACGCAATAGAAAAGAGCACAAAAAAGGGAAGCGCTTTAATGGTAATAGAAATGGATATTGTCATGAAATGAGGACCAGGTCATTTGCGTGTACCACTGCCTTCCGTTTTATGGGTATCTTTTTATCGACTTCGCTTCTTTCCAAAACCGATTCCTTTTGCTTTGACAACATTTTACCTATCTGCCCTGAGGAAAATGCGGTAATCCCTTTTCCGACAACACTCCCCGTTTGATCGCAAATCTCCAAAATATCTCCTTTTTTAAAATTTCCACGCTTTCCTGTAATACCAACCGGAAGCAGGCTTCTGTTCTGACAAACCGCCTGAACCGCACCGTCATCAAGGAAAACAGACCCATTGGACTTTGTATTTAAAATCCATCGTTTCCTGTTGCTCAGGCTCCGCTTTGGAAGAAATAAAGTCCCTATTTTTTCCCCTGAGATTATCTCATTTATAACATTCTTTACGCGTCCATGCGCCAGGATAACCTTACATCCTGCCTGGGAAGCGATCTTAATAGCGTTTATCTTTGCCTTCATACCGCCGGTCCCCACATAAGAACCTGCCCTTCCCGCCATTTCCTCAATCTCTTCTGTGATCTCAAACACTGTTTCGATCATTTTC
The DNA here is from genome assembly GCA_016932235.1 of Deltaproteobacteria bacterium. The sequence continues at coordinate 11,614 of JAFGDF010000099.1, read as the reverse complement.
GCGCTTCTGCTCTTGCGTGGATTTTTATCGTAAAGGCCCTCCACATCGGTCAGTATGACCAGGAGTTCCGCGTCAATCTTTGACGCCACAAGCGCTGAAAGCTTATCGTTGTCGCCGAAAGCCAGGTCAATCTCTTCTATGGATACACAGTCATTTTCATTGACAATGGGCAACACTCCCATTGCAAGCATTGTTTCAACGCAATTCTTAAGGTTAACATAGTATTTACGGTTATTAAGTATGGCGTTCGTAATCAGCACCTGACCTACTTTTTGGTCATATCTGTCAAATGCCTCCTGATATTCATGCATCAAGAAACCCTGGCCGACTGCCGCGCACGCCTGACGCTTTTTAATGCTGCTGGTTTTGGGCTGGAGCCTGAGTTTTCTGGCCCCCATGCCGATGGCCCCTGATGTTACGAGAATAACATGCTTCCCTTTCCTGACAAGGCTTGAAATCTGTTCTGCTATCTGGCCGATAAAGTTTACGTCAATCAGATTGCCGTCCGACAGAATATTGGTGCCTACCTTAATGACAATTCGCTTCGTATTAGTAAAATCACGCATTTATTACCTTCCTGTGCTTGAATTTCCGGGAACCAGGGCCGGCATAATCCGCCACGACGTGTCCTTTCCCATCCAATCTCCATTTATAGATGGTCAATCCTTCCAGACCCACCGGACCTCTTGCGTGAATCTTATTGGTGCTTATTCCGACTTCTGCACCAAGCCCGTATCGAAAACCATCTGAAAATCGTGTTGAACAGTTTAAAAAGACATTTGCTGAATCAACAAGACCTGTAAATCTATCGGCGGTATTCTGATCTTCCGTCACGATTGCATCGGTGTGATGCGATCCGTAGAGATTGATATGTGCGATCGCCTCATCCACACTCCTGACGATCTTAATGGAAATTATCAGATCATTATATTCTGTCTGCCAGTCTGACTGTTGGGCCGATTTGCAATTGATATAGCTTTGTACCGTCTCATCTCCGCGTATCTCAACATGGGCATCATCAAACCTGCTCTTTATCAAAAGGAGAAATTTCTCTGCTATGTCAGTGTGTAAAAGCAGTGTTTCCACGGCATTACATACGGCGGGATACTGGCATTTCGAATCATATACGATCTGCGCGGCCATATCCATATCCGCTTTCGAATCCACATAAACATGGCAAATTCCATCAGCATGTCCCAGAACAGGGATCTTTGTGTTTCGCATGATATACTGCACGAACTCATTAGACCCTCTGGGAATTATGAGGTCAATGACATGATGCAGAGACAGCATCTCCGTGACCTCATCACGCGTTTCAAGCAAACTCATCCATCCTTTGGGCAGACCCTCGGAAATGGCGGCATCGTTAATGATCTCAAACAGAACGCGATTGGTATTCAACGCCTCGGCACCACCTTTAAGCAAAACCGTATTACCGCTTTTAAGGGCCAGGCACGATATCTGGACAAGCGCGTCCGGCCGCGATTCGAAAACGATACCCAGCACCCCTATGGGACAGCTAAACCGCCTCAGAATGAGTCCGTCATCAAGTTCTGTCTCCATCTGCAATATCCCCACGGGATCTGGAAGCTGGATCAGAGATGTGACACCTTCGATGGAAGAGGCGAGTTTTTCCTCATCGAATTTCAGCCTTTTATACAACACATCCCTGAGACCTTCCTCCCGCGCCTTCTTCAGATCCTCCATGTTAGCTCTTAAGATGGCCTCACCCTTGGTCCCTAATGCCTTGGCGATCGTTCTCAATGCGAGATTTTTCATCTCACTGCTCAGCGTCGCAGTAATGATTGACGCTTCCCGACAGCTCTTCGCGATATCACTGATCATTTTATCTCCCTAATAGGATGTCGGACTTTGTCCGACATCCTATTAATAATATTTTTTTATACCCTTAATGCATAATATGGCTGTTTATAGATTAATCAGGACAAAATCCCGGTTAAATAACCTCTAAGTAGCCTGTTGAATAAATGCCAAAAACCTCCTCGTAAGAACTAAATCCCCAATTCATCAGCCACGTATTCGAGATTCAGTTCGGCGAGTTTTTCCCTCCTAGGCGAGCCCGTCTTGATTTCCCAGCCCCTCGCTTCATAATATTCATCCAGCATCTGATCCAGATCCTCTTTGCTGATAAAATGGCCTTTGGACGGTCCGCCGGGGATCGGCTCAGTCATCAACCTCGACGGCAATGTATCATCCGTACGTGAGAATCCTTCGCGCGAATTAAATGCCACCGCGAGATTATTTATCCTCTCTCCCGCCTTCATAACTTCATCGGGCGTATATGAAATCCCGGTCACCGCTTCAAGCAAGGCGGCCGTATTCTGTGTCGCAATATGAGGAACCGCCATATCCAGAAGAAAAGCACACATTGTGGGAGCATCCGTGCAGGCTGTCCGCACATCCTGGTTCCATTTTGTCAGCTTTCCCTTGCCTTGCACGGCAAACCTGTCCACTTCTTCAGGAATCGGTATGCCGAATATTTCCTGGAAAGCATATCCTCTGCAATGATCAGCTCCGGTAAATGAAGTGGCATAGTTCAGCCCGTGAGCCTTTGCCCCTCGCACATCATAGGCCGGAAGTTCAAGTCCCTTAACATGCATGGCATATTTTCCCGATCCCTTGCCTATCTTTTCAGCTGCCACCTTGACGCCGTCGGCTAAAAGATCACCGATTCCCTCCCTGTAGGCCATTTTTCTGATAATGGAAACCATCGCCTCGTGGTTTCCAAAATTAAGCTCACATCCATCAGTGTCCTCCTTCGTGAGAATGCCTTTCTCATACAGCTCCATCGCAAATGCTATGGCAACACCTGATGAAATCGTATCAAGACCAAGTTCATCGGCCAGTCTGTCAGCCGCAATAATCGCATCCATATTCTCTACGCCTGTCGTTCCTCCATAGGAATACATCGTCTCGAATTCCGGTCCCTCGGTAAGCACCCCTGCATAAGCGCCTTCCTTTGCAAGTTTAAGCTGACTGCAACCTACAGGACAACCGTAACAGTGCTCTTTGCCCACATTACGCGTCATCTGGGCTTCCACACCAATCTTATCGACAGGATTATACTCTCCTGTGGCGGAATAGTTCTTGGTTGGAAAAATACCGCTCGCGCACGTGGCATCAACTACCATGGGGGTCCCTAATTTGGAAAACGCGGGATAAAGGACCTCGCTCTCCTTCATGGCTTTTGTGAATGCCACTCTTGCCACCTTGAGTTTATCCTTGTCAGCGATCTTTACCTTTTCTGTTCCTCTGAGGGCTATCGCCTTAAGGTTTTTAGAACCCATGACGGCTCCCAGGCCTTTTCGCCCGACGGCTCTCCATTCATTTATTATGGAAGCGATCCTGATCTGATTTTCCCCGGCAGGACCTATACATACCATCCTGATGTTCTGATCATTCAGCTCGTTTTTGATAAGCTGCTGGGTATCTGTGGTTTTCATTCCCCACAGCTTCTTGGCGGGGCGGAACTTGACCTCCCCATTCTTGATCCAGATATAGACCGGCTCCGCCGCTTTTCCCTCAACTATCAATACGTCATAACCGGCGAATTTAAGTTCAGTGGGAAAATATCCGCCCGAAAGCGACATCCCTACCGCGCCGGTCAATGGCGACCTGGCCGTTACAGCCATCCTGCTGGCGCATGGCACATTGGTTCCTGTCAGAGGGCCGGAGGCAAAAATCAGTTTATTGTCAGGACCAAGCGGATCGGTTCCCCTCTTTACCTCGTCAAACAGGTATTTAATTCCGAATCCTGCTCCCCCTATAAAATCCCTGGCCACATCGGGAGAAAGTTCTTCTTCAACTGAACTCTGACCAGTCAGATTGATCCTCAGGACTTTTCCAGTATACCCCCCCTTATACATATCGGACCTCCTTTTGTTTTATGTGTTGTTCATCTGAAAATACCCCGGAAAAGATAATATTATACAGTTGTCTTAATGCGGAGCCCGGTTTCTTAACAATCGGGTGCCGGCGAATTTTCCAAGAGACCCTGACCGCCCCCCACCGGGGGTAATATCAAAAAGTGGTCGCCATGCTGCAAGACTGTATCTAAATTATCCAGCAGCCCTATGCCTCTCCCGTTCACCAAATATTTATTTCAATAAAATCGGACGGTTTTCAGGTTCAATCCAATATGTAAAATCCGCAATTGATTTTTACGGGTAATAGAGAATAGAGCAAATTTATCATCTATTATTCTTATTGGCAATATACTAAAATCATGGGTGAGCTTAACAGGGAAAAAATGGAAGCATATTTCAGCGGCAGTATACCGGACTTTGTCCGGTATACTGCTAAAGGGTATGCATTATGAAGCCGCGGATCCCGGTCTATTCTAAAGCTTCGGAAGATATCTCTCCAGTTCGAACTGACTGACGTGCGTCCTGTATAGATCCCATTCTATCTTTTTATTTTCAATAAATTTATTAAAAACATGTTCTCCCAGAATCCTTTTCGCCAATTCACTTTTCTCGGTCAGAAGGGTGGCAATATACAGATTGCCTGGCAGATCAGTTATCCCATGGGCCTTTCTCTGGGTCGGATTCATTTCAAAGATGTCCTCTTCTATAGGATCCGGAATCTCATATTCATGTTCAATGCCTTCCATGCCCGCTCCAAGCATCATGGCAAACGCAAGATACGGATTGCAGGACGGATCGGGCGAACGGAATTCTATGCGCGTGGCGTTTTCTTTTCCTGGCTTATACATGGGTACCCTGATCATTGCCGACCTGTTTCGCCTTGCCCAGGAAACATATACAGGGGCCTCATATCCGGGAACAAGCCTCTTGTATGAGTTGACCCATTGATTTGTCACGGCCGTGATCTCCGGTGCGTGCCTCATGAGCCCTGCGATATAATATTTCGCTATTTTTGAAAGATTATATTTATCCTTGGAATCATAGAAAGCGTTTCTGCCATCCTTGAATAAGGACTGATGCACATGCATTCCGCTTCCGTTCTCACCTCCTATGGGTTTCGGCATAAAAGTGGCATATACCCCGTTATTCCGGGCAATCTCCTTAACCACAAGCCGGTATGTCATAGTCTTATCCGCCATCTTAAGCCCTTCATCATATCGTAAATCAATCTCATGCTGGCTTGGTGCGACCTCATGATGGCTGTATTCCACATCTATCCCAATCGCCTGAAGCGCAAAAATCGTTTCCCTTCTCAGAGTACTGCCCATATCCAGCGGCCGGGAGTCAAAATAACCTCCCATATCAAGAATCTCCGTACTCTTATTATCCCTGAAATAGAAATATTCCAGCTCCGGGCCGATGTAAAACGTGTAGCCCTGTTCACGCACCTTTTTTAAAAGCCTCTTGAAGATATACCTGGGATCCCCCTCATACGGACTTCCATCCGGGTTAAGAATATCACAGAACATTCTGGCAACGGGCCGGTCCTGGCTCCTCCAGGGAACTAATTCAAAGGTGTTGGGATCGGGTTTTGCTATCATATCACTCTCCTGAATCCTGGCAAACCCCTCAATGGATGACCCGTCGAAACCCATACCCTCGCTCAGACCCTCATCCAGTTCAGATGGTGTTATCGCAAAGGACTTTAAGACCCCCAGTACATCAGTAAACCAAAATTGAATAAAACTGATATCCCTTTCCTTAACGATCTTTTTTACATCTTCAGCCGTTTGACATTTCATATCTTTACCTCCGCTAAAATTCGTTTTTTCGTTCTCTTCCATTACGCCCACATACCCGGTAGTTAGCTCAAAGTATGCGCCTGCTTCGCATTTTCACCTGACGGCTCTTATTCGGATTTTGTCAATCTTTGTATCAGTCTTTGACTGTTTTATCAATATCCTCACATAGAAGGCCGTGCACCAACCTTCCTGATAAAAGCCTTTCTTAGAGAAAAAGCAATAGGCATGCCAAAACTTGGTGAACAGCAATTGCGTTTTAATTACAAATAGTTATGATGTATTGGCCCTTGCCGCATACAGCAGGAATATTGCATTTTTGTAGATACATGCAGCCCATTATAACAAATTTGTATTTTCTTGATCTTGAAGATAAATAAGAACCTTGACTAAGATATTTATAAAATAATAGTCTTGAAATCCGGAAAAACATTTAATAGTAGCATATGATAAAAATTCTGCATATCCATACCCTTCCGATAATAAGCGGATCAGGTATAAACACTTTCCTTTCCATGAAAGGAATGGACAGGGACATTTATCACGTTGAACTGGCCTGCGCGCCTGGAGGCCGGCTGATTGATCTCGTGAAAGAAAACGGAATGGAGGTTCGGACATTCAGGCGCCTTGTGCAACCTCTCAGCCCCGTAAACGATTTCTTCACACTCTTCGCCGTCACCCTTTTTCTCATCAGGAATCGTTATCATATTGTGCATACTCACAATTCCAAGGCGGGATTCATTGGACGCATGGCAGCCAAACTGGCCGGTGTGCCTGTTATAATTCATACCGTACATGGATTCGCATTTCACAGACAGGAGTCGGCCCTGAGGCGCTTCCTTTTTAAAAATCTCGAACGAACCGCGTCGCGCTGGTGTGATAAAGCCATCTTTATCTCACAGCCATTGATCGAATGGGCGCTGGAAGAGAAGATTATAAAGGAAGAGAAGATAGTAAAAATCTACAGCGGAATAAATCTGGATGATTTCAAACCCCCCACTGATGATGAAAAAAGGATGACAAGGAAAAAATGGGGAATTGGAGAGCATGACCCTGTGATTGGCATAGTATCCAAACTCTGGGAAGGAAAAGGGCATTCCGTGCTCCTCAATGCGGTAAAGGAACTTAAGCAGGATATCCCTGATGTAAAACTGGTAATAGTGGGAGAAGGTGATATTCTAAATTCACTTGAAAAGGAAGCGGAAAGGCTCGGACTTAAAGATTCCGTGGTTTTTACGGGTTTTCAGATGAACGTGTCCGAATTAATCGCCACCTTTGATGTAGCTGTTCTTCCATCTTTTTTCGAAGGCATGGGCAGAGTAATCCTTGAGGCAATGGCAATGGAAAAACCTGTTGTGGCAAGTCGCGTCGGGGGGATACCTGATCTCGTCGAACCCGGAAAAAACGGTATTCTCACTACACCTGGTAATGTCCTGGAATTATCCGGTGCATTGAAAAAAATCCTGCAGGATAAAAACCTTGCTCTAAAAATGGGCCTGGAAGGAAGAAAAAGGATTCGCTCTGAATTCAGCTCGGAAGTCATGGTAAAATCAATTAACAAAATTTATCAGGAATGTCTCAAAAAGAAGGGTATTCAAATTGAACGCCGGCACTATAATACAATTGTTTAAACTCTTTTTCCTTATCTTGATCGCTTACCCCCCTATTAAGTATTTCTATTTTAATATGGGTCTCAGATGGTTAATAATACTTGTCTTCTCGGTTCTGCTTGCCAGTTTTTTGACACCCTTTTGCCGCATGGCTGCTGTTCGAACTTCTGTCCTGGATGAACCTGACTGGCGTAAAATCCATGACACGCCCACTCCCCTTTTTGGAGGCATATCCGTCTATTTAGCCTTTATGGCATCACTTTCACTTAACGGAATCTTCCTGCCCGGGATGAAGGCTATTCTTTTAGGGGCCAGCCTTATATTTTTCTTGGGTCTCTGGGACGACATTAAGCCGTTGCCCGCCCTGCTTAAACTTGTCATCCAGGTCCTTGTTGCTTTCCTGGTAGTCATTCCGGGAAATATTCAGATCACTTTCTTTTACTCTTCCGCTTTTTCACCTTTCGTGAATATTCCGTTGACGGTAATATGGCTGGTCGGTATTACCAATTCAATGAATTTTTTTGACGGTATCGACGGTCTCGCCATAAGCCTTTCAATAATTATAGCGGCGTTTCTGGGGTCTATGGCCTTTAATACAGATCAGCCGGCACTGGGATGGTTCGCGATAGCGCTCATAGGTTCCTGTATAGGCTTCATGCCTTACAACTTCAGATTCGGTAAATCAGCCGAGCTTTTTCTCGGGGATGCGGGAAGCACCTTCCTTGGATTCACCCTCGCGGGCTTAGCGGTTCTGGGCCAATGGTCCAATACAAGTCGCTATGTTTCAGTGAGTTCTCCAATATTAATCTTCGGGGTGCTAATATTTGATATGATTTACGTCAACCTTTCAAGGATTAAAAATCGTCAGGCAAAAAATTTCAGGGAGCTGTTGGCCTGCGTGAACAAGGATCATCTTCACCACAGGCTGCTGTTCATGGGATTCGCGCGCAAGGAGGCAGTGTTTATTATATCTATTATTTCCACCTGTCTCGGGGTCAGCGCGCTCATTATCATGAACCAGAAACTAATTGATGCGCTCCTTGGGCTTTTTCAGGCTGTTCTAATCTTTGGCCTAATCGTCTCACTCATGCTTAAGGGAAGGGAAAAAACACCAAAGGATGGAGAATAACTGAGATATTTTGGAGACTTTTCAAGAAAGGAAAAATCCGATATCGCGCAAGACCCTGATATTGATGGAGCCACCGCGCGGAATCGAACCGCGGACATCCTCATTACGAGTCTGTATTAAGGGAATAATACCAGATAGTTAGATACAACAAGATATAATGCTACCAAAGATATAGAGGTCAGGAATTGTTTCCTGACCTCTTTTTTTATATCATGTTTTTTAATGTTATGGTAGCAAAATGGTAGCAATCTACTAATCAGTTTCCGGGGATAGCCAAGGCCAGGCAAAAAGTGGGGACCCTGCCCACCTTCCCCGGGCATAATTAGGACCATCTAGGGAGCGGGATATGTTAGAAAATCTGTTTCTTACCTACGAAAACTACTCCTTAAGAGAAGACCCCAAAAATCTTAAAATAATTTTTGAAGAAATTTTAGCTAGCCCTTTAGGAGATAGAACGGCAGATGATATTTATGTAAAGCAGCTGATTAATAATATCCTTTGGCTTACTGAATTTAATGATCCTCAAATAGCCAAGAGAGAAAAGTATGGGAAAATGAAAGACGACGATCTTTTTGGATGGTTATATAATATTGCATTTGAAGCTGTCTATATGTATAGGGATGAGTTCTGCGAGAAAGAATGCCCGGTAGACTATTGCTTTGATTATTATGAAATACTCAAAAAGAGCGGGTTGAACAGTCGCGAACCCGAACCAAAGGCCCCAGAGATAATTGCACTTGACCTGAAGGACTTTTTATCATTGGAAATCTGAGCTGCTTTCCTAGCGTTTTCACTGCTCCTTGAATATATTATTAATTCTCTCTCATGCTTATCCTTCATTTGTTTTCCGAACTGTACATGGAAAAATGATCCCTTGAGGAGTTCAACCTCTATTTCTTCACTCCAAACAAGAAAGCCGGTTTTGTATCCAATCATTTTACTTTTGTTCATAACGCCCACAATCACATGGCAGCGTAAGCCGCAGGCTATAGCTGATCGGGTATGCGAGGTATCGGCAAGAACCTGCTTCGGCGGAACCATTATGGACTATTCTACACGGTTGAAAACCATTAAGGGTGAAATAATAAACTCTTTTTTCGCCCAATCTTCTTGGGCTCAATATGCCGTGATCGACGAATCAGCAGCTATTAAAATGCCTGGTGCAGCTCCATTGGATGTTCTATGTGTTCTGGCTTGTGGTGTAAGCACAGGTCTTGGAGCGGCTTTTAACCGGGCTAAAGTAAGACCTGGCAGTACAGCAGCTATATTTGGTTTGGGTGGTGTCGGATTAGGAGCTCTTATGGGGTGTGTCCTTAGTGGCGCCAAAATCATATATGCTATTGATATCCTGGAGGAAAAATTGAATCTGGCTGGAAATCTGGGAGCCACCGGGTTTATTAATAGCTTAAAGGAAAGCCCATTGGAGGCCATCATATCGGCTACAGGTGGGGTCGACTATGCTTTTGAGTGTATCGGCAATACACAAGTTATGGAACAGGCTTATGAATGCCTGGCCCCGAATGGTATTGCTGTGGTTGTAGGTGGTGCTCCTCCCAGTCCAAAATTAAGCCTTAATCCGCTGGGTTTTCTGACCGGGCAGAAGACTATTACCGGTTGCAGTGGGAATGGTGGAAATGTCGATGATATCACTAAATACGTCGAGCTCTATCTGAATGGAAAACTTCCTCTGGATAAGCTTGTTGGCCATACATTTCAACTTGAAGAGGTAAATGAAGCGCTGGCTGCCTTAAAAAGAGGAGAAACCGGCAAGTGTGTTATCTTATTCTAATGGATTTAGTTAGGGTAAAGCTTGTTTCGGAATTGATGCCATAAAAGAAGCTTAGAAATTTATTCACCATCGAAATTTTTATCTAAAAATTCGTATTATATTGCGATTGGTTGCCATTTCTGCACATCGCCTGACTTATAAAGTTTTCCAACACCGGGAAATGAAAAGTGACCTGAGAACAACAGGTCCTCTATTCTAACCTGGGATAATAATTTAGCTCGACTGATATTGGCTTCAGAGGTCATTGGGGGTAATAAAAAGAGACTGGGATCTTCAATCTCTATTGTACGATGAAACAAATCGCATAGAATTATTAAACTTTCCTTATCAGATGAAATGACAAAACTAATATGTCCTGGCGTATGTCCTGGCGTCGTAAGAAACTTGATACCCGGTACAATTTCACTTTCCTTTTCAAGCAGTTGAATTCGTCCCTTTAAAGGCACAAGATTCTTCTGTATGGAAGTAAAGGTAAGCTGTCGTATAAATTCATCTACTTCTGAAAAATCCGGTTTTGACATCCAGTATTCCCACTCCCTCTTAAACATATAATATTGAGCATTGGGAAAATTGGGTTGATTATTGGAACCAGATATTCCACAAATATGGTCCGGATGCCCGTGCGAAAGGATAACCGTATCGATCTCTGACCTTGATATTTTTGAATCCTGGAGGTTCTGAATTAACTGGCCTGTGGTCGGTATAACACCGCCAAATCCGGTATCAAAGAGAACAGTATGCTTATCTGTTTTGACGCATAAACAAATCAAATCCATTATCTTTCCATCTGGTAACGGAAGGAAACCATCCCTGATGGAAAAGCATTCGAATTTACCCAATCGGAAATGAAAAACGTTATTATTCATGGATAGTGATTCTTGTTATTATCATATTCGCATTATTAAAGCATATAATCTAACAATAACCGGATAGCTATCGATAATCATGATTGCGACAAACACCAGGGCTAATATTATTCAATAAAGGGAATACTTCTTTCCCTTTGGATAGATACTTTATTCTTTTCTATCAGCAATCAGGAGTGCAGCTAGTTTTTGGATGTTTTTTAAGTCTTCCAGCTCTTTGATAATCTGAATAATAGCCTCCATATTTTGTATGGGTATAACTCCGTTAACCAGGCTGCGAAACTTCTCTTCCAATTCCGGCCAGAGCAACGGGTTCTGTCTCATTCCTCTGGCATAGTCTACCTGTTCTCGATAACAACTGCCATCCTTAAGTTTAATAGTAACGATAGCCGCTCCATCTACCTTAAGCTTCTCATGCTTTTCGTCAGCCATATATCTTATTTTTTTTATCAGTTCCAGTATTGCGGGATCTTTAAGGTTTTGCTCAACATAATCATGATATCCATTGCTTCCTTTGACCAATCTTAATGCCAC